>JBGVCH010000056.1:0-63619 GCA_045226335.1 Christensenellales bacterium | reverse complement strand
GATGAAGCCCTTCCGGTCGGGCAGGATCCGGTACAGCAGTCCGGCCGCGCCGCCGTAGACCGCCATCTCGAAAGCCATGGCCACGGCCGTGGGCCCCGCCGGCGGCATCCCGAAGGTCACCGACCGCAGCAGCGGCGCGATGAACCCCACCGCCAGCCCCCAGGGCCAGCCGCACATGAAGCCACACAGCAGTACCGGGATGTGCATGGGGCACAGCGCCTTCCCGAATTCCGGGATCTGCCCCGTGACAAAGGGCAGCGCCATGGCGATGGCCAGGTACAGCGCCGCGTAGGTCAGGCGGCGCACCCGCAGGGTTTCCTTTTCCCGTTTCCGGTCCATCCAAACCGCCTCTCTCACGGATCAGTCCGATCCGCCCAGGTCGAAGTATACGCCCGTGAGCGCCGTCCCCGTGGCCTCCTCCGCCAGCATCCGCAGGGCCTCCTCCGGGTCCACGTCCGCCATCTCGGAGGGATAGGCGGCTTTGGCGACCAGCAGCATGGCCGCGGTCTGCAGCCAGGGCGCGTCCAGCAGCTCCTCGGAGAGCAGCACCACCTTCCCCTGCCGCACCGCGTCGATGCCGCCCCAGCCCTCCCGGCTCAGGAGGCTTCGGCGCACCGCCGCCGCGGCCCCGGTGCCGCTCGCCGACCGGCCCAGCACGCGGCCGTCCACGATCTTGACGATGACCTGGGGGTTCTTCCGCACCACCCAGCCGTCGTCCACCCGGAGGTTCTCCGGCAGCAGCCTGGCCGACACGTCGTAGGCCCCGGCCCCCAGGATCAGCGCGTGCTCCGGCGCGGTCCGGTGGATGGTCACGCGGTCCGCCGCCGTCTCCCAGTACACGTTGACCCGCTTGCACTCAAACAGCGAGCCCATCCGGTCCTGCAGCAGCACGGTGAAGTAGGTCATGGCGGAGTCCGCCATCTCCCCGTCCTCCGAGACCGCCATTTGCTCCGCGTCCGGGGCAGCGACGGTGCGGGTGGCGGGGTCCGCGGCGTCCTCCCGCAGCCGGTCCGCGGCCAGATCCGCCTCCGGGTCCTCCCCGGGCCGTCCGTCGCCTTCTCCCTCCGCGTGAAGCAGGTGATCCGTCCCCGGCCGGATCTCGGCGGGGGCGTTTTCGTCATACTCCCGGCGGTCCGCGTCGGGGTTCTCCCGGGTCCGTCCGCCGGCCTCCGCGGCTTCCGCCGAAGCCTCCGCCTCCCCCGGCTCCGTTGTGACGGAGGCGGCCTGTCCCGGACGGTTATCCTCCGGCGCGCCGGTAGCATCGCCCGATCCGGCGCCGGTCCTGGTGCGGCACCCCGTCAACGCCAGCGTCAGAATAACCGCCAGCGCCAGGACCACCCATCTCTTCGCGCTCATATCCACAGATTCTCCCTGTACCGCAGGCGCAGCTTCTGACGCCGGCCCGCCCCGGCCAGCAGGGTCTCCCCGGTCTCCGTCAGAAGGTCCAGCGCCTGCTGCCGCTGCGTCTCGTCCATCTCATGGCCGCTGTAGACGGCCTCCTCAAACAGCCCCGCGCACTGTCCGAAGCGGCGGCCGTACTCCGGGCCGATCCGCTCCGAGACCGTAGGGGTCCACTGGCTGTACAAGCGGTTCCCCGCGCCGTTGCCCGTGGCCTCCAGCCAGGCGATCACCTGCTGAAACGCGGCGCACACCGCCTCCCGGGCCGGGCTGGTCCGCAGGGCTTCCCGGGCCGCCTGCGCCTTCCTCCGCCGGGCGTTCGCCAGCGCGAAGGGGACAAACGGCACGACCACCACCGCCACCGTCAGCAGCAGGAAGAGGATGGCCCGCAGCCAGTCCGTCCGGCGGGGCATGGCGATCTCCCGCTCCTCCTCCGTCGCCAGCCGGAACGCCCGGCCTGGGCGGGCCTCGCCTTCCCCCTCCGCTAGGGTCCGGGGGTGCACGCGGCGGGTCTCCGCGCCGATGTCCGGCAGTTCCGCCGCGGCACCGCCGGTCTGCCCGGCCAGGCGGCTCAGGGCGTCCCGGGCCCGCTCGGAAGCGGCCTCCGTGGCGGCGTCCGTCCCGGGCCACAGCAGCGCCACCGCCAGGGCCACCGCGCCGATGCCCGCCAGCAGCCGCAGGACCCCGCGCCGCGGCCGGGGCCGCCCCATCAGCCGCAGCGCAAACAAGCCCGTCAGCGCCACGTTGGCCCAGGCGGGCAGCGCCAGCCCGAAATACACCTGGGCCAGCACACAGCCCGCCACCGGTCCCAGCGCCGCCCACCGGCTGCCGGACAGGACTACCCCGGCCGTCAGCGCCGCCGCCATCAGCCCCAGCAGCACGGCCGCCAGGACCACAGACCGATCCGGGCCCACGGGAAACCGCTGATACACATAGGCGTTCACCGCCTCGCTGGCGTCAAACAGGCGGTTGGCCAGCGCCTGCGCGCCTTCCCGGGCTCCGGGCAGGGCGAAGAGCAAAATCGCCGCCGACAGGAAAACGCCGGCGCACGCCAGCAGCAGACGCCGGTATCTCCGCCGCCGGGGTCCTCCCGCGGCATCGTGGTCCTCTGCCTGCCCCTCCGCCGTCTCCTCCACGACGCACCGGTCCGCCTCCCGCACCAGCGGCTCGTCCCGCTTGGCGGAGAGCTTCCAGTGGATCCGGTTCACCGGGTCCCCGGGGACATACGGGCGCACGTCCCCCGGCTCGTCCTCCTCCCGGAGGGAAAGCGCGGGGACGCTCCGCGGCCTGTTCCGGCGCGCTTCCGGCGGGCGGAGGTCCGGGGCAAAGAGGCTTCTCCGGACCGCCGGGACCAGGGGCAGCAGCAGGGAACAGGCCAGCGCGATGCGGGTGCCCGTGCCGTTCTCGAAGAAGTACAGGCCCGCCGCCAGCGCCAGCCAGATCAGGCCGATGGCCGTTCGTCTCCTCATCGCTTCAGCATCCCGGCCAGCCGGCTGTGGCGGTCGGGATTCTCCACCGTCCGCAGCAGTTCCGTCAGCACGTCCTCCACCGTCCGGTCCGCAGGCTGCTTCAGCAGCACCCGGTGGCCGCACACGTCGTGAAACACCGCCTGGACGTCCTCCCCCGTGACGTAGTCCCGGCCCTCCAGCCAGGCCCGGGCCTTGGCCGTCCGGTTCAGGAACAGGGCGCCCCGGGGGCTGATGCCCACCTCCACCAGCGCGTGGCCGCGGGAGGCCATGGCCAGGCGGACGATGTAGTCCAGGACGGCCTCCCGCACCGTGACCTTCCGCGCCTCCCGCTGCATGGCCAGCAGTTCGTCCCGGGACAGCACGGGCTGCACCAGGTCCAGGGGATCCTCCTCCTGCCGCGCCCGCAGCATGGCCATGTGGGCCTCGTAATCCGGATAGCCCAGGGACAGCCGCACCAGGAAGCGGTCCATCTGGGCATAGGGCAGAAGCGAAGTCCCCGCGGTGCCCACGCTGTTCTCCGTGGCGATCACCAGGAAGGGGGCTTCCAGGGGGTACGTGGTCCCGTCCACTGTGACCTGCCGTTCCTCCATGGCCTCCAGCAGGGCCGACTGGGTCTTGCTGGAGGCCCGGTTGATCTCGTCTCCCAGCACCAGGTTGGCCTGGTTCAGGACGCCCGGGCGGTACGTGAAATCGCCGCGCTCCCGATCGTACACGGAAAAGCCCACCAGATCGGATGGGAGCACGTCCGGGGTGAACTGCACCCGCCTGTACCGCAGGCCCGCCGCCCGGCCCAGGGCCACCGCCAGGGTGGTTTTCCCCACCCCCGGCACGTCGTCCAGCAGCACGTGCCCTTCCGCCAGCAGCGCCATCAGGATCTTCCCGATCACGTCCCGCTTGCCCGCGATGACCTTTTCAATCTCGGCGACGACCTTCTCCAGTTCTCCTCGCATGGGTTCCTCCCGCCTGTTTACTTCACGGTGATCCGGCCCTGATTTTCGGCGTAGTCTTCGCCGATGCGGCCGCCCAGCTCCCCGGCAATGTACAGCCACACCACGTCCCGCACCACAGCGGTGGTGATGACGCTTCTCTCGTTCTCCGCGGCCGCCGCCTTGAACACGTAGGAGGAATCCATGCCGTTGAAGTTGGCGTTGCTGGTGATGACGGCGTACACGGCCTCCGGGTCGAAGGGCAGGCCGTTCACGTCCTCAATGGTCACCCGGCCCAGGGAAGCCGCCTTGAACCAGTGCTCGCCGTAAGCTTCTCCCTTGTCATAGGCCACGGAGGTGTCCACGGTGTACTTCAGGCCGGACACCTGCATGAAGGAGGCGCAGGCCGCGGCGGTATCCTCCGTGCAGGGCAGCCCCTGGGATGCCGCCTCCAGGGCCTCCAGCAGCTGCGCGCCGGTCAGGTAGACCACCGCCACCTTGTTGGGATAGGGCAGCACCTGGGCCAGCTCCTCCGCGCCGAAGGTGCCCTCCGCCACGTCCGCCCGCAGGTTTCCGCCGTTCCACAGGGCCACGATGTGGTCGGCGTCCACGTTCACCGCGGTGATGCCGGCGGTCACGTCGTCTTCCTCGAAGTATTCGTTGATCGCCCCGGAGACGGCGAACCACCGCAGGGCGTCCGTCCACAGGTCGCCCAGGTTGGTCTCGCCCTGCCGGGCCGCGTTGTCCGCGCCGTACAGCGCGGCGGCCGTGTAGGCCTGCAGGGTCTCGTCCAGCTCGATCTCGTTGCCGTGGGCGTCGGTGAAGGTCACCGCGAAAGCGGTCGCCGCCAGCCCGCAGCACAGGCTCAGGATCAGCGTCAGGGCCATGATTTTCTTCAGGTTTTTCATACCGTACCTCCTGTTTCGATGGGTTTCCGGGATAAGGAAAAGGCGTCAAAACCGTCTCGTGACGGCGATTGGCACCTTCGTGATACCGTTTTCTCTGCGACTGTCCGTTCAACGACCCGCCCCGCTTCTGCGGAGCCCCGCGCGGCTTCGGCCTGCGGATCCATGGTAGCATGGGAACCAGATTTTGTCAATCCGGACAACGAAAAACCCCCGGAAGGGGGTTTCTCGCCGCACCGCGCCGGGACGCTCACTTCCGCTTGGGGGAGCTCCAGTCGTAGCCGTGCTGGTTGATGTTCAGGTGACGGGGCAGGCCGGCCACCATCACGGGATTGTAGTGGCCCTGGATCAGGGGACGCACATAGTCCAGGAATTCCTCGGTGACATAGGTGCCGTCCTCGGTGATCCATTCCCGCGGGACCATCTTCTCGTCGTTGGCGATGCGGTGCACGTCGTAGACGCCGGTGGAGCTCTCGTAGGGATCGTCGGAGACGCGCTCGATGACCACCATGACGCCGGAGGAGCCTTCGTCGGCCGCCTTCACGGTGGCGCCGCCCACGTTGAAGGCCTCGTCCACGTCCACGCGGCTGGCCATGTGGGCCGCGGCGCGCTGCAGGGTGGAGAGCTCGATGGCGCGGGTCTTGCAGCCCAGCTCAGAGCTGATCACGTTGGCCAGGTAGGAGGCCGTGCCGGTCATCTGGATGTGGCCGAAGGCGTCCTTGGTGGCGTTGGCGGTGGCCAGCTCGCAGACGTATTTGCCGTCCTCGGTCTTGATGCCCTCGGACACCACGGCCACCACGACGTCCTTCTGGTCCAGGAGCTCCTTCACCTTGGCCGCGAAGCCTTCCACGCTGAAGGGCACTTCAGGCAGGTAGATCAGGTCGGGGCCCGCGCAGTCCTCGCACTCGGACAGGCCGGCGGCACCGGTGAGCCAGCCCGCGTTGCGGCCCATGATCTCCACGATGGTCACGTTCTTCTTCTTGTAGGAGAAGCCCATGGCGTCGCAGATGATCTCCTTGAGGGAGGTGCCGATGTACTTGGCGGCGCTGCCGAAGCCGGGGGTGTGGTCGGTGATGGCCAGGTCGTTGTCGATGGTCTTGGGGCAGCCCACGAACCGCTGACGGGCGCCGGTGAGCAGGGAGTAGTCATAGAGCTTGCGGATGGTGTCCATGGAATCGTTGCCGCCAATGTAGATGAACACCTCGATGTCCAGCTTGTCCAGCAGCTCGAAAATGCGCTCGTACACCGACCGATCCTCGTGGATCTCCGGCAGCTTGTAGCGGCAGGTGCCCAGGAAGGCGGAGGGAGTGCGCTTGAGCAGCTCCAGGTCCAGCTCGTTGCGGATGAAGTCGGACATGTCGATGTACTGCTCATCCATGAAACCCTGGATGCCGTAGCGCATGCCGTAGACCTTGCTGAAGCCGCGCTCCATGGCGGTTTTGAACACACCCGCCAGACTGGCGTTGATGACGGCCGTGGGGCCGCCGGACTGACCGACGAGAACGTTACCCTTCATTAGACTTGCCTCATTTCCTTTTCTTTTGTTTATGCAATCATTGATCACCGGGTGATGACCAACGCATTGTCGATGCAGGGGCGCCGCTCAGCCGCGGCGGATGATGCTGTGGCGCTCGGGGCCTACCGAGATCCACTTGATGATAACGCCGATGGAGTCTTCGATCCGCTTGACATAGTCCTGCGCTTCCTTCGGCAGGTCCCACCAGTTGCGGACATTGGAGATGTTGCACTTCCAGCCGGGCATGGTCTCGAAGACGGGCTCGCAGCGGTCTAGCACGGAGGGGAAGGGCATCTCGTCGGTTTCCTTGCCGTACAGCTTGTAGCGCACGCACAGCGGGATCTCGTCCATCTGGCTCAGCACGTCCAGCTTTGTCAGGGCGATCTCCGTGGCGTTCTGCACCTTGACGCCGTAGCGGGTGGCCACCAGGTCGATGGGGCCCACGCGATGGGGCTTGTGGCCGCCCTTCTCGCCGCCGATCTTCCGCAGGTTGTCGGCCTCCTCGCCGAAGAACTCGCAGACGAAGGGGCCCGCGCCGACGCAGCTGGAGTACGCCTTCACCACGCCGATGACCCGCTCCACGATGGCGTTGGGCATGCCCGAACCGATGGGGGCATAGGAGGACAGCACGTTGGAGGAGGTGGTGAAGGGATAAATGCCGTAATCCAGGTCCCGCAGCGCCCCCAGCTGGCCCTCAAAGAGGATGCGCTTGTGGTTCCATATGGCGTCCGCCAGATAGGTGCCGGTGTTGCGGATGAAGGGCTTCAGCGGCTCACAGTAGGTCTTCACCCACTCGTCGATCATCTCCTGTGTCTCGGGCTCGTCGCCGTAAACGCCGGTGAGGATCAGGTTCTTCCACTCCAGCAGGTCCTTCAGGTGCTGCCTGAGCACGTCCGGATAGAACAGCTCGCCCGCCAGCACGGTCTTCTTCGCGTACTTGTCGGAGTAGAAGGGCGCAATGCCCTTGCGGGTCGTGTCCATGGCCTTGTCCTTCAGGCGGGACTCTTCCAGCGCGTCCAGCCGGCGATGCCAGGGCATCAGCAGGGATGCGCGCTCGCTGATCATCACGTTCTTCGGGGAGATCACGACGCCCTTGGCCTGGAGGGCATGGATCTCTTCCGTCAGGTGCTGCGGATCCAGCGCGACGCCGTTGCCCAGAATGTTGACCACGTTGGGCCAGAACACGCCGGAGGGCAGCAGGTGCAGCATGAACTCGCCATACCGGTTCACGATGGTGTGGCCGGCGTTGCCGCCGCCCTGGTAGCGGACCACGACGTCAAAGTCTTCCGTCAGCAGGTCCACCATGCGGCCTTTGCCCTCATCGCCCCAGTTGATTCCGACGATTGCGGTACACGTATCCATTGCCAATCCACCTTTCGGTCCGATCAAGTCGCAGGGCAGTCACCGGAAAAAACAGTCATCCTCCGCCACAGGGCGTCAGTCCAATATATTATACAGCCGATGGGGCCGCTTGTCAACCGGTTTTGCGGCGCCGCAGCCGCCGGCCGGACGCGTCAGCCGACCCGCTGAAAGGCCATGTCCGTCCGGGCCGCCCGGAGGACCGACGCCGGGTCTGTTTCGGGCCGGATCCACGCCTCCGCTTCCGCCTCCGGGAGGATCAGGGGCATCCGGTCGTGGATGAAGCGGATCCCCTCCCCCGGCTCCCGGGTGAGGATGACGTAGCAGGGGAAGCCATCCTCCAGCCGGTAAAGGCCGCAGAGCCAGGTGATCCCCTCGTCCCCGGGGCGGATCATGTACTTGTCGCCGGTCTTCCGCTTTCCTTCCGGCGTGAGACGGTGCTCCCACTCGAAATACCAGGAGGCCGGCACGGCGCAGCGGTGGCTCGCCCAGGCCTCACGGAAGGTGGGCTTCACCGCGGCCGTCTCCGTCTTCGCGTTGATCAGCAGGGTCTTCCCGGCGAACCCCCACCGCATGGGAAACACCGTCCGCAAACCGCTGCGAGCGGTGGCCACCACGGGGGCCACGTTCCCCGGCCGGACCTCCCCGCGGGCAACCGCCGCCGCGCCGCCGGGCAGCCGCGCCATCAGGGGCGAGCGGTTCATGGCCTCCACGATGGCCGCCAGGTCAGGGGTCTCCCCGATGTAATACCTTCCGCACACGGCGATCGCCTCCTCTCCGGTCTCCTCCGCATGATACCACGGTTTTTCCCATCCGTCCACCGGGAAAGCCCGCCGGGCAGAGAAAAACCCCGGCCGTCAAGCCGGAGTCTTTCGGCGGCCATGGCCTTTCAGCCCTGGCTCGTCTCCATGAATTCGCCCAGAAGATCGTAGGTCAGCTCGATGCCGTTGGCGGTCTCGAAGAGGATCCGGCCGTCGTCCATCTCGGAGAAGAAAGCGTCGTACTCCTCGCCGTCCGTCTCCGCGTCATAGCCGCCCTCCGCGTTCAGCGTGTAGGTGACAGCGGTGCCGACGAGCTCCATCCGGCCGGTTTCAAAGTCCGGGAGGCCCTGCATGTTGAATTCCACGAAGAACGCCTCGGTGCCCCGGTGGATCGTCGCGCTGTAGTAGAAGGCCTCCTGGTCCGTCAGGCCCTCCCAGGTGAACCGCACCTCGACCTCCTCGGCCTCGTTGCGCCAGACGCCCTCATAGCGGCCGATGTCCCGGAACTCCAGGTCGGTGCCGTCGTTGCCGCGGCCGTCTTCCCAGTACAGCATGCCGTTCTCGCCGATGGTGAACACCGTCTGTTGGCCTTCTTCGTCAAAGTCGCCGTACGCCTGCTCGCCGTATGTCCGGTCCAGGGTGTCGGGATCAAAGGTGTACGCCGTCTTCGAGGAAGCCACGGACACCAGCGCGTCCCGGTCCTCATCGTAATCGCAGCTGTACTCCCAGACCGTGCCGGTCCCCTCTTCCCCGTTGCACAGGTCCACCAGCACGCGGTAGCCCTCTTCCTCATAGGTGATGTTCACCAGGCCGCCCATAAGGGCCCAGTCGCTCTCAAACTTTTTGCCGCCCTCGGGCTGGGGAAGGCTGTCTTCCGCCAGGGCCGCCGCACAGCCGAGAACCGCCAGCAGCATTGCCGCCAGGATCGCGCTCATGATTTTCTTCATTTTCTTCTCATCCTTTCGTCCTTCTCATGCCGCGGGGACCGGCCTCTGACCGTCCCGCGTCTGTGTATACGCAGCCGTCCCCCGGGGTGTCAGTTCCACCGGAGATTTTTCTTGTCACCGCTTGTCCTTGTCGATGAATTCCAGCGCCAGGACGGACAGCAGGGCGAACCCCAGGGCAAAGGCCGCCAGCATCGCCCAGTTTTCGACAATGTTTCCCACGGTGCGGTCATAGACGGCATTGCTGGCCGCCTCGGCGGTCTTCCATTTGACCAGGTTCTCGACCCTTTCCTCCCCGAAGAGGTCCAGCAGCTCCTGCACGGTGAACTCGAACGAGAAGCTCCGGTCCCGCTGGCTCTGGACGACCTGGCTGTTCTTCAGGAAGTCCGCGATCTGGCCCAGGGTGACGGGCTCGTTGAGCACCTCGTCGCTCCGGGCTTCGGCCTCCTCCCGGAGGCGCAGGAAGTCCAGCACCTGGCCCAGGGTGACGGTGCTGCCGATCTCCTCCTCCAACAGGGCCTCGCTCCCCTCCGAGGTGGCCAGGAGGTCCAGCACCGATCCCACCGTGACGGCGGGGGCGTCGTCGGTCTCGGGGCTGAGCTGCCGGCTCCGCAGGTCCGCGTAGGCTTCGTCGGTCCGCAGCTGTTCCAGCACGCTCCCCACCGTGACGGACTGCACCACCGTCCTGTCCCGCAGGTCCAACGCGTCCTCCACGCTCTCCAGGATCTCCATCGCCTCGCCCACCGTGTGGGACTGCACCACGACCTTGTCCCTGCGGGATTCCACCGTGGGGGTGTCCAGCAGGTCCAGGAGCTGGCCCAGGGTCACGGTGCCGCTGAACTCGCTGTCCCGCATCCCGTTCACGGTCTTCCACCCGGTGACCATGGGCTGCTCGTTGTAGCCGGTCTGGCTGACGACGGCCCGGATGCCGTAGCTGGAGATGGTCAGGTCGGACAGGCCCTCGATGGCCTTGGGCAGCGGGATGATGCCGCCGGAGAACACCAGCTGGAAGATCAGCACGAAAGGCATCACCGTCATGGCGCCGGTGGTGGTGTGGGAAATGCTGGAGATGAACAGGCTCATCATGTCCGACGCGTAGGTGATCAGCAGCATGGAGATGCCGATGTCCACGATCATCCAGGGCGTCATGAACCCGGGCTGGGCGGAGAACTTCACGCCGATGAGCTTCAGCACGTACATGGTCAGCACGGTCTGGGCGACGCACAGGCCCAGCTGGTAGATCATGTGGGCCGCCACGTAGGAGCTGATGTGCATGCCGGCCCGGTGCTCCCGCTTGATGATGGCGCGCTCCCGGCAGACCGCCTGGATGGAGTTGAAGCAGCCGTTCCAGATGGCCACGCAGGCCAGGGCAAAGCCGCCCATGAGGCTGCCCTCCATGTTCAGGAACAGCCGGTTACGGATCACCACGCCCACCAGCGCCGCGATGATGGCAGCCATGGGCAGCACTTTCCAGTCGCTCTCATTGATGAAGAACCGCAGCTGCTTGCCCAGGTAGATCAGCACCTGGCTCCCGCGGCCCTTGTGGCGGAAGCGGCGCGCGCCGGCATTCTGCTTTTCGTTCGACTCAGCCATGCTGCACCTCCACATATTTCATGATGAACTCGTCCGCCCGGCCCTCGCCGCCCTCCTCCTGGCGGTTGACGGACTTGACGATCTCCTCCATCTTCTCCTTCCCGAAGAAGGCCCGGGCCTCCTCGATGGTGCCGTAGAAGGCCAGGCGGCCCGTGCGGTTGGCGTCCTTGGCCAGCACGATCACGTCGTCGAACAGGTCGATGACCCGGTCCGGCGTGTGGGTGATGACGATGATGATCTTCCCCTGGTCGGCGATCTGCCGCAGCTGCTGGAACAGCTCCCGGGCCATGACGCCGTCCAGGCCGCTGTCCGGCTCATCCAGGATGAACAGCGTGGGGTTGGAGATGAACTCCATGGCGATGGAGAGGCGCTTGCGCTGGCCGCCGGAGAGCTTGCTCACCAGGTTGTCCCGGACCGGGGTCAGGCCGAAGATCCCCATCACTTCCTCCACCCGGGCCTCGCGCTCCGCCTTGGTGAAGCCGACGGGCAGGCGCAGGGAGGCGGCGTCCGTCAGCGTGCGGAAAACGCTGTCGCTGCCCCGCATCAGGTCCTGCTGGGGCACGAAGCCGATCTCGTACTGCATGTCCTTGTATTCCTTGTACATGTTCCGGCCATTGAGGGTGACCTCCGCCCTGGCCTTCTCGTAGCCGTTCACGGCGTTCAGGAAGGTGGTCTTGCCCGCGCCGCTGCCGCCCAGCAGCAGCACCATGCGGCCCGGCCGGATGTACATGTGGATGTCCCGGAGCAGGTACTTCTTCTTGAAGGACTCCGTGGCGGTCCGCTCCTCCAGGTTCACCGTCAGGCCGTTGGAGAGCACCGTCGCCGCGCTGCCGGAGAAATACCGGCTGGCGTCGAATTTCATCTCCTGCACGGTCCACTTGGGCATGAACTTCTTCGACCAGCCCCACAGGAGGGCGGGGATGCACTCTGCCACGATCCACAGGATCACCCAGCGCCGCTTCCGGCCGTACACCTCGATGAGCCCCAGGCAGACGCGGATGTGGTAGATCAGCTCGATGATCGACAGCACCACGCCCACCGCCATCAGCAGCACGCTGAGGCTGTCCAGGACCGAGCTCCCGCGGATCAGCGAGGCCAGGCCCCGGACGAACTGGACCGCGATCCCGGCGGCGGTGACCACGGCCAGGGTGCGCCCCTGCTCCTCGCGGCCCGCGGCCTGGCCCAGCTTCATCTCCCGCACCACGGGGATCAGCGCCTTCCAGCCCTCAAACCCCGCCTTCTTCAGGATGCCCCACATGCCGATGTAGCTCAGGACCGTGGTGATCGCCAGGAAGGGTGAGTCCAGGTCGATCCGCAGGATCGCGTTTGAAAACAGATTCAGAACGTTCATGAATCCAACTCCCATTCTCATGTCCCATGCCGCGTTTCGGTACCCCGCACGGCCGGCGTCTTCCCCATGATAGTCGGACGGCGCCCCGATGTCAAGCCGCCGCGCGATTCCCGAAAGAAAAAACCCGGCGCCTCACGGTGATGAGGACCGCCGGGTCCGTGCGGACCGGTCACGATTTCCAGTGCTTGAGCCGGGACAGCTGCGCGTCCAGCGCCCGGCGCCGCTCCTCCTCCGGGGTGCGGTCCGGGTTCGGGGCATGGGCGAGGATGAAATCCAGCAGGGACTCCTTCGTCCGGTAGGTAAACGCCCCGTCCGCGTAGCACCACTTGCAGTAATCCTCGTTGAAGCTGCCGTCCGGCTCCCTGCTGATCATGCCGTCCTCGCTGAGGGGCATGCCGCAGCACTGACACCAGAGCTGTCTGGGTGAACCCAGCAAGGTGTTGATGGACACCCCGAACTCCCGCGACAGAATCTGCAGGGTATCGGTGTTGGGCTGGGTGTCGCCGTTCTCCCAGCGGCTAACGGCCTGCCGGGTCACCATCGCGCGCGCCGCCATCTCTTCCTGCGTAAGGCCGTTCCGCTCCCGAAGGCTTTTCAAAACTTCCCTGATCTCCATGACGGATCCTCCTTCCGGTTGATGGCTTCATCATACCCGATGGCGACCGGGATGACAAGCAACCCGCTGTTGCGGGGCCGGTTCACGCCCAGGTGCCGTTCCGGAAGACGGGGATCACGGTGCCGTCCGGCTTCACGCCGTCGATGGCCAGGTCGTCCGCGCCCACCATGAAGTCCACGTGGATCATGGAGTCGTTGATGCCCCGCTCCTTCGCCTGCTCCGTGGTGAGATCGTCCCCGCCGGGCAGCACTTCCTTGAAGCCCGCCCCCAGGGCCACATGGCAGCAGGCGTTCTCGTCGAACAGCGTCTCGTAGAACAGGAAGCCGCACCGGTTCACCGGGCTCTCCTTGGGCACCAGGGCCACCTCGCCCAGCATGGCCGCGCCTTCGTCCATGCGGATCATCTTCTCCAGCAGCTCTTGTCCCTTCGCCGCCCGGCAGGAGACCGCCCGGCCGCCCTCAAAGGTGATGGCGAAGTCCTCGATGAGCTGGCTGTGCCAGGAGAGGGGCTTCACCGCCACCAGGGTGCCCTGGCACTTTCCGGCGACGGGGGACGTGAAGAGCTCCTCGGTGGGCATGTTGGGGATGTAGAACGCGCCGTTGAGGGGGTTCGTCACCCCCGCGCCCTCCCATTTCGCGCCGGGGATCAGGTCCACGGTGAAGTCCGTGCCGTTGGCGCTGCGGTAGCGCAGGGAGGCAAAGCCCTGGGCGTTCATCCAGGCCGCCTTCTCCTCGATGAAATCGGTGTGGGCCTTCCAGTCCGCCACGGGATCGTTGTCCTCCGCCACCCGCACCGTCTTCAGGATGGCCTCCCACAGCCGGTCCACGGCCTCCGCGTCCTCCGCCTCCGGGAAGCACTTCTTCGCCCAGCGGACGGATGGATAGGCGGCGATGACCCACTGGTGCTTGCCGTCGATGGCGTTGCGGTAGGGCTTGACCACCGCGGACCGGCTCCGCATCACATCGGCCAGCTTCTCCGGATCCACGCCGTTCATGGCGTCCGGGTCCTCCGAGGCGATGTAGATGCGGACGGGCAGGTCCGCCACCATCTGCTTCAGCTTCTCCTCCTCCCAGGGCAGCACCTTCGCCAGGACCTCCCGGTCCGCCCAGAGGTAGTTCAGCTTCTGCTGCCGGTCATACGTCCACTCGACGTTGACCTTCTTCGCCCCGGCCCGGTAGCAGGCCTCCATCACCAGGGCGGCAAAATCGTGCTGCTCCACGGAGATGGTCAGCTGTACCACCTGGCCCGGACGGACGTTGGCCCCGGTGCGGACGATGAGCTCCGCGTACTTTCGGAGCAGGTTTTCAGAGATGCTCATGGTGGTTTCCTCCCATTTCTTTCTTCTCTTTTTTGTCGGGGCGCCGGTCCGCGGGTAAAGCTTGACGCGCAGACGGTCTGCCCCTATAATCGTACATGGCCGGGCGATCCCGGCAAGGGGGATGAATAACGATGACCGAGATCCGCAGCGAGCGCCTGACGCCCGAAGAATACATCGACTTCCTGAAGCGCACCGACCTGGGCTCCCAGTATCCCCGGGAGCGCTTTGAGGAGCGGATCCCCAGGCTGCTGGCCAGCGCCTCCGTCAGCCTGGCGGCCCGGGACGAAGCGGGAAAGCTGGTGGGCGTCCTGCTGGGGGTCACCGACTTCGCCTACTGGCTGTTCGTCACCGACCTGGGGGTGGACCGGGCCTTCGAGCGGCAGGGCATCGGCCGGCGCCTGATGCGGGCGGCCCTGGAGGCGGCCGGGGGCGAGAAGGACATTGCCGTCTATCTCGTGGCCAACGAGAACGCCGTGCCCTTCTACGAGAAACTCGGCATGAAGAAGTCCGACGACGTGATGCAGTACAACCATATTGAGTGGACGGAGTTCACCGTGCGGTGAACCGGCCCATTCCGCAGGCGGCCGTCCGGAGATCCCGGACGGTTTTTCCGTGCCACGCAAAACTTATCAAAGAATTATAGGTCAAGTGAGGGCATGCACCCGAAGGTCCAGGGCGATCGGAAAGCCCTGGTCGCGGTCCGCAGGCGCGGAATATTCCTTGCGCACTTGGCATTCCAAAACAGGAACCGTGTCAGCCGTCCCGCTGGGCCTCGTACCACTGGACGGCCCGCCGGGTCCAGCCCGCCATGCACATGCCGGAGCCGTCCGCGAAGCCGTGGCCGCCGGAGGCCCCCACCTCCGTCATACAGGGGATGCCCAGCCGATCCAGGGCCGCGGCCAGCAGCCGGGAGTTCTCCGGGTCCACCAGCTCGTCCCCGGCGGCCAGGAAGATGGCGCAGGGCGGGAAGCCCTCCGCGTGGTCCGGGATCTCAAAGTCCGACTGCGCCGCCTCCGCCAGAGGACAGCCGTAGAGCCAGAGGGCTTCCTCCGGCTCGGTGGAGCCGTACCGGATCTGCTCCTTCAGGCTGGTGACGGGGTAGACGGGGAACACCGCCCGCGGTTTCGCCAGGCCGTATGCCGTATAGCCCTTCCCCGTGTTCCACAGGCCCACCAGGTAGCCCCCGGCGGAGAAGCCGCAGGTGATGTACCGGTCCGCGCAGACATGGAAGCGCGCCTCGTTCTCCCCGATGAACCGCAGCGCCCGGGCGAAGTCCTCCATGTTCCGCTCCAGCAGGCCGTCCCCGCCGTTCACCTGGTAGGTCAGGATGAAGGCATGGTAGCCCCAGCGGTTGAACTGCTCCGCGATGGGCCAGCCCTCCGTCAGGTTCCACACGTTGACGAAGCCGCCGCCGGGGACCACGAGGATGAAGGGCCGCTCGTCGGCGCCGGGATCCTCCGAGGGAAACCAGACCAGGCTGACGCCCTTCAGGTCCTCGTTCCCCGCACAGGCTTCCTCGTCGTAAAGCGGGAAATACCAGCTTCCCGTATCCGCAGCCCGGTACAGCCGACGAAAACCGCGGCCGATCTCGCCGGAAAAGAAGTGCTCCTCCTTCAGCCGCCGCAGGGTCATGTCCCACAGCGGCTCGGCCTTCAGGTCCCGGTCCCGGATGGCGTCCGCCGCGACAGGGGCGATGCGCGGATCGCTCAGGAGCGCGCCAAGGGTTTTTTCTTCGATTTCCATTTCTCATTCTCCTCTTCGGCTTTCAGCGGGTGAAATTGGTCCACACCCGGGTCTCTCCGTCCTCGGGGAGACCCCATTCCCGCTTGCCCCGGGCGATGCTGCGCATCAGGAAGACCATGTTGCGGGCCAGGACCCGCATCACCTGCCGGCCCTCCGCGTCCACCGCGGCCTCCCCCGGTTCCCAGCCGTAGATGTTGTTCCAGTACCGGCTGGAAGCCACGGGCATGTTCGACAGAGTGAAGAACTTGTTCAGCTCGTCGAAGGCCGCGGTGCAGCCCGAGCGCCGCGCGCTGACCACGCCGGCCCCCACCTTCATGCTCTTGTCGAAGGCCGTGCTGTAGAACAGCCGCTGCAGGGCCGACATGAGCGTGCCGTTGGCTGAGCCGTAATACACCGGCGAGCCGATGACCAGCCCATCCGCCGCCTCGAACTTCACCGCCAGCTCGTTGACGATGTCCCGGATCGCGCACCTGCCGAGTTTCCGGCACGCCTCGCAGGCCATGCAGCCCCGGATGGCTTCCCGGCCCAGCAGGATGCTCTCGTGCTCCACCCCGCACTCGTCAAACACCTGCTCCATCTCGTGAAACGCCAGGGCGATGTTCCCCTTCTCCCGGGGGCTTCCGTTCAGCATCAGGACCTTCAGTTTCTCCTCCACGGCCATTCCTCCTTTTATTCTTCCGGATGATTCCGGGATCAGCCGACACCGGTGGGCCAGGAATGGGCGGTCCCCGGTCCGCCTCTCAACGCCGCTCTGCGTCCGTTCCCTGTCCGGGCAGCACAAAGACCTGATTCGGATAACCGAATTCCACGGTCAGCGCGCCCTCCCGGAACCCGTATTTCGCGTACAGCGCCCGGGGCGCGGTCCCCTTCTCATCCCCGGCGCGGAAGGTGGACACGGTGATGTCCCGGGTCCGGTCCAGCTCGTCCAGGGCCTTCTCCATCAGGGCCGAGGCGATGCCCCGCCTGCGGTGCTCCGGGGAGACCGCCAGGCAGCAGATCATGTTCCGGCTCCGGGAGAAGAGCAGCACGCCGGCCACCGCGCCGCCGTCCTTCACGCACAGGGCCTGCCGTCTGCCCATGAACTTCAGCACGGTCTGCCGGTGGTCCCCCAGGGCCCGCTCCGTCTCCAGCCCGGGGAAATTCTGGCGGACCCGCCGGACCAGCGCCATCCAGCTGTCCAGGTCCCCGGGCTCTCCGAAGACCGGCTTTTTCGCGCCGCTCATGCCCTCTTCTCCGACACGATCATCAGGTGCTCCGTGTGGGTCAGGTAGTCTTCCTTCTCGCAGAACCGCAGCCCGTAGTCGAACCAGGCCAGCCGCATCTTCCGCGGACACCCGTTCAGGACGTTCTTATAGGGCGCCAGGATGCTCTCCTGGCCGAAAACGGTCCGGGTCTCCAGGCCGGGCACCTTCGCCATCAGGTCCTTCGCGTCCCGCACCGTGGTCATCCAGGCGTGGGTGAAGGCCTCAAAGGCCAGGCTTTCGTCCCTCGCGGCCACCTCGAAAAACGGCTGTTCCCTGGGCCGCAGGATGGTCTCCGGCAGCTCCCGCAGCCCAAAGATCACCCCGCCGAACATGAGGATGAAGCTGCAGAACAGAAAGCCGCCCGGCTTCAGCACGCGCTTCGCCTCCCGGATGGCCTGCAGCCGGCTGTCCTCGTTCATCAGGTGGTACAGCGGGCCCATGAGGAACACCGTGTCGAAGGCTCCGTCCGGGAACCGGGAGAGGTCCAGGGCGTTCCCCTGCAGCGCCGTGATCCGGGCGCCGTACTGCCGCGCCTTCTTTTTCGCGAACCGCACGTTCTCGTCGCTGAGGTCCAGCAGTGTCACCGAATGCCCCAGCCGCGCGAAATGAACGGCGTACTGCCCCGGGCCGCCGCCGATGTCCAGGATGGTGTCGCCGGGCCGGATGTACCGGTCCATCATGCGGGTCGTGATGTACTTCTCCACCGGGAACCGCTTCTGCAGCCGGTCCCACTCCTTCTGCGGGTCGGCGTCGTAGTGCGCCCGGATGGCGTCCGTCTCCTCGCGCATTTTTCCTCTTTCCCTTCCGTTCATTCCGGGTGCTGTTCCGTGTACGCCAGAAACTCCGGCGTCCTGGACCAGTACCGGATGCCCCAGTTCTCGAAGTTCCACTCGTCCATGTACTCGTTGCACTCGTAGTCCACGTACCAGATCAGCCCGTCCCGCACCACGAAATTGGTGGGGAAATAGTCGATGTTCAGCCCCGCCGCCTTCGCCAGGGCCGCCATCTCCCGCACCTGCGGCAGGTACGGTTCGGCGGACTCGCCCCTCCGCACCAGGTCGAAGATCGTGTCGCCCTCGATGTACGCCTTCACCACCCGCTCGGCTTCCCGGTCCAGGGCGATCATCTCCGGGATCCGGATCCCGGCCAGCCGTAGGCGCTCATAGTCCCGGGCCTCCGCGGCAATCTTGTCGCCGAAGGTGTAGTAATCGCAGGGCTCGTGGTGGATCTGTTTGAGGACGACCCGCCGGCCTTCACACTCCGCCAGGTAGGAATAGCCGCCCTTTCCATGGCCCAGGAGCCGGAGGATCCGGTACGTCTTCCCGCACACAGCCATTTCGCTGCTTTCCATGGGTCAGGGCTCCCGTTCCGTCAGCAGCACCGTGGACCGGTACATCAGGTACAGCCCCGCGCTCAGCAGCACCGCGCCGACGATGTCCGTCAGCCAGTGAACGCCGGCCAGCAGCCGGCCCGCCACCATGAAGAGGGAGAACAGCCCGGCGCAGACGGCCACGGCCCGCTTCACCTTCGCGCTCTGCGCCCGGCGGTTCACCTGAAACACCAGCGTCGGCATGACGCTCAGCACCAGCAGCGTAGTGGACGACGGGTAGGAGGCCTCCATGTGGCCATCAATGGGGATGGGCCGGTAATTGATGGGGATCTTCTCGAAGATCAGGTAGCCCAGGATCACCAGGATGTAGTACAGGCCCAGGAGCACGATGTCGAAGTCCACCTTCCACAGGCTGCGCCGCCGGATCAGCTGCACCAGCCCCAGCACGCCGAAGCCCGCGCAGATCAGCACCGGCACAAAGCCCAGCCAGTCCGTGACGGTGTAGAGCGTCATGTGAACGCCGGTCAGCTGATGGAAGGCCGTGTTGACGGCGGCGAAACCGATGTCCGTCCCCCGCTGCCCCACCGGCCGCACGTCCACGCGCTGAATCAGAAAGGTCCACAGCACAAAGGCCAGCACCAGCAGCACGCCGGCCGCAAGCCCGGTTTTCCCTTTTGTCTTCATCTTCTTCTCTTCCCCCGTATGTCTCCGGACACCGGCGAACGACCGCCCGACGCCCGTCTTTTTCTCTCACCTCGCGGTGCAACGGTATTGTAGCCTTGATCCGCGCTCCCTGTCAAGAGAGCTTCTTTCGCTTTCGCGGCGCTGTGGGGGAATCCGTCCCCCGCGCAGTTGAAATTGACATCCCCGCCGCGTTTTGCTATAATCACAGCGGATTCCGCCGGGGGCGATCCCGGCGGTCAAGGAGGGCGGTCCCAATGCTGAAAAGATGCTGTTCGGCGCTGTTGCTGCTGATTCTCTTGTTCTCCGTTGCCCAAGCGGAAGCGCCGCTGGTGCTCTCCGAGCCGAAATACGAGATCTGCCGCGTGGAGGGCGAGAACCGCTTCGTCAACGACGCGTCCATCTTTGGCGTGGAGCGGATGACAAAGCTGGTGGAGGCCTTCAACACCGCCATCGACGCCCTGCCGGAGGGCCACCCGCCGGTTTACCTCTACCTGGTGGAGTCCTCCCGCAGCCACGCCATTGCCCGGACCTTCGACGAGAATTCCCCCGCCTACGATTACCTGCTGGAGAACCTTCACGCCGACGGTTTTGACCATCTGAAGTATTCCACCTACGAACAGTTCTGCGACTACTTCTACGCCACGGATCACCACTGGAACCACAAGGGCTCCTACCAGGGCTATGTGGACATCGTCCGCCTGCTGCTGGGCGAGGAGGAGGAAGTGCTGGTCCCCGCCGGGGAGGTGGTGTGCAAGCAGATCTTCAACGGCTCCTACGCCAAGAAGCTCAAGCAGCCCATCTCGGAGGAGCACTTCACCTTCTACCGCTACGACCCCTTCCCCGCCTATGCCTGCTACACCAGCCAGGCCAATATGAAGAAAGGCAAGCGCACCGCCTACAGCCACTTCAACAACTACATGAGCGGCGACATCAAGAACGGCCGCTACGCCAACCACTACGCGCAGTGCTACGGCGGGGACGCCGGTTTCCTCCTGTTCAAAGGCGAAGGCCCGGAGGAGCGCGTCCTGCTGATGCTGGGCAACTCCCTGAGCAACGCCGTCAAGACCACGCTCACCCACCACTACGGCACCATCGTCTATGTGGATCTGCGCACCTACAAGAACAAGACCGGCCGGAACTTCTCCCTCAGCCGGGTCATCGAACAGTACGGCGTGACCCAGGTGCTGCTGGTGGGAGACGTGAACCTGTTCATTTACGGCGATCTTCCGAAGCCGTGAGGATGATTCCATGAAGCAGAGAGCGCACACCGCGGGCAAAAGGGCGGCTCAATGGGCGTTGATCGCCCTTTTTGCTGTCCCTGTGCTGCTGGCGGCCGGCATCGCGCTGCGGGGCGAGCGGACAGAATCCGTGTCGGAGAACCGGACGCTGACGCGCTTTCCGGCTTTCACCCTGCCCGGCTTCGGCGACGGCAGCTATCAGGAATCCCTGGAGGCCGCCCTGGGGGATCAGCTGCTCCTGTCCGGGTCGGTGAAGGCAGGCGTACAGGACGCCCGCAACACGGTGGCCGGCCTTCAGCGCGATCTGCTGTACGCGGTCCGGCCCTCGCTGAAGGGGAACTACGTCCCCATCAAGGACGGTTACTGCCACTACGCCGACGAGACCAACCGCATCGTGGAAGTCCCGCAGGACTATGTGGACCGCCAGGCGCACCTGGAGCAGCTGGCGGCGTCCTTCCGGGGCCTGGGGGACGTGCGCCTCTGCCTGTACTTCATCGAGAACTCCCGGGTGGTGAACTTTGACCGTCCCGGCGCGGAGGACGGCCCGCTGGCCCGCGTCATCGAAGCCTTTCAGCCGGACGCCTGGGACGTCTTCCGCGTGCCGGACTGGGAGACCTACAAGGCGTACTTCTACCAGACCGACCACCACTGGAACCAGCAGGGCGCCGACCTGGGCTATCAGGCTGTCTGCCGGCTGCTGCACCCGGAGGACTGCGAAGCGCAGCTGCTGGCCCCGGCCGAGGTCATCACCCCTGCCGACGGGGACGGGCATCCGGTGATCTTCCAAGGCTCCTACGCCCGGGAGACCCACCTGCTCTGCGCGGACGAGCCCTTCACGGTCTGGCGCTATGACCTGCCCAAATACCAGACGGTCATCCAGGGGAAGCGCAAGGCCTACGGCAACCGCAGCCTCTACGAGCGCGGAAAGAAGATCCCCGCGGACGAGCTGCGCAACCACTACGCCTACTGCTTCGGCGGGGACTACGCCCTCATCGAGTACGACTTCGGGGAGCAGGGCCGCGGCAATCTGCTGCTGGTGGCCTCCTCCTACTCCAACCCCATCAACGCGCTGATCGCCGCGGGCTATGACCACACCTACGTGGTGGACCTGCGCTACTGGGAGAACTGGGCCGGCGCCCCCTTCGACCCCGCCGCCTTCTGCGCGGAGCATGACGTGAAGGACGTCCTGCTGCTGGGGGACGTGAACCTGTTCTTCGTGGACGGGCCGGAGAAGGAGGCGGAGGAGTAATGGTCTTTTCCAGCCTGACCTTTCTGCTGCTCTTCCTGCCGCTGACCCTGGCGGTCTACTACCTTGTGCGCGGGGTCACGGCCCGCAACCTGGTCCTGTGTCTCGCCTCCCTGGTGTTCTACGCCTGGGGCGAGCCTGTCTGGGTGCTGCTGATGCTCTTCTCCATCCTGTTCAACTACGGCGCGGGCCTGGCCCTGGGAAGGATCAGCCGGCCGGACGGACGCAGGGCGGTCCTCATCCTGGCCCTGGCGATGAATCTCGGGGCCATCGGCCTGTTCAAGTACGGGAACTTCCTGCTGGAGAACCTGGGGCTGCTGCTGGGCTCCCCCATGCCGCACCTGTCCTTCACCCTGCCCCTGGGCATCAGCTTCTACACTTTCCAGATCCTGTCCTACGTGCTGGATGTCTATCACAACCGCGTACCGGTACAGCGGAGCCTCCTGTGCCTGGGGACCTACATCGTGCTCTTCCCGCAGCTGGTGGCCGGCCCCATCGTCCGGTACGAGGAGATCCAGGCGCAGCTGGCGGGCCGCCGGGAGAGCCTGGACGACTTCACCGCCGGCCTCCGGCGCTTTGCCCTGGGGCTGGGAAAGAAGGTCATCCTGGCCAACGCCATGGCCGGCATCGCCGATCTCATCTTCGACAGCGCGGTCCTGCCCGCCGGGACGGTCTGGCTGGGGCTGCTGGCCTACACCCTGCAGATCTATTTTGACTTCTCCGGCTACAGCGACATGGCCATCGGCATGGGGCGGTTCTTCGGGTTCCGCTTCTCGGAGAACTTCAACTACCCCTACACCGCCCGGTCCGTCACGGACTTCTGGCGGCGGTGGCACATCTCCCTGTCCACCTGGTTCCGGGACTATGTGTACATTCCCCTGGGCGGAAGCCGCCGGAGCACGGGGAGGACCCTGCTCAACCTGCTGATCGTGTGGACCCTCACCGGCCTGTGGCACGGGGCGTCCTGGAACTTCCTGCTCTGGGGCCTGTACTACGGCCTGCTGCTGATCCTGGAGAAATACGTGCTGGACCGCTGGCTCTGCCGGTGGCCCGGATGGCTCCGGCGCCTCCCGGTGCTGCTGGCGGTGATGATCGGCTGGCTGATCTTCCGGCTCACCGACCTGCCCGCCCTGGGGAACGCCTTCCGGGCGCTGGTGTCCTCGCCCTTCGCGGGCCTGGGCGTCTACCTGGCGGATCACATGAATGTGCTGGAGAACACGTTCTGGCTGATTCCGGCCCTTGTAGGCTGCCTCCCGCTGGGCAGACTGCTCACCGGCCGCTGGGGCGGGAAGGGCTGGTTCACGGCGCTGCACAGCGGCTGGGCCCTCCTGGTCTGGTTCCTCTCCCTGGCGCTGCTCCTGGGCGCCACCTACAACCCCTTCATCTACTTCCGCTTCTGACGACCCGAAAGGACGGTGCCCCATGAAAAAGATCATGCTGCTTGCCCTCGCGCTCTGCCTGCTGCCCCTGGCGGGTGTGGCGGAAACCACCCTGTACTTCGGGGAGGAGGACGGCACCGCGAACGTCCTTGCCGATGTCCTGTCCGAACTCACCGGCTGGCCGTCCGATGCCGCCGAGGAAGCCACCGCCGTCCTGGACCGGGCCGTTTCCGATCCGGACTGCGTCGCGCTGGTCTCCCAGCAGGCCCTGCTGGAGGGTCTCCAGGGCTACACCGACTGCGAAGTGCGGACGGACCTGCAGCTGCTGCTCCCCCTGGGCGAGGAGGAGCTGTTCCTGGTCACCTCGCGGGAAACCGCGGACAGCCTGGGGCTGACGGACCTGCCCTCCCTGCAGGCCTACCTGACGGATCACCCCTTCGAGCTGACCGTCATGCGCTCCTTTGAGGCCGGCGCGGCGGACTATGCCGCGGTGCAGGTCTTCAACGCGCTGGACCTGGACAGCGACACCTTCGGAGACCTGCAGGACTGCGCGGAAAGCCTCGCCGACGGGGATTACCTGCTGGTGGCCAATCTGGCCTGCATCGCACAGATGGGCGACGGGTACGCGGTGGTGCTTGGGCCGCTGACGGAGGAGCGGTCGGCGTTTTATCCGGAACTGCCCTCTGCGGCGGAATGCGGTCTTCCCGTGTGCTCGGGCAATGTCTGGGCGCTGTACATCGCCGCCGGGGAAGATCCCGAACCCCTGCGGACGCTTCTGCTCCCCGCCGTGGCGGACGAAGCCTTCGCGGAAGTCCTGGCGGACGCCAATCTGCTGCCCGTCGCGCCCGACGGCTTCCCGCTGGCGGAGCTGCTCACCGACTATGTCGGCTACATGACCGAAGAAGGGCTGTTCTTCTACGACTGATCCGGCGCATTGCAAAAGAGCCGTCGTCCCCAGCGGAATGGCGGCTCTTTGTCGTGCCGGGATCAGCCGGCCCGCACTTCCCTCCGGTGCGCCAGGTGGATCCCGATGTGGCCGACGCCGAGGATGACCCCCGCCGCGAAGAAGAAGGGGTTCTTTCCGTAAACGGCGATCAGCAGTACCGCGGCCACCGGCAGGACCGCCCCGGGCACCGGGATCCCCAGCATGCTGCCGTAAAAGTCCTCCATGGTCTTCGCGCTCCGGAAATACCGGACCCAGAACACCTCGTACAGGATCATCAGCGCCAGCGCCCCGGCCAGCCACAGCAGCCACGGGCTCCAACCCTGCACGTTGAAATCGCCGAAGATCAGCGCCAGCGCCGTGACCGCCGCCTCTCCGGTCCGCTCAAACGCCAGGAGCACCCGGCTCTCGTTTTTCGCGTACCGTTCATAGTCCCGGGGCTTGTTTTTCGTCCAAAACGCGTTGGGGATGAACAACATCAGCAGAAAGATCAGGCCGACGTACGAGAAGCCAAGGTGCACCGCGATCCCTCCCAAATGACATTCCGCGGCCCGTCCCACCGCGGGCCGGCCGCCCAGGTCTCCGCGTCCCACTCGCCCTTCAGCGCCGCGTAGACGTAGGTGTCCTTCCAGACCGGATCCCCATCCGCGTCCCGCCGGAAGAAAATGCTTTGCCTGAAGTGCGCCTCCCGCCTCAGGCCGACCCTTTCCAGCAGTCTCCAGGAGGCGGTGTTCCTGGGGTCGCACTCCGCGTACACCCGGTGGGCGCCCTCGCGGAAGGCCTGTGCCACCACCACGGACAGGGCTTCGGCGGCATAGCCCTTTCTCCGATAGCGCCGGTTGACTATGTACCCGACTTCCCTGGCGTCAAAGTCCCGCTTTCCGCAGTACACGTTGCCGATGACCTTTCCGGAGTCCGCCAGCGCCATGGCCCGGAACGCCTCCGACTCCAGCCGATACCGCAGGTGCTCCCGCCCGTTTTCGTAGGTCAGGCCCGGGTAACCCTCAAACTCGTCGTCCCGCAGCTGGTCGAGAAACTCGTACAGGTCATCGTAGTCCGACTCCCGGAAAGGCCGCAGGATCAGCCTGGCCGTCCTGATCTCCTCCATGCGCGCCCGCCTCCCAATGCTCCGTCTCAGCCGGATTATACCGCAAAACCGCCGGATTGAGAACAGAGAACGCGCCTTTCCACATCTTTCTTCCCGGAAAGCTTTCCCAACGGCTTTTTCCGTGCTATAATGCCGGCAGAGAGCCGCCGCCGGGGCGGAAGGGAAAGCGAGGCGCGTCCGGATGATCCGTCCCATTGTCCATGACCCGCTGTTTCTCGGGCTGAAGTCCGAACCCGCCACGGAGGCGGACGGGCTCGTCATCGCCGACCTGACGGACACCCTCCGGGCCAACCTGGACCGCTGCGTGGGCATGGCCGCCAACATGATCGGCCGGCGGAAGCGCGTCATTGTGTTCTGCGACGGCCCCGGCCTCACCGTCATGGTCAACCCGCGGATCACCGCCCGATCCGGCGAGTACGAGGCCGAGGAGGGCTGCCTGTCCCTTCCCGGCGTGCGGAAAGTGAAGCGCTGGCGGCGGATCGAGGTAGCGTACCTGGATCGGGGCTTCCGGCCCAGGACCGGCACCTTCGAGGGCTTCACCGCCCAGATCATCCAGCACGAGACCGACCACTGCGACGGCATCCTGATCTGAAACGGCGCCGCGCCGGAGGAAGGAGAGCGAAGAAAGCCATGAGCACCTGCGACTGGGGCTTCGCCTTTGAGGCCATGCGGGTCTACCACGACACCGAGTGGGGCGTGCCGGTGCACGACGACCGCCGGATGTTCGAGCACCTGATGATGGAAGCCATGCAGTGCGGGCTGTCCTGGAGCCTGATGATCAAGAAGCGGGAGATCTTCCGCGCCTGCTTCGACGGCTTCGACTACGACCGGATCGCCGCGTACGATGAAGCGGACGTTCAGCGCATCCTGAACACCGAGGGCATGATCCGCTCCCGGCGCAAGATCGAGGCTGTGATCAACAACGCCCGGTGCTTTCAGCGGATCCGGCGGGAGCACGGCAGCTTCTGCGGCTGGCTCTGGGCCCACACCGGCGGGAAGACCGTCCTGTACGACGGGCACGGGGACGGGAAGATCCCCGTGAGCAACGGCCTGTCGGACCGGATCGCAAAGGAGTTGAAGGCCTACGGCTTCAAATACCTCGGCACCGTCACGGTCTATTCCCACCTGCAGGCCTGCGGCGTCGTCAACGACCACGGGAAGGACTGCCCGTGCTACCGGCTGATCAACGAGCACAACCCCACGGTGCGGAAACGGCGGGATCAGGAAAAATGAAGCTGCCGGAACTGCAAGCGCACATCTTTGACGTCTACAGCACGGAGCCGGACCACCCCTTCCCCGGGGACGCGGAGAGCTGTGTCTACCGCCACGCCCACAACCGGAAGTGGTTCGCCCTGACCATGCGCGTCCCATACCGGACGCTGGGCCTCCCAAGGGACGGCCGGACCGACATCCTGAACCTCAAGTGCGATCCCCTGCTGATCGGCGCGCTGCGGTGGAAGCCCGGCTTTCTCCCCGCCTACCACATGAACAAGGACAAGTGGATCACCGTGCTGCTGGACGGCTCCGCGGCGCGGGAGGAAGTCGAGGCCCTGGTGGCCATGAGCTACGCCCTGACCGCCGGCGGGAGCAAGCGCCAAAGGCCGCCCGGAGCATCGGCCGAACAGCGGTGAAAAACGCGGAAGCATTTCGGATTCGCGCTGCCACCTGCCCTCCCGGTCCGTATCAAAGAATGCAGGGAACGGAACAGTCCCTGCGGATCCGGTCTTTTTTCGCGGACAGTCCGCGGAAAACCCGGGCAAAAAAGTGCGAAAAGGGAGTGCAGAGATGGAAGAGATCCTCAGGGCGTTGTTCGATTTCCAGGTGTTTGCGGGCGATGAGAGCCTGCGCCGGGTGATCGACGCGGTCCACGCCCGCCGCGATGCGCGGGGGACGCAGGACAGCCCGGTGGCGCTGGGGCTGGACGAGCTGTCCCGGCTGGCGGCCGCCGGAATCCCCCACCGGGAGAAGACCGGCCTGTAAGCCGCCCGCGAGCGCCGGAACCGCATCAACCGCCGAAGCCCCGGTTTCCGGGCCGGTACGGAACACACAGCAAAAACCGGACGGCACGACCCGTCCGGCATGATTCGTCGGAACGAACGGAGGAATACGCCATGTTCAAGTGGATCCTGATGCTCATCACCCTGGCCGCCATGACGGCCCTGACCTGCGCCGCCGCCCTGGCGGAGGAAGTCCCGGCCGAAGCCCCCGGACTGCACGCCGACATTCAGCATGTGACGGATTCCCCCGAGTGGGTCGTCAGCCTTCCCGCCGCGCAGGACGAGCAAGTGACCCAGCTGTTTGTGGTGGCCGGGCTGGGCATGGACAAGACCACCGCGACGATCTCCATGCATCAGCGGGATGAGACCGGCGCCTGGAAGCAGATCCTCTCCACCCCGGGCTTCGTGGGCAGGAACGGCCTGTGCCCGGACGCGGATCACGCGGAGGGCTGCGGCCAGACCCCCATCGGCGTCTACCGCTTCAACAAGGCTTTCGGCATCGCCGCCGACCCGGGCTGCGCCATTCCCTACCTTCAGGTGGATGACAACACCTACTGGTCCGGCGACCCCGACCGGCAGTACAACCAGATGGTGGACATCCGCGACGTGCCCGACCTCCTCATGGACGACAGCGAGCACATCGTGGACTATGAGTATCAGTACCAGTACTGCCTGAACATCAGCTTTAACGAGGAAGGCACCCCCGGCCGGGGCTCCGCCATCTTCCTGCACTGCTTCGGGCCCCTGAAGCCCTACACCGGCGGCTGCGTGGCCCTTCCCGAGAACATCATGAAGCTGGTCATGCAGAACGTCCGGGAGGACTGCGTCGTGGTCATCGACACGCTGGAGAACCTGGGCGGCAGCCTGTGAGCCAAGCCAAAAACATGAGACGTCCGAAGACCGGGCGTCTCGTGTTCATTCCTCCAGGAGCCTGCCATAGTCGTTCCACTCGCCGTACATGCGGCCTTTCCGGGTTTCACGGATCAGGTGATCCAGCGCCCGGCGCCAGGTCTCCGGGGCTCTGTCCTTGTACATGGCGATGTTGCAGACCCGAACGCGCTGATAGAGCGGCGGGAACGCCCGAAAGGCGGACCACACCCGGGCCTTTTTCAGCGCGGCCTCCACGTCTGGATCCATCCGGAAGCTTCGGGGGCCCATGGCGGGCAGCACAGCCCGGCCCGCGTCCGTCATCAGCCCCAGCCTTTCCAGCCGCCGCACGCGCTCCTTGTTCAGCTCCGTCCAGGGGCTGTTCTTCTTTCTCGGGGTGAAGCGCTGCAGCACGACCCCGTCCACCGGCTTCTGAACGCTGTCGATCCAGCCGAAGCACAAGGCTTCCTCCACCGCGTCCAGGTAGCAGAACGCGCCGTCCTCCGTCGGCCGGCCGCGCTTCAGCCGCAGCCAGCATTCCTTTTCGTCCCCATGGGCAGCCAGCCAGGCGCGGAATCCTGCCCGATCCCGGACATCCAGGATATTCTTCTCCATCGCACACTCCGGTTCTTGCATCTTCTATTCCCGGCTTCGCCGGTCACTCCGCGGTAAGGCTTGTTCATGCTTGACAACCGATTCATTCCGCGTTATGATGAGGCCAGCCACAGTTCACCAAAAGGAGAGACGAAAAATGAAGAAAACCTTGGCACTCGCCGCTACCCTCATCCTGGTCCTCACGCTGCTTTGCGCCTGCTCGGATACCAACCACACCCCCGGCAGCAACAGCATCGTCGGCAAATGGGGCGGCAGCATCCTGATCGGAAGCATCACCCTTGAGTTCAAGTCAAACGGGACCTATGTTTCCACCATCAACGCTGTCGGACAGTCAGAAACGTCCAGCGGCACCTACAGCGTGGACGGAAACAAGATCACGATGGACGGTGACACCACCGAGTACAGCATCCAGGGAAGCACGCTTTACATCACCGTTCAGGGCTGGGGTGAAATCAAGCTGACGCGCAGATGACAGCGCTTGTGACCGGGGCATATACGCTCCGGTTTTTTCGCGGTCTTTTTCTCTCGAATCCTGATAAAGGGCGAAGACATCACGGCAAGCCGGGCCCCGGCCGCCGGTCACTCCGCGGGAAGGCCCGCCAGCAGGTCGTTCACCAGATCCCCGACCGGCACGGGGACCCAGTGGCCCTCCAGCACCGTGGGCGCGCCTGTGTCCGTCACGGTCCGGGCCAGCTTCCGGCACAGGTCCGGGTCCCGCTCTCCGGTGAGGAAAGTGTCGCACGCGGCATCCCCCACGAAGAGGACGCCCTCCCCCGGCACCAGCACCAGGGTGGAGTCGTCGGTGTGGGGCGCTTCCGCCTGAAAGACGCGCACCGGGCAGTTCCCCGGATCCAGCCGCAATTCGCCCTCGAAGACCAGGTCCGCCGGGGTCACCGTCACCGGGCGGTCTCCGGCGTATTCCAGGCGGATGCTCTCGTCCATGGCGAGGAACATCTCCCGTCCTTCCGCCTCCAGCCGGCGGCGGAAATCCCGGAGATGCCCGTCCGTCCGGGCGTTGGCCAGGCACAGGCCGCGGACGGCGTGCATGCCGAAGGTGTGGTCCCAGTGCCAGTGGGTCAGCACTGTCAGGCTGGGCAGGGGCAGGCCGGCGGCTTCCAGCTCACGGTAGAACGCTTCGGTGTGGTCGGAGGAGTGTCCGGCGTCCACCGCCAGGCTCCAGCGGTCACCCCGGATGTAGCCCAGGTTGGGCCTGTCCCGCGCTTCCTCATAGGGGTAAACCCAGATCCGCTCCGTCAGTCTGTCAAGGGCCATTTTGCTCTCTCCTCTTCCCTGAATGTTCCCGCCCCGGCGGGTTTTTCGTTGGGGAAACCCTTCCCGGGCGGCGGCTCATACGATTCTCTGTAAAAAACTGCAAGTCAAGCAAGGGCACGCGGCCGAAGGTCCAGGGCGAACGGAAAGTCCTGGTCGAGGCCCGCAGGCCTTGAAATCCCTTCTCATGCACGAATCATTCATAAACAGGAGCCGCATCACTCGCCGGTGATGCCGGTCCGGTCGATGCTCTCCACAAAGTGCCGCTGGAACAGGCCGTAGATGATGATCAGCGGCAGCACGGCCAGCAGGGACGCCGCCATCTTGACGGCCTCGCTGAGCCGGTTGGCGCCGGTGGCGGCCGTCTGGGAGTACTGGGCGCTGCCCGCGCTGCTGCTGAACTGCTCCAGCTGGATGATCACCGTGGTCCACTGGTTGTTGGAGGCCAGCTTGCCCTGGACATACAGCTGGGTCAGGTACGCCTCGTTCCAGTGCCACACAAAGGAGAACAGCGCCACGGTGATGAAGGCCGGGGCCGCACTGCGCAGCGCGATGGCGAAGAAGATCCGGAAATCCCCCGCGCCGTCGATCTTGGCCGCCTCGATGAGGGAGCGGGGCACGGTGCGGAAGAACTGCCAGAAGATCAGGATGAAGATGGACGCGTTCAGCCCGTTGGCGAAGGCCGAGGGAATGATGAAGGTCCAGATGGTCTGGTTGATCCCCAGGGCGGAGTACAGGCCGTAGGTGGGGATCATGGTCACCTGCCGGGGCAGGATGAAGGCCAGCACGATGAAGCCGATGATGAGGCCGCGCCCCCGGAACCGGAAGGTGGCCAGGCCGTATCCCGTCACGGAGCAGGACAGCAGCGTGCAGAGGGTGGGGACCCCCGCGATGATGAAGCTCTGCAGCAGGGCCGTCCAGTAGTTGGTGCTGGTGGCCGTCATGGCCTGCCGGTAGTTGCTCAGGTTCAGCCCGGAGGGGATCCAGCGGATGGAGGAGTCCAGCAGGTCATTCTGGGTCATGAAGGAGGTGGCCAGCATTTTGAGGATGGGGTACAGGTAGATGAAGCCGATGCAGATCAGCAGGGCGTAGATGGCAAAGGTCTTGATGAAACCGTTCCGGTCCCGCGTGCCCCGGAAGAACTTGACGATCCGGTCCCGGTTGATCCGGCCCTTCAGGTCGGCGGCGCGGGCTTTCAGCGTCCGCTTCTCAGCGGACGGCCGGGCGATGGTACTTTTTCGCATGCCTCGCTTGCCTCCTTTGAATGAACAGGACCTTGCGGCGCTCCCGGCGCATCTGCCGGTCGATCTTCTTGGCCTGCTTTTCGTACTTGTCGCGCCTGGTTTTGAACGCGGCGGCAAAGATGCCCACCAGCAGGATCTCCACCACCGCGTAGATCCAGGCCATGGCGGCCGCGTAGTCGTAGCCCTTCTCGTCGATGCCCGAGATCATGGCCTGCTTGATGAGGCCGATGATGGTGTTCTGGTCGTTGGAGGAGATGAAGACGATGGTGTACACGCAGTTCAGCAGGATCATGGGCTTCAGGGCCGGCAGGGTGATCTTCCAGAACATCTCCCATCCGGAGGCGCCGTCCACATAGGCCGCCTCATACTGGCTGGTGTCGATCTTCTGCAGGGCGGAGATGAAGATCAGGATGGGCACGCCGGAGTACCACAGGATGGTGACCATGTTGGCAAACAGGCCGGTCACCGGGGTGGCCAGGGCCGGCGGCAGGAAGGAGCCGATGGCGGCGGTGATGGTCTGGGTGTCCACCACCGACAGGGTGTTGGCGCTGGACTCCGACAGCAGGCTCAGCAGGGGGCCGCTGACGATGATCACCGGCAGGAAGAAGATCATCCGGAAGAAGCCCTTGCCGCGGATCTTCTGGTTCAGCATGATGGCGATGATCATGGAGAAGACCACGATGACGGGCACGGAGACCAGGGTGGAGACCAGGTAGTCCACCAGGGCGGGCAGGAAGTTCTGGTCATGGGACAGGACCTGAACGTATTTCTCCTGGAGGTTGCCCCACTGGATCTTTTCCAGAGGCGTGGGCTGGATGCCGCTCACGGCGTCGATGGTGACGCCGGCCAGGGAGTAGTACAGGGACATGAAGATCGGATAGACCAGGAAAACCGCCGCGCCGAGGATCCACGGCACGCAGAACAGGACCCCCATCCGGGCCTCGCGCTTCTCCAGCCGGCCCCGCTTCACCCGGATCTTGTTCACCTTCGGCGGCCGGTTCCGCATGGTGATGCTCACGGTTCCCTCCCCCCTTTCCACGCCCAGGACATGGGCGCCAGGATCACGCCGTCGATCTCCGCAGCCTCATCGCCGTAGTTCACCAGCACCACGGCGCCGTTGCTGTAGGTCACGCGGCGCACCTCCCCCAGGATCTCGTGATCCTCGATGACGGCGCCCTCCGTCACCGCCGCCAGCCCCCGCAGCGCCCGGTCGTACTCGATGATGGTCTCCCGGAAGGAGTCGTACCGGGTGGAGTACAGGTCGTTGGAGTTGGTGTAGATCAGCGCCGAGGTGCTCTCCCGCGTGATGTAGAAGGACGGATAGGTGCCGGTCTCCACCATCTGCAGGAAGAATTCCGTCTTGTTGGCCTCGAAGTTGACGTAGTTGCCGTAAACCGGCAGCACGCCCTTGAACACGATGGACAGGAAGGGCACCTCGTCGTCGAAGAAGAAATACTCGCTGGTGTCCAGGGGCGCGTTGAGGTAGGCGTCCAGGTAGCGCAGCTGGTAGCCGAAGGGGGCCTCCATGGACAGGGACATGCCGCTGTCCCGGAGCTGCGCCAGCGCCCCGGCGTACAGGTCCAGCCCCTCCCGGCGGGAATGGTACGCGTCCTTCTTGCTCCAGGAGAAGAGCCGCTCGTTGACGCCGCCCACGGCCAGGCCGGTGACGCCGCTCCGCTTCAGGCTCTCCCCCAGGGCCTTCAGGTTGTCGGCGGTCCGCTCCGGCAGGAGGTAATAGAACTTTTTGTAGACCGGCTTCTCCGTCTCCTCGGCCATGTCCGCCTTGGTGATCCGGTTGGCCACGTCGTAGGTGAAGGCGGTCTTGGCGGCGTTGAGGCGCAGGGCGTCCACGTACAGGCTGATCCGGTGGCCCTTCTCCGCCTCCTCCCGGATGAGGTCCGCCACGGCGCCGCTGCCGCCCAGGCTGCCGTCGGCGCTGAAGGACCGCACGGGCACGCTGTACAGGCCGCCGCTCTGCCAGCCCTTGTACAGGCTGAAGATGGTGCTGACGCCCTGGGCGCGCAGGTCCTCGCTGATGGCCCGGATGTCCTCCGCCGTGGTCATGACCACCCCTCGGGTGGAGAAGAGGAAGTTCTCCTGCTCCAGCCCCAGGAAGTCGATCCGGGTGGCGTAGGCCGTGTCCGCCGGGACCACCTCGCCGTTGTCCAGCAGGTAGCTGCGGTAGCGCCGGGCCATGCCCGCGTAGCCGGCGTCCTCCCCGGAGAGCAGGCAGTAGCGCACCTCCAGGTCGTGGTGGGTGCGGTCCGGCTCCACCATGCCGATGGAGGTCACGGCCTGTTTGTAGTACTCCCGCAGGAGGAAGCAGGCGCAGATGCGGTTGTATTCCAGATTCTCCGCGCCGCTGGCGTTGACGTCCACGGAGCAGCGGTCCGCGCCGGACTCCACCACGGCGATGAAGCCGATGCCGTCGTCCGTCCGGGCCAGACCGAAGACCGGCAGCGTCAGGCTGTAGCTGTCCGTCAGCGTGCTGTACTCGCCCCAGAGCTTCGACCGGTCCGGCGAGGTCTCAAAGCCCGCGTCCGAGCCGAAGATGAACGTGCCGATGAAGTCCGGCTCCGTGTGCTGGGCCCGCTGCCGGAACCGCACGAGGGCGCCGTTGCCGTCCGGCACCAGCATGTAGCCCTCGTGCTCGTCCTGCACCGTGGCGCCGAAGGTGGGCAGCAGGATGACGGAGCGGATGTTGACCGCGGTGCTGGCCGGGTCCCGCCGGGAGACCGCCGCGCCGCTCTCCGCCGAGCCCGGCTCCGCCTCCAGCAGCGCGTCCTCCAGGATCTCCTCCTCGGTCCTCTTGTCCAGCAGGCCCTCCCGGATGGACTCGTCGGGGACCCGCACCCGCAGCTCGTCCCCCATCAGCCGGACCTCCACCCGGAGGCTGATCCGATAGTCCGGAAAGCTGACGTCCGCCGCAAAGCCGTTCTCCATCTCGCTGTATGTGATGGTGTGATGATCCCGCAGCAGGTCGATGTAGGCGGTGTTGGAGGAGGCCGTGCCCTGCTGGATCTGGATCAGCAGGCCGGAATAGATCTGTGCGTCGCGCTGGCTGGGTTTCGCGATCTCGCCGGGGACGGCGGCGCAGCCGATGACCTGCCCGGTCTCCCGGTTGAGCAGGGCCACGGAGAGGTAGGGTCTGCAGAGGTAGAGGGCGTACCGGTCGCTCTCGCACACAAACTCGTAGGCGCCGTATTCCTCCGGCATTTCTCTTTTTTCTTCCGAGAGGGCCGCGGCGCAGAGGAAGAGAAGCAGCAACAGCAGGAGTGCCCTGACGCTATTTTTCAATGCGATACACCGCCTCTCCCCAGATCGAACCGATGAAGTTGAACACCTGCGCCCACAGGACGTAGAGGATGAAGATCAGCAGCGCCATGATCAGCACGGTGAAGAGGGTCAGGAAGATGACCTTCGCCGTCTCCCGGGCGGTGTAGTTGTTGACCTCCCGGACGCCCAGCACTGCCAGCACCGCGATCCAGGCCCAGATCACCGTCCGCACCATGGTGATCAGGAAGACCTCGTTCAGGGTCAGCACGTGGGACAGGACGAAGGCCACCGGGGTCAGGACGATGTACGGGGTCAGGCTGAAGCAGAAGTAGGTGTAGATGCGCTTCACCGTGCCCTCGCCGTCGTTGATGGTGCAGACCAGGTAGTGGCAGAGGGTGAGGCCCGCCGCCGCGGCCAGCGCCACGCCGATGTCCGACAGGAACTCATACCGCCCGTCCTGCACGGTCTTCATCAGGAAGCCGCTGAGGTACTTGCTGATCAGGAACTCCGCCAGGAAAATCAGCAGCAGCACCGTGGAGGCCCCCCAGTTGGCCCGGCCCTCCCGGGCGATGCCGTAGGACCCGTCGATGGGATGCCGCATGTAGTAGAAACCGTAGCGCAGGTCCGACAGCAGCCTGTGCCTGCCCAGGCGCTCCGGGATCCAGGCCAGCCGGGCCGTCCACTTGTACTTCCGGTTGAGCCGCCGGAAGACGATTACCGCCACGGCCAGGGCGGCCGCCGTGATGATCAGCGCGGTGACGTTGCGCTTCAGCCAGTTGTTCCGCAGCTCCCAGAAGGCCTCGGAGTAGCCCTCCCGATCCTTGGCCAGCCGGGCGTAGGCCAGGGCTTCCTCGTAGCGCTCCTCCTGAAACAGCGCCCGGCCCATGGCCTTGTTGGCCACGTCGAACATGCTGTTCATCTCCAGCACTTCGTCCAGAGGCGCCTTGCTGGCGGTGTACTCGCCGGTGGCGTACAGCGAGAGGGCCTCGTGGATCCGCACGGCGAACTCGGTGCGCTCGAAAACCTGGATCCGGGCCTTGTCCCGGTCCAGCACGTAGAGCCGGTCCTCGCCGTCCACGTCGATGGCGGTGATGGTGGTGAACAGGCCCATCCGGTCCGTGCCCTTCCCGCCGAAGACGAACACCAGCTCACCCTCGGTGTTGAACTCGAAGATGTAGCCCTGGGTGTCCGCCACGTAGATGTTGTCGTGGTTGCCCGCCGCCACGTCCGCCGGGTTCTCGATGACCCGGGCCTCGCCGATCAGGTTGATGCCGGCGATGTTCAGCCGCTTCAGGGTCTGCGCGCCGTCCCCCTGGGTCACGGTGCAGATGAGGCCCCGCTCGTCGATGTCCAGGTTGGCCGGGGAGTTGGGCAGGTTGGAGGCGGACTTGGCCCGCTGCTCCTTGGTCATGATGGCGCGGTAGAGGATGGTGCGGAAATCCGTGGAGGCGTAGTTGGTGCCGAAATACCCCAGGAAGGTGCCGCCGTCAATGGGGGAAATCTCGACGATGCCGTTGGTGTTGCCGTTGCAGACCACGAAGAGGATGCCGCCCTCGTTGGCCACCACCTTGGTGGGCTCGAAGCGGGTCTTCTCGTCGCCGTAGAGGGGGTTGTCCGGGCGGCCGTATGTGGCGAGGACGCTGCCGTCCGGGGCAAAGACGTAGACCTCCCGGTTGCCCAGGTCCGCCACATACACCTTGCCGTCCCCGGAGACAAACACGCCGGTGGGATCGTTCAGCACGTCCTGGCCGATCATGCCCAGGTATTCCCCCCGGGCGTTGCCGATCAGGATGCAGGCGCCGCTCTTGCTGAAGCGGCCGCCGGTCTTGTACCTGCTGGCCACATAGACGGTGCCGTCGGGGGTGACGAAAAGGTCCCTGGGGGAATCGAAGGCGTACTCCCCGAACCCCGTCAGGGCCGTCACCGCCAGGTAGGCCGTCTGGGTCTCCTGCACCTCCCCGTAGCCGTTGACGGTGTAGGTCTTGTACGGGGTCTTCGCCAGCGCCGTGCCCGTCAGCAGGGCGCAGAGGAGCAAGGCGGCCAGCGGGATGCGGATGCTCTGTCTCAACTGCCTCGCCTCCTCACTTGATGCCCGAGGTCGCCATGGTGTTCATCACGCTGCGCTGGCAGATGATGAAGAGGAGCAGGTTGGGGATGAACATGATGAGAGTGGCCGCGGCGGACACGCCCTGGCCCGCCACGCCGTTGGAGGCGTTCACCAGGGTGTTCATGTAGAAGGTCAGGGTCTTGCGGCTCTCGTCGTTGATGAAGTAGTTGGAGGTCTCCATGTTGGTCCACACCTGCTGGAACACCAGCACCATGGCGGTGGCGACGGCGGGCCGGATGATGGGCAGCACGATGCGCCGGTAGACCTGGAAATCATTGGCGCCGTCCAGGTGGGCCGCCTCGATGAGGCTGTCCGGCACCTGGTCCACGAACTGCTTCACCAGGAACAGGGCCACCGGCATGGCCACCAGGGGCAGCACGTGGGCGAACACCGAGTCGATCAGGCCGATCCGGGCGATGACCATGTACCGCGGGATCAGCACCGCCGTGGCCACGAACATGATGGCGATCTGGTTGATCTTCAGCATCAGGCTCCGGCCCCGGAATTTGATCTTGGAGAAGGCAAAGGACGCGCAGGTGGTGAGCAGCAGGGACAGGCCCACCGTCAGCAGGGTGACGATGAGGCTGTTGAACAGGTAGCGGGTCAGGGGAATGCCCGCGCTGCGGGAGAACTTCAGGAGCTTGGTGAAGTTGTCCATGGTGGGGTTCCGGACAAAGAAGGTGGGCGGGAAGGCAAAGAGCTCCTCCATGGGCTTGAAGGCGTGGTTGACGATGAACACGATGGGCAGGGCCATGAACAGGGCCAGGGGCAGGAGGATCAGCAGGATCTTGATCTGCCCGCGCTCAAAGCGCCGGGGATTGATGTGTCTTCCGCGGTACGCCACGTCGCTTCACCTCCTCAGTCCTTCTCGGTCAGCAGGCCGTTGGCGGCCTTGGAGAACAGCTGCACGATCAGCAGCAGCACCACGGACACCGCCGCGGCGTAGCCCATCTCGTAGCGCAGGAAGCCATAGTCCTCGATATGGTTCACGATGAGCTGCGAGGCATAGCCCGGGGACGGGTTGCCCACCAGCAGCGCGCTGACCATGCCGTTCTGGAAGGCGTTCACCACCGCCATCACCGCCGCAAAGAGCATCTGCGGCTTCATCTGCGGGATGGTGATGTAGATCATCTCCTGGAAGCGGTTGCTGATGCCGTCGATGGCCCCGGCCTCGTAGAGGGACTCGTCGGAGTTGGCGATGCCGGCGATCATGGCCAGGAAGCCGATGCCCATGGAGGACCACAGGCCGATGACGATGACGATGGGCAGCAGGTATTTGGTGTCCACCAGCCAGACGATGGGCTCGCTGATGACCCCCAGGGACATGAGCCAGCTGTTGAGAAGGCCCGTCTGGTCGCCGGAGAAGATCACCTTCCACAGCACCGTCATGGCCACGCCGGTGGTCAGGGAGGGGGAATAGATGATGAGGGAGAGCACCGTGCGCACCATCCGGGTCAGGTTGCACAGCATCCACGCCAGCAGGAAGGACAGGATGTAGCCGCCGATGCCCACGATCACCGCGTAGAGCACGGTGTTGGGCAGGACGTACTGCATGAAGACCTCGTCGCTGGTCAGCAGGGTGATGTAGTTGAGGAAGCCCACCCCCCGGGGCGGCCACTGCACCGCGTCGAAGTTGGTGAAGGACAGCACCACCGCCAGCAGCACCGGGATGAGGATGAAGACGACGAACACCAGGGCATAGGGGGCGGCAAACAGGTAGCCGCTGGCGCCGCCGCGCAGCCGCTTCCCCGCGGGGCCGCGTTGTCTCCTCCCTGTGATCTCAGCCATGCGCGATTCCTCCCTTCAGGCCGTCAGCGGCCGAGGATGACGTTCACGGTCTCCACGGTGGGGATCCGGTATTCCTTCAGCACGTTCCCGGCGCCGTCCACGTAGCCGAACTCCTCCAGCTTGCGCCGGATCTCCCGGTTGATGGTCTTCACCGCCTTGTCGATGCGGGTCTGCTCGTTGGCGCCGTTGACCACAATGTCGTTGAAGGCGTTGCTCATCTCCCGCTCCAGCATGTAGGTGCCGGGGACCCGGGCCACGTCCACCACGCTGCCGGCGAAGGCCCGGACGATGCGCTTGTCCGCTGTGTCCCAGGGCAGCAGGTCGAAGGCTTCCAGGTTGGCCGTGGGCCAGATGTACTCGTCGCCGTAGATGACCTGGACCATCCGGCCGAATTCCGCCTGGACCTCCGTGGAGGACCACCACCGGATGAACGCCCAGGCCATCGCCTCCCGCTCCGGATCGCTCTTGAAGATCACGGTGCTCTCCGCACAGCCGCAGGTGGTGCGGTCGATGGTGCCGTCATCCCGCGCCGTGCCGGGGATCAGGGCGATGGCCCAGGAGCCCTCCAGCTCCGGCGCCGCGTTCCGGATCAGGTTGTAGGTGTAGAAATCCGCGATGCCGATGGGGATGTCGCCGTTGCGGAAGTGCTGGTAAAAGTTGTCCACGTTCACCGGCATGTTGTAGATGGTGAACAGGTCCGTGAGGCTCCGGAAGCCGTCCACGGAGGCCCGCTCCCCCAGGGCCGTCCCCTTATCCGCGGTGGCGTAGTACAGGGAGCCGCCGTTCTGCACCAGCAGGGGCGTGGTGCCGTGGAAGTTCCGCATGGAGAGCATGCCCGCGGTGGCGTAGTAGAAGTTCAGGCCGCGCATCTGCAGCTCCGGCAGCAGGTTGATGACGTCCTGCATGGTCTCCGGCACGGCCAGGCCCAGCTTGTCCATCACGTCCGTGCGGTAGAACAGCACCCAGAAGTTCAGGGTCTCCGGCATGGAGTAGACGCTGTCCCCGATGGTGCCCGTCAGGAAGAAGCCCGTCTCATAGGGCGCCGCCACCTCCCGGAAGTCCTCGAACTGCGTCATGTCCGCCAGGGCGCCCCGGATGGCCAGCTCGTAGGGGATGGTGTAGTTGATGCCCGTGGCCACGTCCGGCGCGTTGCCGGAGGAGCGGGCCAGCACCAGCTTGTACTGGTCCGGCATGACGGACAGATCCACGGCAATGCCCGTCTCCCGGGTGAACCCGTCGTCGATGAGCTTCTGCATGATCTGCACGTACTGGTTGGAGCGGTTGACCCACACCTGCAGGTGCGTCGGGTCGGTGGCGCTGATGGAGTAGCGCTGGGAGGTGAAGGAGCCGGTGAAGCGCTGGAAGCCCTTGCTGAAATCGGACCCGAAGCCCGCCGGTTCGGGCAGCTTCGCCCCCTCCTGGTACAGGTAGATCCGGTCGATGGCCAGGTTGTTGGTCAGCAGGGCGTCCACGGTGTTGGCCAGGTACTGGTTGGCGGAATTGCTGGAGGAGGACAGCTCGCCGATGCGGTAGGGGATCTCGTCGGTGTTGGCCGCCAGGCTCTCCAGCTGGCTGGCCGCGATGAGCATGGAGGCCATCACCGCCACGCCGCTGTCCGAACTCGACCAGCGGACGTACTGCATTTCCAGCTTCCGCAGCTTCGCCGCGCAGGCGTTGAGCCGCGCATCGATGTCGGGAATGTAGCGGGACAGCTTCAGGTCCCGGTAGCGGTCCGCGTTGGTGCCGGCCACCTTGGTGATCTCCAAGGCCAGGTCGTTGACCTCGTACATGGTCTCGTCCAGGGCCTCCAGCACCTCCCGCAGCGGCTCGATGGTGATGCGCAGGGTCAGGCTGTGTTTTCCCTTGGTCAGGGGGAGACTGAGCTTCCGCCCTTTGTCGTCCTCCAGGGCGCGGGTCTGGTAGCCCGTGCCGTAGGCCAGGGGGCGGGCGGCAAAGGCCTCCGAGGGCAGCTTCCCGTCCACCAGCACGTCCACGAACACCGGAAAGCCGTTCTTGTCCGACTGACGGTAGTTCAGCGCCAGGTAGTAGACGCCGTCCGCCGGCACGTCCACCGTCCAGGTCACGCTCTCCCCCGCGTTCCGGAAGGAGTCGGAGTCGATGGTGTTCATGCGGGTGTGCTCCACCTCATAGGGGTCCACCGCGCCGTCGTACTCCATCACCGCGTGAACGGAGGAGCTGTTGGCGGAGGTGAAGGCCTCCCCCTGGAGCACGATGAGGGCGTCCCCCTCCGCCCGGACCGAACCGGTGTAGGCCGGGACCGTCTCCGGCTTCCCCAGGGTGACGCTCCCCAGGAGGAAGGTGCCCTCCTCCACCCCCAGCGTCAGGTCGTGAGGCCCCGCGGTCAGGGGAATGAGCAGCGGCTCCGTCCGGCGCCCGGCGGCGTCCGTCAGCGCCTTGCGCTCCCATTGGGCCGCCTTGGCGGGCAGGGAGACCATCTCGTCCCCGTAGCGGTCCACGGACATGGTTGTGCTCCGCAGCCAGGTGGCCTCCAGCTTCACGCTGCGGCACTCGTAGAAGGGAAAGACCCCGTCCACCCGCAGCGACAGCCGGGCGGGCAGCACGGCCTGCTCGTTTTCCGGCCGGGCGCCGTCGTAGGGATAATAGTCGAAAAAGACCGCGTACAGGCCGTCCGCCGGGGCCTCCACCCGCAGGGTGACTTCGTTGCCGTAGGCCGCCCGCAGCACCTGCCCGGCGCCCGCATACCCCTGGGTCTCCGCCGTGAGGAAGGCGGCCTCCTCCCCCTCCGCGGTCACGGTCTCCCGCAGGGCGCTCTCCAGCGGGAACACCAGGTCTTCGCCGCCGTAGACCGGGTCCTTCCACCCCGCCGACACCGTGGTGTAATTCCGGAAGATCCGCTCGCTGACGAAGCCGCCGGCGTCCTCCGGCGCCTGCAGGATCAGGGCCCCCAGCAGGAACTCGCCCCCCGCGTTCCGCAGGGTCAGGGTGTGCTCCCCCGCGCCGAGCCGGAACCGCAGGGTCTCCGTGACGCGACCCGACCGGTCCGCCGGCCGCACCGGGACCCAGCCGGTCTCCCCGGGCACCGGCAGGACCAGGTCCCGGGCCTCGTAGAAGGGATAACCGCCGTCCACCTCCAAGGCCACGGGGAGATCAACCGCCCCGCCCGCCGCGTACACCTCGAAGGAAAAAACGTAGACCGCGTCCGCCGGCGCGGTGAAGGTGAAGGCGGCGAACCCGCCCGCTCCGATCTTCAGTACCCGCTTCGCGTTTTTCGGCTTGCCCTTCTCGTCGATGAAGTCCCGGGCGTAGTCCATGGCGTCGTCGCCCCGGAGGGTGGCGCCGTCGGTCTCCGCCACGTACTCCTGCGCCGGAAAGGCGATGTCCTCGCCGCTGTAAGCCCGGGACCCGTACGCGTCGGAGATCCGGGCATAGTGGGTCGTGATCCGCGCCTCCTCCGGCGCCGCTTCCTCCCCGCAGCCCAAAACCGCCGGGGTCAGGCAAAAGACCGCGGCCAGCAAAAGGACGTCCCGCAGGATCCGGTGATGGAATCTCATGCAATCAACCCGCTTTCCCGGTGGCGATAAAAACGTATTGTCGAAGCGCTGATTCAATGATATAATGAAATCGAGGCAATGTCAATGAAACAGATCAATAAATCATCCCGGACAGCGGAGGTCCCGCCATGAGAAAACGCCATCCGCTGCGGCTTCTGGCCGCGGCCGCCGCGCTGGCCCTGACCCTGGGCACCGCCCGGGCCGTCCGCTGGGAGGTGGACTGCGCCGATCCCGACGGCGGCACCCCGGTCTCCCCCCTGCTGTACGGCCTCTTCCTGGAGGACATCAACCACGCCCTGGACGGCGGGCTCTACGCCGAGATGATCCGCAACCGCTCCTTCGAGTTCGGCAGCCTCGCGCGCAACGGCGCCAGACACGGCTGGACCGCCCAGGAGGGCGTCGTCTTCGACATCGTCGACGGCTCCGCCGACGGCACCGCCCTGAACGCCTACAACCCCCACTACGCCCGGATCACCAACACCGGCGGCGCCTCTGCCGGGATCCTGGGCTGCGGCTATCTGGACGGTTTCGCGGTGGAGGCAGGCAGGGAATACACCTTCAGTGCCTTCGTCCGGGCGGACCGCGACCCCGGCGAGGTGACGGTTTCCATCCGGGACACCCGGGGCCGTGTGTACGCCGAGGCCCCGCTGACCGGGATCCGCGGGGTCTGCGGCGTCGGCCGCGAATGGGCGCGGTACACCCTCTCCCTGTGCCCCGAAGAAAGCGCCGACCGGAACCTGCGGGTCTGCCTGTGCCTCCAGCCGGGAGCGTCCGTGGACGTGGACATGGTCTCCCTGATGCCGGCGGACACCTATGCCGGCCTTCCCGTGCGGAAGGACCTGGGCGAAATGCTGGAGGCCATGCACCCCGCTTTCCTCCGGTTCCCCGGCGGCTGCGCCGTGGAGGGGCGGAACGAGGAGAGCATGTACAGCTGGAAGGCCTCCGTCGGATACGGCGAGGAACAGCTTGTCGTCGAGGTCGTCCCGCCTCAGAGCGAAGAAGACGCCGCCGTGCGGGAAGGCTGGTACGGCTGCGACGTCCTCGCCACGGGCGACATCTCCGCGCGCCCCCAGGGCCTGGACATCTGGCAGGGGGCCGCCACCGACCCCTACTACACCACCTACGGTCTGGGCTTCTACGAGCTCTTCTGCCTGTGCGAAGCCCTGGGCTGCGAGCCCGTCCCGGTGCTGAACGCCGGCATGACCTGCCCCATCCAGAGCCCGCACTACACCGTGTATCCGGTGAACAGCGATGCGTTCCGCCAATGCGTGCAGGACGCCCTGGACCTGGCGGAATTCTGCCGGGGCGGGGAGGACACCCGCTGGGGCGCGGTTCGCGTTGCCATGGGCCACCGGGAGCCCTTCCCCTTGACATACATCGCCATCGGCAACGAGCAGTGGCAGAGCGAGTATTACGACCACTACCTGCGCTTCGTCGAAGCCTTCGACCGGGCGGCGGAGGCGCAGCCTGAAATCTACGGCGGCATCCGGCTCATCGTGGCCAACGGCCCCGCGGCCTCCAGCGACGAGGGCTGGGACTACGTCGAGGGCTATGTGGGGTACGAGGACACCCGCACCGCCCTGGTGGACGAGCACTTCTACATGAGCCCCGAGTGGTTCCTGGACCACACGGACCGGTACGACGGCTATGACCGCGGCCGGCCGGCCAAGGTATTCCTGGGCGAGTACGCCAGCCAGGGGAATCAGCTGCTCAACGCCCTGGCGGAGGCCGCCTTCATGACCGGCCTGGAACGCAACGCCGACGTGGTGGCCATGGCCTGCTACGCGCCCCTTTTCGGCAACGCCGCCGCCAACCAGTGGACGCCGGACCTCGTCTTCTTCAACCGGAACGAAGCCTACGGGACCGCGAATTACTGGGTCCAGCTTCTGTTCATGACCAACCGGCCCGCCGTGGTCCTCTCCGACACGGCGGAGGCCTGCGAGGGCGTCTACCGGACCGCCGGCCTCAGCCCGGAGGGGGACCTGGTCCTGAAGCTGGTGAACGCCACCGGCGGCGAGGTGGACATCGAGGCCGCGCTGACGGGGTATGACCCGGCGCGCTGGTCGGACACCGCGGCGGTCCTGACCCTGCGGGGTGAGCGGCCCGCCGACGCCAACACCTTCGGGCAGCCCGACCGGTGCGCGCCGGCGGAGAGCGCGCTGGCCGCGGCGGAGACCTGCGCCTTCACCCTGCCGCCCTGGTCCCTGACCGTCATCCGCGTTCCCGCCCTGACCGAACAATGAGGAGGCTGACCCATGGACAAACTGATCTGCCTGCTGCTGATCGCCGCCCTGACGCTTCCGCTCATGGCTTCCGCCGAGCCGGAGGAGGACTATGCCGTGGACCTCAGCAGCTTCAAACAGGGCATCGTCAACGCCCGGGTGTCGGTGCACGACCCTTCCATCATCGAGGCGGACGGGCGGTTCTACATCTTCGGCTCCCACATGACCGCCTCGGTGTCGGACAACCTGCGGGGCTGGAACAACATCGCCAACGGCTACCGGCCGGACAACAAGGTGTGGGGGAACATCTTCGCGGAGGACCTCCACGTCTTTGACTACGCTGGCAGCAAGGACAGCCTGATCCCCACGGACGACGGCAACTACCACGTCTGGGCACCGGACGTGATCTGGAACCCCGTCATGGGGAAGTACATGATGTACTACTGCACCTCCTCCACCTGGAACGCCTCCAACCTGTGCTTCGGCGTGTCGGACAGCGTCCAGGGGCCCTACGGCTGGCAGGCCTGCCTGCTGTGCTCCGGCTTTGACAAGGACACCGTCGCGGGCATGGACGTGCTGTCGGTGACGGACGAGGCCTGGGCGAAGAAACACTACCTCACCCTGGCGGGCACGTACAACTACAAGGAATGGCCCAACGCCATCGACCCCTCGGTGTTCTTCGACCGGGACGGCCGCTTCTGGATGGTGTACGGCAGCTGGTCCGGGGGCATCTTCCTGCTGGAGCTGGACCCGGCCACGGGGCTGGTGATCCACCCGGAGGCGGACGAGGCCAACGGCGTGGATCCCTACTTCGGGCGGCGGCTCTTCGGCGGCAATCATCAGTCCATCGAGGGCCCGTACATCCTCTGGGACGAGGAAGCCGGGTATTACTATCTCTTCGTGTCCTACGGCTCCCTGAACTCCCACGGCGGCTACCAGATCCGGGTGTTCCGCTCCCGGGACGCCGAAGGCCCCTACGAGGACATGAACGGGGATAAACCCAACAGCCGGGGCGGCCACAGTCTCTTCGGCCTGAAGCTCTCCGGCAACTACAACCTGCCCTCCGTCCGCAGGGCCTACATGGCCACCGGGCACAACAGCGCCCTCATCAGCGGCACGGGCCGGCGGTACCTGTGCTTCCACACCCGCTACGACGACGGCACGGAAGTCCACCAGCCCATCGTGAAGCAGTACGGCCTCAACGCCGAGGGCTGGCCCTGCCTGCTGCCCTACGCCACCCGGGGCGGGGAGATCGCCCCCGACGGCCTCAGCCCGGAAGCCCTGGCCGGCCGCTGGTATGTCATCAACCAGGGCACGGACATCAGCGACGAGATCGCGGAGCCCTTCATCCTATACCTGCGGCCGGACGGCTCCGCGGGCGGCCGGGACGCGGAGGGCGCCTGGGCCTGGGAGGCCGGCACCGTGTACCTCCGGCTGACCCTCGACGGGGTGGAATACAGCGGCATTGCCTGCCGGACGCAGGATGACGGCGGCACCCCGGTGACGGTGTTCAGCGTGGTGGGCGAAAACGAGAGCGTCTGGGGCGTGAAGTACGATGAGTAGCCCGTTCCGTCTGCCCCCCGGCGCCGTTTCCGCCCTGGAGCGCGCCGGCCAGTGGCTGCTGGTGACGGCCGGATTCTTCGCCTGGTGGATGGCCATGCAGCTGCTGGTCTCCCTGTTCCTGCTGAACGTGTGGCACGTGACCTTCACGCAGATCCTGATCCGCAGCATCTGGCTCACAGCCGCCAGCGGGGTGGTTTACGGGGTTGTGATGGCGGTGAGAGCAAAGAGGAAGGGGCGGGGGGAGGAGTAGTTATCACCCTGTTCTCAGTAAGAATAACAGCTCAAGCGAGGGCTTGCGCCCGAAGGTCCAGGGCGAACGGAAAGCCCTAGTCGAGGCCCGCAGGCCTCGAAATCCCTTCTTGTACACTTAGCATCCTCAAGCAAGAAACGTATCAATCCATTGACTTATGTGCTTTGATGCGCTTTGCATTCTGAATTGAAATCAGGGTCGGCGAAAAGCCCCCGAAGCCGGGACCGGATCACATGGCGCCCGATCCGCTTCGGGGGCTTTTTTCTGCGCCTTCCGTCAGAAATACCGCTCCATCAGCCGGTCCACCCACTCGGGGACCGCTGCGTCTTTTCTGTCATAGGCGGGGTAATAGGGCTTGATGTCCAGGACCGGGGTGCCGTCGACGGCGTCAAGGCCCCGCACATACAGGGCGTCGTCTGTCACGGAGACGACCTCGACGGCGGTCAGGCCGATCCGGTTGGGGCGGTCCTTCGCCCGCTGGGAGAAGATGCCTACCGATGGCATGTCGTCCCGGTTCCGCGGTCTCCGCTGCAAGTGCTTTTCCGGCTCGAACCGCGCCTGATCCAGATGGAAGAGGATCACGGCATGGGAGAAGTCCTCCAGGCCCTTCAGGCCCGGCTTGTACGGCTCGTCCAGCAGGATCTCCGAGGTGTCTTCGCCCCAGGCGGTGTCCTTCCGCTCCGTGACGCTGTTCTTCACCCGGCCGATGGGGGTCATGAGGATGTCTTCCGGTCGGCCGTCGCCGGGGTTCTTCTCCTTGACCGCGTCCATCTCCGCGATCAGCTCCGCCAGGGGGCGCCACTCGCCGCCCCACCACTCGAAGACGCGCATGCCCTCGTCTTCGAGAACGGACTCCGTCAGGGTCAGCCGGATGCCAAGCCGCGCCAGCAGGCCCTCCCGGTCCAGGGGGCGGTATTCAAAGGGCAGCAGCCGGCTGAAGGCCTTGTACGAAACGCCGCACACCACGCGGCGGATCCCCAGGGACGCGATGGCCGCCAGGCAGCGCTCGCAGGGCGCGCAGCTGGTGTACAGGACGGATTCCGCCAGGACGTCGTCCGGGTATTGGTCCGCGCACTTGTGCACCAGGTTGAACTCGGCGTGGCCGAAGATCTTCCGGGCGTAATCCGCGGTGTTCTCCGCTTCCTCCAGGATGGCCCCGTCGTGCACCAGCACCGCGCCGAAGGTGTCATGGCCCTTCTTCCCGGCGCTGACGGCCAGTTCATAGCATCTGCGGATGAATCCTTCGTGCTGTTCGTTCATGGCGTTACACCCGATCTCTCATTCACTCAAGAGGGAAAAACCGCATCAGGCCGTACATCATGATCCCCGCGGCCACGGCGGCGTTGAGGGACTCCGCCCGGCCCCGCATGGGCAGACAGAGCCGCTGATCCGCCAGCGCCCGCACCGCGGGGCTGACCCCGTTGCCCTCGCTGCCGATCACCAGGGCGAAGCCATCCGGCCCCGGCCGCCATTCGTCGAAGGGCGTGCCGTCCAGCTGGGTGGACAGGACGGGGATTTTTCTCTCGGACCGCAGGCGTGTCAGTACTTCCGGGAGGTCCTCCACCACCCGGAACGGCAGGTGAAAGACGCTGCCCATGGTGGCCCGGAGCACCTTGGGGCTCCAGGGATCCGCGCAGTCCGCCGACAGCAGGACCCCGTCCAGGCCGGCGGCGTCCGCCGTCCGCAGGATGGTGCCCACATTGCCGGGATCCTGCACCCCGTCCAGCACCGCCAGGCGGTTCCCGGTGAGGGGCGTCTCCCGCATCCGCACCACCGCCGCGGCGCCCTGGGGCGTCTTCGTGTCACAGACCGCCGCCATCACATGCTCCGGGAGCAGGCACACCGGAATGCCCCCGGGCACGGGGAAGCCCTCCTGACCCGCCGTCAGCAGCACCGCATCCACCGTGAAGCCGCTCCCCAGCGCTTCCGACACGCTTTTGCGGCCCTCCACCAGAAAGCAGCCGGTCTCCCGCCGGCCCTTCCGGTCCTTCAAGCCCCGCCAGGCCTTCACCCTGGGGTTTTGCAGGCTGGTGATGGTCTCCATGCTCTCCTCCGTCAGTCCAGGCCCCGGAAGCCCTTGCCGATGATCTCGCCGGTGTTGGTGATCAGCAGGAAGGCCGTGGGGTCATTCGCCTTCACAAAATGCCGCAGCTGCACCGCCTGCCTGCGGTTCACCACCGTCAGCAGCACCTCCCGGCCCTCGTGGGTGTAGACGCCCTCGCCGTGGACCCGGGTGGCGCCCCGCTTCAGCTCACCGGTGATGAAATCCTCGATGATCTTCGGATTGGCGGTGATGATGTGGAAGCACTTGTGGGTGTGGATGTTCTCCAGCACCATGTCCACCATCAGGGACTTCATCACCAGGCCCAGGACGGAGAACAGGCCGATCTCCATGCCAAAGGCCACGCAGGCCATCAGCGTGATGACGCAGTCCGACAGCGCCAGCGCTTTGCCGATGTTCATGGAGGTGTACTTGCGCATCACCATGGCCACAATGTCCGTGCCCCCGGAGGAGGCCCCGATGTTGAACAGGATCGCCGAGCCCACCGCCGGCAGCGACACGGCAAAGACCAGTTCCAGCATGGGCTGGCTCGTCATGGGACCCGCCATGGGGATCAGGTCCTCCAGAACCCGCAGCAGGCCCGCCTGCAGGATCGTGACGTAGGCCGTCTTGATGCCGAAGCCCTTCCCCAGCAGCAGATAGCCCAGGGCCAGCAGCGCCAGGTTGATGATCAGGCCGATGTTGCCCTTGGAAAGCCCCGGGATGTAGTGGGCCAGGATCACCGTGATGCCGCTGACACCGCCGGTGGAGAAATTGTTGGGGTACTTGAAGAAATAGATGCCGATGACCATGATGCAGTCCCCCAGGGTCATGAGCCCCAGTTCCCGCAGCCACTCCTTGCCGGTCCGCATCCGCCATGCCTCCCGTCCCGATTTCACGGAGAGTATAGCACGGCCGCCGGGGCGGCGCAAGAGCCTGCGGCCCAAACCGCGCGGCCTGCTCAAAACGCGTTCTCATATTTCTAAATATTTGCAACAAAATGACAAAAATATGTCATTAGGTGTTGACATTGAAACATTTTCGTAATATATTAGCATTGAGTACATAGGAAAGGAGCGCTGTGCCGTGAAAAACCCCAAAATACGCCGACGGCTGCTGACCCTCGCGGCCCTTCTGATCGCGCTGTTGCTCCTTCCGGTCATCGCCTTCGCCAACCAGACCGGCAAGGTGAACACCTCCAGGCTGGTGCTCCGGCAGTCCGCCAGCACATCCAGCAAAGCCCTGCAGACCCTGGGCAAGGACGACAAGGTCACCATCACCGGCACCACCGGCAGCTGGTACAAGGTCACCTACGGGCGGTACACCGGCTATGTGATGAAGAAGTACATCACCGTGGTCAGCGGCGGCAGCACGACCTCGTCCTCATCCTCCGCCACGAGCAAGGAATCGAACCTGATCAGCGAACTGAAGAAGATCGGCAAGCCCTCCGCCTGCGCGCCGGGAGACACGGGCAGCAACGTCAAGAAGCTGCAGCGCTGCCTGACCGCCTGCGGGTATTACAAGGGCGAGCTGGACGGCATCTACGGCAACGCCACCAAGAACGCCGTCATCAAACTTCAAAGGGCCAAGCACCTATCCGCCACGGGGGTGGCCACCAAAGCCACCATCGCCGCCATGTTCGGCGAGAAAGACGTCCAGGACAACGACACCTACGTCACCGAGCGGCTGGACTGGTTCGCCAGGGGCAACAGCACCATCCCCAAGGGCGCGGTCTTCACCGTCAAGGACTGCAAGACCGGCAAGACCTTCCGCTGCAAGCGCTGGAGCGGCGCCAACCACATGGATTCCATGCCACTGACCAAGGAAGACACGGCCATCATGAAGTCCATCTACGGCTCCTGGTCCTGGCGCCGGCGGCCGATCCTGGTGCTCTACAACAACCACGTGTACGCCGCCTCCATGAACGGCATGCCCCACGGGACCACCACCATCAAGGACAACAACTTCCCGGGGCACTTCTGCATCCACTTCTACGGCAGCAAGACCCACGGAACCAAGAAAGTGGACCCCACGCATCAGAACTGCGTCTCCATCGCCATGAAATACAAGTGGTAAATTTCTGCGCATACAGCCGGCATCCGGGAAGGGGTGCCGGCTGTTTTTCAGCGCCGACCGGACACAGTTTAGTGTGTCAGTCCGGCTTTTTGGGTTTCTCTTATTGACATAGCCGGTTAACGGCGATACAATAGGCTTCGCTATAGAGATATAATCATCTCCGGACACGGAAATTCGTGTCCGGAAGAGCGGTTTATGACAAGGGGGAATCTTCATTGAAGTCAACAGGGGTGGTACGTCAGCTGGACAACCTGGGTCGGGTCGTTCTTCCCATCGAGCTTCGGCGGACCATGGGCATCGAGGTGAAGGACCCGCTGGAGGTTTTTGTGGACGGCGAGGACATCATCCTGCGGAAATACCAGCCCGGCTGCGTCTTCTGCGACAGCGCGGAGGATCCGGTGACGTTCCGGAACAAGATCGTCTGCCGGGCCTGCCTGGCACAGCTCCGGTCGGAAACATTCTGAATCTCAGCGGCCCGATTCTTCGGGCTTTTTTGTTGCAAAAGCCGCCCCGGGGTGGTACAATGCCCCGGAGCCCAGAAAGAGGAGGCATCGGCCTGTGAAGACATACAGCGAGAAAATCCAAATCCGGACCCGGGACTGTGACATGAACGCGGCCTGGCGTCCCGCCGCCCTGCAGCAGGCGCTGCAGGAGATCAGCGGCGCCCATTCCCTCCTGCTGGGAGCCGGACGGGATGACCTGATGAACGCCGGCGTGGCCTGGATCCTGACCCGGATCGAGGTCCAGCTGGACCGCTACCCGAAGATCGACGACGAGATCGAGCTGGAGACCTTCCCCACCCCGGTGCGGCGCTGGTTCTTTCCCCGGTGGTACCGGATCCGGGACAGCCTCGGCGAGGAGATCGGCCGGGCCGGAAGCCTCTGGGCGCTGCTGGACATCAACGAGCGCAAGATGATCCAGCCGGGCCGGGTGGCCGCCCTGATGCCGGACAACCGCGATCTGGCGGCGCCCTTCGGCCTGCCCGCCACCGTCACCCAGGTCAGCGGCATCCTGACCGCCGCGGACTACATCCCCCGCTACAGCGACATGGACTTCAACCAGCACGTGAACAACACCCGCTACATCGACTGGGCCTGCGACGCCCTGGGCATCGACACCATGCGGGAGTTTGAGATCGCCCACTTCGCCGTGAACTACAACCGGGAGATCGTGCCCGGCGAGACGGTCCGGACCGAGCTGCGCCGGCTGGGCAACGTCTTCTCCTTCAGCGGCATCGTGGACGGGAAGGATTCCTTCGACATCGGCGGCGAACTCCGGCGCCGCGTGTGACGGTTCCGCCAAACAGCCGAACGATTTTACGCCAAATAGCCGAACGATTTTCCGCCAAATAGCCGAACGCCCGCGAAATCTTGCTTCTTGGCTGTCAAAAGCCCCTGCCTCCTCACGGAAAGCAGGGGTCTTTTGTGTGGCGGAATCCCGCCGTCTCACTCGCCGAACAGCTGGGTGGAATAGTACCGCTCCGCCGTGTCCGGGAGCACCGTCACCACGGTTTTGCCCGGGCCCAGCTTCTTCGCCAGCTTCAGCGCCGCCGCCACGTTGGTGCCGCTGGAGATGCCGCAGGCCAGGCCCTCCTCCCGGGCAAGGCGGCGGCTCGTGTCGATGGCCTCCCGGTCCGTGATCACACAGATGTCGTCGTAGATCTCCCGGTTCAGGATGTCCGGGATGATGCCGTCACCGATGCCCATCTGCAGGTGGGTGCCGATGGTGCCGCCGGCCAGGATGGCTGCGTTCTCCGGCTCCACCGCCCAGATCTCAATGTCGGGATACTGGGCCTTCAGCACCTCCCCGATGCCCGTCAGCGTACCGCCGGTGCCGATGCCGCTGCAGAAGCCGTCGATCTTCTTCGCGGCCTGGGCCATGATCTCCAGGGCCGTGTGCTTTTTATGGGCCAGGGTATTGTTGGGGTTCTCGAACTGCTGGGGCACAAAAACCTTCGGATTCTTCTTCTTCATGTTCACGGCCGCCTGGAGGCACTCGTCCATGCACTTGCCGATGTCCCCGGCGTCGTGGATCAGCTTGACTTCCGCGCCGTAGTGCCGGATCATCTTCCGCCGCTCCTCGCTGACGGAGTCCGGCATGATGATAATGGTCCTGTATCCCCGGACCGCCCCCACCAGCGCCAGGCCGATGCCCTGGTTGCCGCTGGTGGGCTCCACGATGATGCTGTCCGGTCCGATCTTTCCTTCCCGCTCCGCCTGGTTCAGCATATTCAGCGCCGTCCGGGTCTTGATGGAACCGCCCACGTTCAGCGACTCCACCTTCACCAGCACCTCCGCGCTGCCCTCCCCGGGCATTCTGTTCAGCCGGACCAGCGGCGTGCTGCCCACCGCGTCCAGGATGTTATCGCAGATCATGCTTTTCGCTCCTTTTCCCTCTTGCCGCGCCGGCTCGCCGGCAACAGGGATTATAGCGCATCTTTCCCCCGAGCGCTACCAGAAGTTCACAGAAAAAACAGTCCCGGATCCCGTGCCCGACCCATTGCATTTGCTCGCACAATCCGGTATAATGACGCCACCGACACCCGACCGTCTCTTTGGAGGTGCGCACATGAAAAACAGAATCATCCCCCTGCTGGCGCTGATCCTGCTGCTGGCGCTGCCTGTGGCCATGGCCGCGGAGGCGCCCGCCGTGATTCACGCGGAGTTTGAGGACGGCGCCATGCAGGGCCGCGCCCGGGCCGTGTCCACCTGGGTCGAGTTCCTGACGGCGGACGGCGATTCGGTCACCGTCACGGTGGAGGTGCCGGAGGGCGCGTTCTATGACATCACCGTGATGCAGGCCGGCATCGGCGGCGCCAAGGAAAACGACCTGCTGGTGGACGGGGTGAACGTGGGTTCCACCCGGGCGGAGAGCACAGCCTACGCGCCTCACACCGTCGGGCACGTCTGGCTGGACGCCGGAAGCCATAGCATCACCGTGCGGAAGAACTGGGGCTATGTCCGCCTGGACTGGCTGGAGCTGACCCCGTCCCCGGAAATGAAGGATCCCTACGCCGTGGAACCGGTCCTCTGCAACCCCAACGCCGGCGAGGGCGCCCGGGCCGTCATGGCCTGGCTCTGCGAGAACTACGGCGAGAAGATGGTCTCCGGCCAGTTTCTGGACGAGTACCGGTACGGCGGGGAAATCGCGGCCATCGCGGGGGTCACCGGCGGGCTGAAGCCGGCGCTGCTGGGGCTGGACATGATGAACTACTCCCCCGTCGGCCGCAGTCTGGGCAGCAATCCCATCGCCGTGGATCAGGCCATCGACTACTGGAACGAGGGCTACCTGATCACCTTCTGCTGGCACTGGCGGACCCCGGAGCCCTACGTGGACACCACCGGCACGGACTGGTGGGGCGCCTTCTACACGGAGAAGACCAGCTTCAGCCTGGCCAAGGCCATGAACGGCGAGGATCCGGAGGGCTACGAGCTGCTGCTGCGGGACATGGATGCCATCGCGGAGGAGCTGAAAAAGCTGCGGGACGCCGGGGTGGTGGTGCTGTGGCGGCCCCTGCACGAGGCCAGCGGCGGCTGGTTCTGGTGGGGCGCCTCCGGCAGTGAGCCCTACATTCAGCTCTACCGGCTGATGTACGACCGCTACACCAACCTCCACGGCCTGGACAACCTGATCTGGGTGTGGAACGGTCAGAGCGCCGACTGGTATCCCGGGGACGACGTGGTGGACATCATCGGCGAGGACGTCTATCCCGGCAAGCACGCCCACGACTCCCAGAGTGCGGCCTTCTACCGCTGCACAAAGTACACGGACGCGGCCAAGCTCATCATCCTCTCGGAGAACGGCTGCGTGCCCTCCCCGGAGAAGTGCGCGAAGGACGGCACGCTGTGGGGCGCCTGGTGTACCTGGTGCTACGAGTTCGTCCTGGACGACAGGGGGCAGTACAGCGAGGAGTACACAGACGCGGAGCGCCTGAAGCTGTTCTACACCCACGAGCGCACCCTCACCCTGGCGGACGTGCCGACCTTCGGGCGAACGCTCCCGGAAGCCGCCTCCCAGGAAGAAGCGGCGGAAAGCGCCCTCACCGCGGAGTTCGAGGACGGCGCTCTGTTCGGAAACGCGCGCCTGGCCTCCGTGGGCGGGGAGAAAGGCGTGGAGCTGTGGGGCAACGATGAGGGCGACATGGTGACCGTCACCGTCACCGTGCCCGCCGACGGCGTCTACGACATCGTGATCCGGGCGGCCGGCATCGGCGGCAACAAGGACAACTACCTGCTGGTGGACGGCGGGCAGGTGGGCGTCACCTCCGTGCAGGGGGAGGCCGTCGAGGACTGCGTCACCCCGGGCATCGAACTTACCGCCGGTGCGCATGAGATCACCGTGGCCGCCTTTTGGGGCTGGGTGCGGCTGGACCGCCTGACCCTGGTGCCGGCCGGCGATGACAGCGCCCCGATCCGGGTGGAGTTCGAGGACGGCGAACTGCTGGGCAACGTGAAGATCGGCCGCCTGGCGGGAGAAGCCTGGGTGGAGCTGTCCTCCAACGACGACACGGACGGCGTCACCGTGAGCTTCTCCGTGCCGGAGGCGGGCCTGTACGACCTGACCATCCTGCAGGCCGGCATCGGCGGCTACAAGGAGAATTTCCTCTTCGTGGACGGGCAGCAGCTGGACAACACGATTGTTCAGGGCACCGCCGCCGAAGCCTGCGTCACCCCCGGCGTCCGGCTGGAGGCCGGAGAGCACACCGTCACCGTCACCTGTTTCTGGGGCTGGACCAAGCTGGACGCCCTGCTGGTCAGCCCTTCGGCAGACATCCCGGAGTCAACGGAAGCCGGCGAATCCGCCGAATCCTGATCCACTGTCAACGACGAAAGGAAAGAAAGGAAAAAGAAAATGAGCAAGTACCAGATCCTGGCCCCCGAACTGAAGAACATGCCCTGGCAGGACCGCACCGACGAGCCCTCCAACTCCCCGCTGTGGCGGTGGAACGACAACCCCATCATCGGCCGCAACCCGCTGAAGGGCGTGGCCCGCATCTTCAACAGCGCCGTCATGCCCTACGAGGGCAGGTACATCGGCGTCTTCCGGGGCGAGCAGTGCGACGGCGTCTCCTTCATCTATCTGGGGCACTCCGAGGACGGCGTGCACTGGGAATTCGAGCCGGACAAGATCCAGTTCACGGACGAGGAGGGCAAGCCCTTCCAGCCCATCTACGCCTATGACCCCCGCCTGGTGAAGATCGACGACACCTACTACACCATGTGGTGTCAGGACTTCTACGGCGCCGCCATCGGCCTGGCCAAAACCAAGGACTTCAAGACCTTCACCCGGGTGGAGAATCCTTTCCTGCCCTTCAACCGCAACGCGGTGCTCTTCCCCCGGAAGATCAACGGCAACTTCGTGATGCTGTCCCGGCCCTCCGACTCCGGTCACACCCCCTTCGGCGACGTCTTCCTGTCCGAGAGCCCGGACCTGCATTACTGGGGCAACCACCGCCACGTCATGGGCCGCTCCTCCGAGTGGTGGGAGAGCCTCAAGATCGGCGGCGGCGCGGCCCCCATCGAGACCAGCGAGGGCTGGCTGCTGTTCTACCACGGCGTCAGCGGCACCTGCAACGGCTATGTGTACTCCATCGGCGGCGCCATCCTGGACATCGACAACCCCTCCAAGGTAAAATACCGCTGCACCAACTGGCTGCTGACCCCCGAGAAGTGGTATGAGGAGCGGGGCTTCGTGCCCAACGTCACCTTCCCCTGCGCCACCCTGCAGGACCCGGACACCGGCCGCATCGCCATCTACTACGGATGCGCGGACAGCTATGTGGGCCTGGCCTTCGGCTACGCGGACGAGATCATCGACTACATCAAGGAAAACAGCCGCACCACCTGGGACGACACAGACGCGGGGCGGCGGTAAACACAGCGGCGGAGTGCGGCAGGGGGACCTGCCGCGCTTCGTGTATCCGTGTCATACAGGGAGCGCCAGTTTTCACAATGATTCCCGGCAGGAGGATGTGCGATGCCTGTCAACCGCAGAACGATCGTCATGCGAGCTCGCGAGATGCGCAGAAACCCGACATCGGCTGAGCGAAAGCTCTGGCGAGAATGCCTGACAAAACTGCCCTGGAAATTCAGAAGACAGGCTCCCTGCGGCTACTACATTCTTGATTTCTACTGTGTTCCATTGTCCCTCGCCATCGAGGTGGACGGCAATCAGCACTTCACCGCTGAAGGTCTCCTGTACGATCAAGCCCGGGATCAGTTCATCCATCGGCTGGGGATCCGTGTTCTCCGATTCACCAATCGCCAGATTCTGGAAAGTTTCGACACCGTCTGTACAAGGATCCGGGAAGTGTGTGAAGAACAGCCGTTCCGATACCGGAAGAAGGAAACTCTGCTAATGGGTAGCGAGGAAGCAGAAACCGAGCAAGAGAAGTAGACAGGATTGCCCCTCTGTCGCTGCGGCGACATCTCCCCAGCAAGCTGGGGAGAAGGGGTTGCAGTAGCGTCCAGGGCTCCTTTCGACAGCACGCGCCAGTCGAGTTCGGTGCACATAACCCCGGCTCCTTCCTCCCCGGCTTGCCGGGGAGGGGGACCGCCGCAGCGGTGGTGGGGCTTCATCGCAGCGAGCTTTCTCTTCAGTTGCTTGGTTTCCCGGCCGGGTTTGCCCCTCTGTCGCTGCGGCGACATCTCCCCAGCAAGCTGGGGAGAAGGGTTTGCGGCGGCGTCCGAGATTCCTTCTGACAGCACGCGCTCGAGTGCGGCACACACGACCCCGGCTCCTTCCTCCCCGGCTTGCCGGGGAGGGGGACCGCCGCAGCGGTGGTGGGGCTTGCTCGGCTTCCCGATCCGCAGCATTTCTCATATCAACATAACCAGTCCAGATGGACAGGAGGCCCCTCACATGTTCCAACCCAATCCTCTGTTCACCGACGGCGCTGTGCTGTGCCGGCGGAAGGAGATCGCCGTGTTCGGGGACGCCCCGTCCGGGGCGCGGGTTTCCTGCGCCCTGACCGGCATCGACGGCACCCTGCTGGGGGAAGCCGCCGGGACGGCCGTCGACGGGCGCTTTCTCCTGTACCTGCCGCCCCAGGAGGCCCGGATGGGCTGCACCCTGACCCTGCACTGCGGGGATGAGACCTTCACCGCTCTGGACGTGTCCGTCGGCGAGGTCTGGCTGGCGGGCGGCCAGAGCAACATGGAGCTCCCCCTGATGAATGCCGACGGCGGGCCGGAGGAAGTTGCGGCCCACGACGATCCGCAGCTGCGGTTTTTCGACGTGCCCAGATGGGCCCGGCCATGCCCCGAGGCGGACGAGGCCTTTGCCGGCACCCGCTGGCAGAAAGCCCTGCCCGGGCAGGCCGCCTGGGTCAGCGCGGTGGCCTACTGGTTCGCGAAAAAAGCCCGGGCGCACCTGAACGTGCCCGTGGGCATCATCGACTGCTGGTGGGGCGGCACCTCCATCACCTGCTGGCTCAGCCGGGAAACGCTGGAAACCACCGCGGCAGGCCGGAAGTACCTCGACGAGTACGCCGAAAAGTCCGCCGGCATCACCATGGAGGCCTATCTGGCGGCGGAGAAGACGTTCATGGCCGACCTGGACGCCTGGAACGGCCGGGTGGCGGAGGCAAAGCGGGCACTGGGCGCGGATGCCCCCTGGGCCGCCGTGGAGGCCCGGGCGGGGGCCTGTCCCTGGAATCCGCCGGCGGGCCCGGGCTCCCAGTACCGGCCACACTGCCTCTACGACAACATGCTGCGGCGCGTCATGCCCGCGGGCCTCAACGGCTTCCTCTGGTACCAGGGCGAGGAGGACGCCTCCCGCACCGACCGGTACGACCTGCTGATGGCCCAGCTGATCGCCGAGTGGCGGTCCGCCTTCGGAGACGGCGCGCTGCCCTTCCTCTTCGTGCAGCTCCCGGGCTGGGGCGGTGACGGCGATCCGTACGCCTGGCCCAGGCTGCGGCTGCAGCAGGACGCGGTCCGCAAAGCCATCCGCGGCACCGGTATGGCCGTCACCATCGACCTGGGGGACCGGGAGAACATCCATCCCACCGACAAGCAACCCGTGGGCGAGCGGCTCTTTGAGCTGGCCCGCGGCGTGGCCTGGGGCGAGGCGGGCGAGACCGGCCCGGAGGCCCTGGGCATCGACCACCTCCCCGGCGCGCTCCGAGTGCGCCTTTCCGCGCCGCTGACTTGGTGGGGCCCCGGCGCCAAAGGGTTCGAGCTCCGCGGCCGCGGCGGGGACTGGTATCCCGCGGAGGCCGTCGTTGAAGGCAGCGCGGTCCTGCTGACCAGCCCGGCGGTGCCGGAGCCCTTCCACGCGCGATACGCGTTCCTCGGCTGGCCGGAGGTGGATCTCAGGGGAGGAAACGGTCTGCCCCTGGCGCCGTTCATGATTTGACGGCCTTTCCGCCGGCTTTGGTTTTTTCCGCGGAACCGGTTGGCAGAAAACTGCTTTCCAGTTACAATACGGGCACAGGGACCCGGAAAACGAGCGGTCCGAAACGTATTTGAAAAAAGTTCCGAAAAACGCTGCCACCGGGTTTTTCCCTGCGTATCAACTGCCGGAACCCCCAATGCGAAAGCCGCAGAGCAGCAGAAAGGAAATGAACATGAGCGAGAACAAGATGGAAGAAATCTACAAGACCGTGGAAGAGATCCCGGCTGAGGTTCTGGATCAGATCACCGCCGGTGAGGGCGAGCAGAAGGGCTACACCTGCAAATACTGCGGCAAGACCTTCATGACGATCACTTCGGTCGCCTGCCACGTTTCCTCCGTGCACAAGAGATAACCGTGCGGCGGCCATTCGCCGCAAAAACCGCCCGGACTCCCTGTTGGGCAGGGATCCGGGCGGTCTTTTGCTTTTCAGGACAGGGTCATCGCTCTACCGGGTAGAGCGCCACGCTGTCCTCCCCGTCGATCTCCGTCACCCGGACGCTGACGCGCTCCGCGTGGGAGGTGGGGATGTTCTTGCCCACGAAGTCCGGGCGGATGGGAAGTTCCCGGTGGCCGCGGTCGATGAGCACCGCCAGGCAGATCCGGGCGGCCCTCCCCCGGGCCAAAACGGCTTCCATGGCGGCCCGGGCCGTGCGGCCGGTGTAGATCACGTCGTCCACCAGTACCACGGTCTTGCCCACGATGTCCGCGGGCAGGTCCGCGCCGGAGACCTTCGGGGCCTCCGCCAGGCGGGTCAGGTCGTCGCGGTAGTAGGTGATGTCCACCTCCCCCACCGCGGGCGCCGCGCCGCCGAACCGCCCGACATAGCCGGCCAGCCGGTTGGCCAGCGGGATGCCCCGGCGGCGGATGCCCACCAGGACACACCCGCCGGGGTCGCTGACCTGCTCGATGATCTCATGGGCCATGCGCTTCAGGGCGCGGTCCATGGCCGCGGCGTCCATCAGGACGGCCTTCGGTGCGGCGCTCATTGCTCGCCCTTGCGGCGGTTGAAGATCACATTCACCAGGATGCCCAGGATCAGGGCGGTGGCGATGGCGGAGATGGTCACCTGGCCGATCTTGATGGTCAGGCCGCCGATGCCGGTCACCAGGATGGCCGCCACCACGAAGAGGTTGCGGTTGTCGTTCAGATCCACGGGCTGCAGCATCTTGAGACCGGACACGGCGATGAAGCCGTACAGGGCGATGCAGACGCCGCCGGTGATGCAGGCCGGGATGGAGTTCACGAAGGCCGTGAAGGGGCCGAAGAAGGACAGCACAATGCAGTAGATGGCGGCGATGAAGATGGTGGACACGGAGGCGTTGCGGGTGATGGCCACGCAGCCCACGGACTCACCGTAGGTGGTGTTGGGGCAGCCGCCGAAGAAGGAGCCGATGATGGAGCCGGCGCCGTCGCCGATGAGGGTGCGGCTGAGGCCGGGATCGTCCGTCAGGTTGCGGCCGATAACGGAACCCAGGTTCTTGTGGTCGGCGATGTGCTCCGCCAGCGTCACAAAGGCCACCGGGGCAAAGAGCACGAGGATGTTCAGCGCGTCGGAGATGGACGTAAGTTTGTTGGGCGCGTCATCATAGACGCCGAACATGCCCAGGAAGGTGAAGCGGGGCACCGAGAACAGCGGCACTTTGTCAAAAGCTGCGGTGTTGATGACCTTCAGCGCATCGTTGCCGGTGAAGTTGCCGATGGCAGTCAGGTACATGCCGACGACATACGCCGCGACAATACCGACGATGAAGGGGATCATTTTCAGGCCCTTGCCGCCCTTGACGGAAGTCCAGACGGTCACGCCGAAGGCAAAGAGGCCGAGCAGAATGTGAACTAGGCTGTAGTTGTCGATGCTGATGTTTTCCACGCCCTCGACAGTGGTGCCGTTCAGAATGCTGCTGACATTCAGCTTACCGCCCACGAAGCCTGTGATGTTCAGGATCGTCTGATTACCGTTCAGGTTGGCCAGGTTGTTGATGGCGCTCCCGCAGAGAGAGAGTCCGATCAGGGCCACGGTGGGGCCAATGACCACGGGGGGCAGGAGTTTGTTGACCCAGCCCGTGCCGGTGATCTTCACCACCAGCGCGATGATGACATACACCAGGCCGGCGAAGACCGCGCCCAGGAAGATGCCGCCGAAGCCATAGGAGACTGCGCCCACCAGCGGGCTGATGAAGGCGAAGGAACTGCCCAGGAACACCGGGCTCTTCCGCTGGGTCATGAACAGGTAGAACAGCGTGCCGAAGCCCGCGCCGCACAGGGCGGCCGGCTGGCTCATATAGGTGCCCGTGCCGTCCACCAGCACCGGCACCAGCAGGGTGGCGGCCATGATGGCCAGCAGCTGCTGCAGGGCATAGACCAGGTTCTTTTTCAGCGGCGGTCTGTCGTTGACGTCGTAGACGAGCTGCATCTTTTCACTCATGCGCGATCCTCCTCGCAAGTCGTGGGTGTTCCGGCGGCAAAGAAAAACCGCCGTCCGGACGGAAGGCAGGCGCGCGCAAACAAAAGCCTTGGCTGCATCTTGCCGGTCTCCCGTACCGTCTTAAAGATTGACCGTGGGCAGGGTAACACAGCGGGAGGCACTTGTCAAGGCCGTTCGGCGGATGTTTGACAAAATGTAACAGATTCTGAAACAACCCTGCCCGGCACCTGGGCACGGCCTCCTCCGCCGCGGCGGTATTTTCCCTGCATTTCCGTTCACGGGAAATTGCAAAACGGGAGATTTATGGTAGAATAGTCGGGACGCCGCCGGATCGGACCGGCGGAGGAGCATTGAGGAAGGAAGCGGGACTGCGATGAACAGAATCCTTGAAAAGCGCGCGCTGAACCCCACCGTGACCCTGATGAAGGTGGAGGCGCCTCTGGTGGCCCGGAAGGCGGAACCCGGGCAATTCATTATCCTCCGCGCCGACGAGAAGGGGGAGCGCATCCCGCTGACCGTGGCGGACTTTGACCGGGAAAAGGGCACGGTGACCATCATCTTCCAGATCGTGGGCGCCGCCACCGCCACCCTGAACCATCTCAACGAGGGCGAGTACATCCACGACTTCGTGGGTCCCCTGGGGCGCCCCACCCACACGGAAGGCCTCAAAAAGGTGGCCGTGGTGGGCGGCGGCGTGGGTTGCGCCATCGCCTACCCCGTGGCGAAGAAGTTCCACCAGCAGGGCACGGTGGTCCACTCTGTCACCGGCTTCCGCACCAATGACCTGGTGATCCTGGAGGACGAGTTCGACGCGGTGTCCGACAAGGTGTGCAAAATGTCCGACGACGGCTCCTGGGGCGAGAAGGGCCTGGTGACCGACGCCCTGAAGCGCCTCATCGAGAGCGGCGAGCAGTACGACGAGGTCATCACCATCGGGCCCCTGATCATGATGAAGTTCGTCTGCGCCCTGACGAAGCAGTACGGCGTGAAGACCGTGGCCAGCATGAACCCCATCATGATCGACGGCACGGGCATGTGCGGCGGCTGCCGGCTGACGGTGGGCGGCAAGACCCGTTTCGCCTGCGTGGACGGCCCAGAGTTCGACGGGCATGAGATCGACTTCGACGAGGCCATGGCCCGGGGCCGCATGTACGCGGACTTTGAGCGCCACGCCTACGAGGAAGCCTGCAACCTGTTCAAGGAGGCGAAGTGACATGCCCAACATGCGTCTGACCAAGAACCCCATGCCCTCCCAGGATCCCGTGGTCCGCAGCGGCAACTTTGACGAGGTGGCCCTGGGCTACACCGAAGAGATGGCCCTGGACGAGGCCGCCCGCTGCCTCAACTGCAAGAACAAGCCCTGCGTCTCCGGCTGCCCGGTGAAGATCGACATCCCCGCCTTCATCCATGAAACCGCCCAGGGGAACTTTGAGGAGGCCTACCGGATCATCAGCCTGTCCTCCTCCCTGCCGGCGGTGTGCGGCCGGGTCTGCCCCCAGGAGAGCCAGTGCGAGGGCAAGTGCGTCCGGGGCATCAAGGGCGAGCCCGTGGGCATCGGCCGCCTGGAGCGCTACGTCGCCGACCGCCACAACGCGCAGGCTGCCGCGGCAGTGGAAAAGCCCGCCTCCAATGGCCACCGGGTGGCGGTGATCGGCTCCGGCCCCTCCGGCCTCACCTGCGCCGGCGATCTGGCCAAAAAGGGCTATGACGTCACGATCTACGAGGCCCTACACCTGGCCGGCGGCGTGCTGGTGTACGGCATCCCCGAGTTCCGTCTCCCCAAGGCCATCGTGCAGAAGGAGATCGACGGCCTGAAGGCCCTGGGGGTGAAGGTGGAGACCAACGTGGTCATCGGCCGCACCCTGACGGTGGACGAGCTGATGCACGACATGGGCTTCGAGGCCGTGTTCATCGGCTCTGGCGCCGGCCTGCCCAAGTTCATGAACATCCCGGGCGAGAACCTGAAGGGCGTGTACTCCGCCAACGAGTTCCTCACCCGCATCAACCTGATGAAGGCTTACCGGCCCGACAGCAGCACCCCCATCCAGCACGGGAAGTGCGTGGCGGTGGTGGGCGGTGGCAACGTGGCCATGGACGCGGCCCGCTGCGCCAAGCGCCTGGGGGCGGACGTCACCGTGGTGTACCGCCGCACCGAGGCGGAGCTCCCCGCCCGCCGGGAAGAGGTGGAGCACGCCATGGAGGAGGGCATCCGCTTCTGCTTCCTCACCAACCCCGTGGCCATCGCCGGCGACGACAAGGGCTGGGTGAAGGACATCCGGGTGCAGCACATGGAGCTGGGCGAGCCGGACGCCTCCGGCCGCAGGCGCCCCGTGCCCATCGAGGGCAGTGAGGAAGACATGCCCATGGACTGCGTCATCATGGCCCTGGGCACCAGCCCCAACCCCCTGATCCGCGACACCACCGACGGCCTGGAGACCCAGCGCTGGGGCGGCATCATCGTGGCGGAGGACACGGGCAAGACCAGCCGCGAGGGCGTCTATGCCGGCGGCGACGCGGTCACCGGCGCGGCCACGGTCATCCTGGCCATGGGGGCCGGGAAGACGGCGGCGGCGGCGATTGACGCGTATCTCACAGGAGAAAAGGCGTGACCCTTTTCCGTTCTTAGGGTGCCGGCTGTAACGAAGGGGTTCCGCGCTGCGGCGCGGCCAGGGCTTTCCGTTCGCCCTGGACCTTCGGGGCCAATACCGTTTGTTGCGCTTTAGAGCTTGCAGGAGAAACATCACCATTCAAGGCACGGGGACGGGGTTCCGCTTCTGTGCCTTTTCGCTTGTGCGGGGTTTGGTCGGCTCGGGGCTTACGCATGAATGACAATTCTGTGAATAGAAGCACAACGGAATGCTCTCTCGTCCGCCGGATAGGT
>JBGVCH010000055.1:0-53317 GCA_045226335.1 Christensenellales bacterium | reverse complement strand
AACGCGTGACGCGGGCCCGTTTTTTGCGTCCGCCGCATCACAGCTCCAGCCGCATGAGGACGTTCTCCTGCCAGTCGCCGGCCCGGGTCCGGAAGCCCCTGGGGTTTCTCCCATACTCCACAAAGCCCGCGCTCCGGTAGAGGGCCAGCGCCCGCCCGTTGTCCGCCACGGCCTCCAGCTCCACCTGCAGATAGCCGGCCGCCCGGGCGCACTCAATACAGGCCTCCGTCAGCGCCCGGCCGATGCCCAGCCCCCACCAGGCCCTGTCGATGCTGATGCCAAAGGACGCCCGGTGCCGGGTCTTGTCCGCGTTCCGGATCAGGCCGATCCCGGCGGTTCCGGCGATCACCCCGTCGACCTCCGCCACCAGCTCCGCCTCGCGGCCGCTCTCCGCCTTCTTTTTCAGGAAGTCCCGCTCCATGTCCGGGGTGATGTCGGTCTCATCCGGATAGGTCGTCAGGAAATCCGTCTGGGCGTGGGTCAGGATGAAATTGTCCAGCACGGCCCGGGCGTCCTCCTCCGCGCCGCTGCGCACGACGCAGATCCTTCCGTCCTTCAGGGTGACCGTCTTCCGGTACTCCATACGCTCTCTTCCTCTCTGCCGCGAAGCCGCGGCGGCCCGGCGCGTCCCGCAAAAAGCCGCCCCTTCCCCGTCGGATCTTCTCCCGGGGAAGGGGCGTATCTGTCCCGCCGCGATCTCACCGCGCGGCGTTCTCAAAGGCCTCAATGAACTCCGGGCAGCTCCATGCGCCGCAGGCGCTCAGGCGGTCGCCGTTGACGTCCATCTGCACGGCTGCGCCGTTGTCCAGCTCGATGATCAGCACCTGCCGCTGGGTGACGGAGCCGGGGTTCTCGTACCTCGCGCAGGCCGCCAGGGTTTCGAACAGGTCGGCGGCGGCGCTGCCCTCCACCAGGCCCACCCCGCTGAGGGACATGGCCACCACGTGACCCCGGTAGGGCATCACGCTGTTGAAGTTCTCTCCGCCGATCAGTCCCACGCCGTTGAAGGACACCCGCTGGTAGACCTGCAGTCCGCCGCCGGTCTCACAGGCCACCAGGCTGCCGCCCATGCCGTTCACGGCGTACACCGGCGTTCCGGCGGGCACCGTGTTGCTGGTGCAGCCCGCCGAAGACAGGGTCAGCTCCTGTGTGTACTCCTCGGTGACCGCCAGCACGCCGCCCAGGCTGCTCCGGTCCATGGACAGGCCCTTGAGCCTGCGATAATACCGCTCGTCGATGCGGATCATGCTGTTGCCGTCCCAGATGCCCTGCCGGCTGGAGGCGTTGTTCTGCGTGACCCTGAGCTGGCTGCGGCTGCGGTCCAGGCTGCCGGTCTCATTGGCCACCCCCGGCCCGCCGGCCGTGTAGCTGGCGGTCAGGCGCTCTGTCCGCAGGTTCGGCAGCACCAGCGTGAAGATCAGCACCAGGGTGGCCACCCAGGCGCAGGCCATGGCCGGAATGGCGTACCGCCACCCCGAGGGCTTCCGCTTTGTCTGCTGACCGTTGACCACGCGGTATTTCAGCTCCGGGCCGGCCTCCAGGCCTCCCAGGGTCTCTTCCGCGACCCGTGGCAGGTTCTCCAGCGCGAGAATGCGGGCCTTCAGCTCGGGACCGGCCTCCAGACCGGCCATGGTCTCCTCCGCGATCCGCGGCAGATTCTCCAACGCAAGAATGCGGGCCTTCAGCTCAGGACCGGCTTCCAGGCCGGCCATGGCCTCGTCCGCGATCTGCGGCAGATCCTCCAGACGCTTCACGAACGTTCATCCTCCTTCAATATCCCCTGCAGCTTGGTTCTCGCGCGGCTGAGCCGGGAGGACACGGTGCCCTCCGCGATGTCCAGCATCACCGCGATCTCCGCGATGCCGTATCCCTGATAATAGTGCAGCAGCACCACGTCCTTGAACTCCGACGGGAGCCGGTTGATGGCCTCCATGAGCCGCTGCTTCTCCTCCATGTCGCTGATCTCGTCCGGGCCGGGGATGAGCTCGAAGGCCGGATGCCCCAGCACCACCCGTTTGACCCAGCCGCCCCGCCAGATGTCCCGGCAGCGGTTCAGCGCCACCTTCAGCAGCCAGGCCTTTTCCCTTCCCGTCTGCAGCACCGGCTGCGCCGTGATCAGCTTGACGAACACGTCCTGACAGACATCCTCCGCCCGCTGACGGTCTCCCAGGTAGAAATAGCACACCCGGAGAACGTCGTTGGCGTACAGGCCGTAGAGCGTGTCGAAGGAGGCAGTGCTGACTTCCTGCACGGCTTCCACCGGTTTCGCCTCCTGTCCGGAACTTGGGTTCCACCCACTCAACGAACGACCCGCCTCCCTTCTTCCCGTCCCTGCAACTTTTTCTGAGGCCGCCCCGAACGGCTCACTCCTCCTCCGGCCAGCTGTCCTCAAAGGGATAATAGGTGCCGTCGCCGGGCTTGAGGTGATTCGCGCCGAAGTTCTTCACGATGACCTCGTAGTGGGGGTGCTGCTTCCGCTCGTTGATCATGCGCCAGGTGCCGTTGGTGCCGGAGTGCTGATAATCCACCTGGGTGTCCGGCAGCAGCGCCTGCAGCGCCCGGGCCTCCTGCTTCGGGACGTCCTTGCCCGTGACCCGGTAGATCCACAGCCGCTTCAGCCAGGGCATGCTCCCCAGGACGTCCATGTTCTTCACCCGGTTGTTGCAAAGGTTCAGGTCCAGCAGATGGGTCAGCCCGGTCAGCGGGGTCAGGTCCTCCACCCGGTTCTTGAACAGCTCCAGGTATTCCAGCTTGCTCAGGGAGGCAATGGGGGTGATGTCCGTGATCTGGTTGGCGGCCAGGATCAGGATCCGCAGGTTGGGCAGGTCGTAGAGGAAATCCAGGTCCGTGACGGCGTTGTGGCCCACGTCCAGGGCCCGCAGGTCCCAGCAGTACTTCAGAATGGCGAAGTCCTCGCTGCTGTGGAGGCTGCTCTTGTTGTTGTGCAGGGTGGAAAAGGTCTGCCGGTCCGTCCGCACCTCGTGCCGATGGTCCCGGGCCTTGATCACCAGGGTCCAGCCCCAGCGGATCTGCGGGAAGCGCTCTGCCAGCGGCTCACACTCCGCCATGGTCATTTTGTTGGCGAACATGTCCACCCGCTTCACCTCCGGAAGCTGCGCGAGAAAGTCCGCCAGCCCGTCCAGGTCCGTCACCTCGGCGTCCCCGAAGTCCACGTACTCCGCGTCCTCCGGCACCGTGACGCCCATAAAGCTCACGTCCGCCAGCGCCGCGCCTGCCAGGCATACCAGCAGCGCCGTCAGGGTCAACAGCAGGGTCTTCTTCATCCCGATTCCTCCTTGTCCGCTCTCAGGCCGCGTCCACCGTCCGGGGGACCCAGCCGGTGAACACGTTCTCGTCCCCTTCCCGGGTGATCTCAATCCCGCCGCCGGCTTCCGCCAGGGTGGTGCGCACGATGTACAGGCCCATGCCGTGGCCGGCCTCCTTGGTGGTGACCCCGGGCATGAACAGCCGGGTCAGCAGCTCCTCAGGAATGGCCGGGCCCACGTTGGCCACGGAGAAGCGGCAGGTCTTCAGGTCCTCCCACAGGGTGATCCGCAGGCGCTTTTCCGGCTGGTCCCGCATGGCGTCCATGGCGTTGTCGATGAGGTTGGACAGCACCTTGCACATCTCCCAGTCCTCCATGGCCAGGCCGCTCCAGTCGCTGCGGATGGCCAGCTCCGCCCGGATGCCGGCCTTCTCGCAGGCGTTCAGCTTCACCTGGAGCAGGGCGTTCACCGCCGGGATGGCGGTCTTCAGCACCCGGCCCACGGCGGTGATGCTGCCGTAGACCTTCTCGATGTAGCGGTTGGCCTCCTCGTATTCCTGCATTTCCATCAGGCCGTAAACCACCTGGAGATGGTTCAGGAAGTCATGCCGCTGGGCCCGGAGGCGGTTGTTCAGGTCCGACATGTTGCCGATGGTGTCCGCCATGCTGTCCGCCTGGTCCAGCAGCCGCCGGGTGTTCAGGGCGTCCCGCACGTCCAGCACGGTGCTCAGCATCACCACCGCCGCGGACACCCCCACAAAGGCGCGGGCGGAGAACCGGGTCAGGTTCTCCCCGTGGTGAAAAACGGTCAGCACCAGGATCACCGCCATCAGCGCGATCTGCAGCGCGTTGATGACCATGACAAACCACAGGGTCTTCCGGATGTTCAGCGTCCGCTTGCCCCATTTCACCGCGCTTCCTTCCTCCTCCCGTCTGCCCTCAGCCCTCGTCCTTCGGCATGTAGGACGCCGCCAGGATCCGGTCCGTGGGGATGGTGATCCGGCGCGGCGGCCGCAGGATGTACAGGGACACCAGATTCCCCTCCCGCTTTTCCACCACCGCGCTCACCTGCCGCAGCCGGCCGTCCTCCTCCGTCAGGATCAGCCGGATGGGCTTGTCGCGCTCCAGAGAATACTGCAGAAACCGCTCCATTCCTCAGCCCTCCGGCACCTGCCAGATCACGATGCCGTCCTCGTCGTACACGCAGTTCAGCATCTGATCCAGGCTCTCCTCGTCCACCGTGTAGGTGCTGCGCTCGTCCCAGGAGACGTACACATAGTCCACGCCGTACTTCTCCAGCACGTCCGCGTACCGGAGGGGCATGGCATAGAAGTTCCGCACGTCCGCGTTGGCCTCGGCGGTGTCGAAGCCGTGCCAGTACAGCCACAGGTTCGGCCCGCAGACCACGCTCCGCCCGGCGATGGAATCCACCGGGTTCAGGTGCTGGTTGCCGGTGAGGAACACGCTGCCCTCCGGGGTGTTCTCCCGGATGTATTCCGCCGCGGCCACCTCCCGCCGGCTGAAGACCGGGTAGGCGGACACCACCTCCCGGCACAGGGTCAGGGCCGCGGACAGGAAGGTGGCCACCGCCAGGCCCACCGCCAGCACCCACCGGGACCGCAGTCCCCGCAGCCGGGCGAACAGCGTGAAGAAGAAGTCCGCCGCCACGCAGGCCATCAGCAGCCAGGCCAGGTAGAACAGCTTGTTGTTGTCATACAGGTTGGGCTGGAAGGCCACCAGCTCCGCCGTCACCCAGATGAAGCCCGCGCCGTAGAGGATCCGCCGGTGCCGCAGGTTGTGCTCGAAGACGGCCAGCAGCACCAGCAGGATGGGCAGGCCGATGTTCTTGACGTAGAACCAGAGGTAGAAGTCCCGCATCCCCGAATCGCCGTCCGGGTTGTTGACCCAGTTGAAGTGCAGGTTCAGGAAGCCCCCGTTCTTCTCCGGGGCGGGGCTGATGAAGTGGAGCAGGACCAGCGCCCCCAGCAGGATCGTCGTCACCGCCGCCGCCGAAACCATGGCCGCCAGGCTGAGCTGCCTGGACAGGCCGTTTCCGTGGACCGTATCCTCCAGGAAGAAGCACACGGCGGCCAGGGACAGCACCGCGGCAAAGAGCAGGATCACGTTCCGGGTGGTCTCCGGCGCGTTCCCCAGGCTCTGGAGGAAGGTGAAGCAGATCAGCTGCGGCGCCGCCAGGACCACCGTCACCGCCACGTAGACGGCATAGCGCTTCAGCCGCATGAGCCGGGCCGGCCCGTGGATCATGTCATAGGTCAGGAAGCCCGCGGAGCACAGGGCCAGGGCCAGGAAGGAGTGGGTGTGGATCAGGGGCAGGGCGCCGGCCCAGACCCCCAGCAGCAGCGTGTGCCGCCAGGTGACCCGCTGCCGCTCCCGGTCCCCGAACTGCGTCCACAGCAGGTAGAAGCAGGGGATGGCCATGCTGTAGCCCCCCAGCAGGGTCCGCTGGGGCACAAACAGGTCCGCGATGAGGTTGCTCCAGCGCAGGTTGTTGGGATCCGGCTGGTTGGTGGGGGTAGCGTAATACTCGTTCATGATGGTCTGCACCCGGTCCACCGCCGTCAGCGTGCCGTTGGGTTCATACCCCGCCGCCTGGTCGAAGTTGTACAGAAAGCCCAGGCCGCCGTTGAGGAAGAACAGCAGCGCCGCCACCACCGCCGCCCGGCGCACCGCCGTCAACTCCCGGCTCAGAGTCATGACCCCGACGCAGGTGAGGAAGAACATCAGCACCGCCGGAACGATGGTGGCCGCCTGCAGGCTCATGCCGTAGAGGTAAAAGCTGGTGGACAGGCTGTCCGTCAGGAAGGGATAGGTCAGCCGGTGGCCCGGGTACATGGTGTACTCCGGCGGGAAGGGGGCGTTCTTCATCCCCGCGATGAAGGCCGTGTGCATGGGCAGGTCGCCGTAGGTGGACTGGCCCACCCACCAGCTGCCGTCCGCGGCCACCCGGTACACATGGGTGTACTGCAGGTATGTGAAGAGGAGGGTGAGCGGCACCGTCACGCACAGGGCGGCCAGCAGCTGCGTCCGCTCCTCCCGGTCCCAGGCCAGGGGCTTCCGGCGGTCCCGGACGAAGAATACCGCCGCCGTGATCAGCGCCAGCGCGCCCCAGGCCGCCATGTGCGCCAGGTGGGAAAAGCGGAAGAAAAAGGCAAACAGCGCCGGCAGCCACATCATCAGCAGCACGCCAAGGGAACCGCCCAGCCACAGGCGGTTCAGGGGCCGCAGCCTGGGCAGCAGCCACTCGATGATGAGGAAGCCGCACACCAGGTAGGGGATCAGATAGCAGATCGCCAGCATGATTTCGCCTTTCTCCGTTTATTCGGCCGCCGCCGGCTGAATGCACATGGGCTGAGCCCCGGGAATCGGCAGGAACATCACTTCCCGCAGGCTGTCCGCCTCCCGGCGCAGCAGGGTCACCCCGCCGGAGCCCTCGTCCGCCGTCAGGCACCATTCGTCATCCATCCAGACGTCCCGGGGCGTCCGCTGCCTGTGCCGGTAATACACGGGCTCCGACAGCAGGCCGTCCGGCCGGACCCGGAAGAGCGCCACGCAGTCGCACTCCCGGCACCCGGTGCAGACCGTGTCGCCGCACTGCTTCACGCTGCTGACCCGGAAGGGATCCCGGAAGTCCGGCGGCACGGCGGAGATCGTCTGCAGGATCTCCCCGGTGAAGCGGTTCACGGTGAAGAGCTGGCCGCCCAGCTCCGCGTTGACCCGCAGCAGGTCCGGATGGCCCGGCACCGCGCAGATGTGCCGCGGCCCGCAGCCCGCCGGGAACGCCAGCGGCCGCTCCGCCGCCAGCTGCCCCGTCTCCCGGTCCAGCCGGTACACCGCCACCCGGTCCAGGCCCAGGTCCGCCGCGTACACCAGATCTTCCAGTGCCAGGGCCGAGTGGATGTGCGGGCCCTCCTGCCGGTCCGGATTCGGCCCGCGGCCGCTGTGCCGGATGTGCTCCGTCCGCCGCAGCGGGAAGCCCGCCTCATCCAGTGCCCAGACGTCCAGGGTGCCGTCCATGTAGTTACTGACGAAGAGGAACCGGCCCTCCTCATCCAGTGCCAGGTGGCAGGGCGCGCTGCCCGCCGGGAAGGTCTCCCGGCGTTTCCAGTCGTCCCCTTCCCGGGTGAACACCGCGATCCGCCCTTCCGGCACGAGTTCCTCCACGGTATAGAGCACCTCGCCGCCGGGCCGCGGGAGCACCCAGGACGGGTTGACCGCCTCCGCGTTCGCCCACTCGCAGGCCAGCCGCCCGGCCTCCCGGTCCAGGGCCACCCGGAACAGGCTCGCCGCCCCGGGCGCCGCACAGCCGCCCACCATAAAACGCCGCAGTGTCATCCGAATCTTCCCTTCCGGAAATCAAGAAGTGATACGATCCCTGTTTATGAGTATTAAGCTCACAAGAAGGGATTCCGCGGCCTGCGGGCCGTGGCCAGGGCTTTCCGATCGCCCTGGACCTTCGGTTGCATACCCTTGCTTGACTTGTAATCCTTAACAGAGAATCGTCTGAAAAGGGAAAAAGTGAAAACGGAAGGCGGACCGGTGCCGGTGCGTCTCCCGTTCGGATCATGGTCGGGGCGCGGTACGGCCCGGCTTACAGATCGTTGATTTTGTCCATGGCCTCCTGCTGCGCCTGGAGCAGGGCCTCGAAGCGGGTGCGGTAATCCGCCACCGTCTTCTTCAGGGCGTCCACCTGGTTGGTGAGGCTGTCGCGCTCCGCGGCCAGGTCGCCGATCCGGGCCTTGGCCTCGTCGTTGGCCTCCTCGATGAGCTTCTCCGCCTGCTGCTTGGCCTCGGCGATGGTCTCCTCCTTCACCCGAGCCGCCATCTCCAGCATGGCCAGGATCTTGGCGTTGCCCTCCTCGGTGGAGGAGGTCTTCATCTCGGGCTCGGGCTTTTTATCCTCCACGGGGCGGTTCACCGGCACCGGCCTGGTGGCCTGCGGCACCGGCTCCGGCGCGGGACGGCTGGCCGCGGCGGCCTGCGCCTCCCGAAGCTGCTGCTTGAGCGAGTCGATCTCGCCGGTCATGCGCTCAAACTCGTCGCAGATCTCGTCCAGGAAGGTGTCCACCGCTTTCTCGTCATAACCCCTGGCCTTCCTGGGGAAATCCATTTGCACGATGGTCTCGACCGTGATTCTCTCGGACATGACATAAGCTCCTTTCGGTTGTTTTACCGCCCCGGAACCGGCCCGGACGGTCAGCGTTCCCGGACGAACAGCGCCAGCTGAACCGGCAGCCGTCCCTTGCGGTTGGGCGCTCCGGCCTCCCGCAGGATGACCCGCCCGGTGCCCCGGACGCTGATGATCTCCCCCGGCGCGATCAGCCGGTCCACGCGCTCTTCCGGGTGATGGCCGACGCTGACGTCGCCCCGGCGGACGCGCTCCGCGGCCTGGGCCCGGGACAGGCGCAGGGCCTCCGCCAGCAGGCAGTCCAGCCGCAGGGACGCCACGGTCCCCCGGATCAGGCTGCCCTCCGGCGCTTCCAGGGCCGGCGGGCTGTCCGTCAGGCTGACCTTCAGGGTCGTCCGGCCGGCCTCCCGCCATTCCGACGGCAGCCGCACCGCGAAAGCCGGCACGGCGCACAGGTACGCCCGGTCCTCCCCCGCCGTCAGGTCCCCCGTCCAGCTGCGGTCCGTGCCCAGGGCCATCAGGCTCCCCAGCAGGTCCCGGTGATCCGGCGCGGAGAACCGGGCATTCCACCGGATCTCCACCCAGCGCAGGTCGAAGACGGGCTCCTCTCCCTCGGGGTAAAAGCAGACCTGAACGCGCTCGGCGTCCGGATGGCCGCCGTCAAAGGCCGCCTGCACGCCCGCCTCCCGGGCTTCGTGTACGGCCAGGGGCCTGTCCTCCGCCGGGATGAACCGCCCCGTGACGGCCCGGCCGGTCTTCGCCGCCCGGACAGCGCACTCCCTCAGCCAGAGGGGGCTCTCCGTCACCATGACCAGATGCTGCCGAAGGTCACCAGCCGCAGCACAAGCATCACGAGCCGCATCAGCAGGTACAGCACCAGCGGCGACCAGTCCAGGATCTGCATCTGAACGGGCAGCCTGGCCCGGAGAAAACGGCGGATGGGGTTCAGCACCGTGTCCATCACGCGGTTCAGCGTCTCCGTGAACCAGTTGGGCCTCGGCCGCACAAAGATCAGGATGACGTAAACCAGCAGCAGCAGGCTGAAGACGCTGAAGACCCAGCTGACCGTCGTGTACAGGGTCCGCAACACGCTTCCCGCCTCCCCTCGTCACTCCACGGCGCGATAATTGCCGAAGACCGGCGCCCGCTTGGCGCGCTTGCCGCTGAGAATGGCGCTCTCGGCCCCGGGCCAGCGCACCGCCGCGTCCTGTTCGTTCATCTGGCGGATGGACTCGTACGCGATCACCGTCACTGTGGCCGGGGCGATGAGATAGATGCTCCGGGCCGCGATGCGGGTGAAGGTGCAGTTCATGGTGTAGGCCGCGCCGTAGAGCAGGTCCAGGCAGCGCTGATTCTCCCGCTCGTCCTGGATCAGCTCCGTGTTGACGATGACGCTCTCCCCATTGCGCATGAACTCGATCAGGCGGTAGCAGGTGGAAGCGGACATGGGCTGGGTCAGGCGCTCCACATGGCGGTAAGCCGTGCCGTCATTGCCCACAAAGACGTTGGGCATGTAGCTGAGGTTGTCCGGCTCGGCCGCGGGCTGCGCAGGCTGAAGGGGCTGCACGGGCTGCATGGCCTGGACCGGCTGCATGGGCTGCATCGGCTGAACCGGCTGCGGTGCCGACTGGGGCTGCTGGGCCGGCGCCTTGCCGCCGAAGCGGCGGCCCTGGGCCTCATTGCGCTGCTTGACCCCGAAACCGGTCTCGCCGCCGGTCTGGAACTTCGACTGGTAGGGCTGATCCGCCTTCGGGGCAAAGTTCTGCTGGAAGCCCTCGCTCCCGGCCTCCTTGCGGTAACGGCTGGGAGCCGGCGCGGCGTAGCGGTTCTTCACCGCCTTGCCCCTGTTGGGCTGCTCGTTGCCCTGATAGCCGCTGGGGGTCACCGGGATCACCACGCTGGGCTGGGTGGGCTGCTCCTGGGGCGCCACACCGCCAGAATAGCCCAGCTCGGGCTGGGTCTGCACCGGTGCCTGAGGCTCCGACGGAGCGCTGGCGGAGAAGCCCGGGCGCTGATAGATCATGGGGCTCTGGCTGTTGGCCGCCTGGAAGGTCACCGGGCGCTGCATGCCCGGGATCTGGATGGAATTGCCGGCGGGCTGCTGCCTGCGGTAGGAAGCCACGGGACCCTGCTGCGGGGTGCGGTAGCCGGAACCCTGCAGGGGGAAGCTCTGTCCCACGGCCATGGGCTGCTGGAAGGCCGCGCTCTGCGCCGCGGTATTGGGCTGCTGATACGCCGCCGCCTGAGGCTGGCGGTACGCGCTGACCTGGGGCTGCGCGGCGGGCTGGCGATAGCCGGCGTTCTGCTGCGGCGCGGCGGGCTGCTGGTAAGCGAAGCTCTGCTGCGGCACCGCGGGCTGCTGATAGGCGAAGCTCTGCTGCGGCGCGGCGGGCTGCTGATAGGCGAGGCTCTGCTGCGGCGCGGCGGGCTGCTGATAAATGCCGCTCTGGGCCGGATTCACGGGCGCCGCCGCCTGATAGCCCACCGAATACCCGGTGTAGCCCGGCTGGCCGAACTGGGCGTTGCCGCTGCCCCGGAAGACGGGGGACTGGGCCGCCGTGCGCTGCGCCTGGGTGCCGGTGATCCGGGACCGCCGCACGCGCTGCTGCGCCTCGGGGTGATAGCCGGAACGCCCGCCGCTGGGCAGATTGGACTCCTCGCTGTAAAAGGGCCCTTTCTGAAACTTATCCGCGACCGACGAGAAAAACCGTGAGATCGCCATTTTTCTTACTCCTTCTTAACCCCGTCATATCATCACGCGGCGCGTCTCAGCCCCTGGGGCCGAAGATCGCGCTGCCCACCCGCACCATGGTGGCGCCGCAGCGGATCGCCAGGGGATAGTCTCCCGACATGCCCATGGAGAGCTCCTCCATCCGCACGCCCTGCACCGCTTCGTCCCGCATGCGCTCGAACAGGGTCCGCATGTCCGTGAAGAGGCGGGTCAGCAGGGCTTCGTCCCGGGTATCCGGCATCACCGCCATGAGCCCCCGGATGTCCAGCCCCGGCAGGCCGGCCGCCGCCCGGATAAACCCGGGCACCTCCGCCGGGTCCATGCCGCCCTTCTGCGGCTCGCCCGCCGGGCTGACCTGGATCAGCACCGGCATCCGCACCCCGTGCATCCCCGCCTGCCGGTCGATCTCCTGCGCCAGGGACCACCGGTCCAGGGAATGGATCAGGCACACCTCTTCTATTATATACTTTACCTTGTTGCTTTGCAACCTCCCAATGAGGTGAACGCGGAAGTTTTCTTTCAGAGCGGGAAGTTTTTCCCGGAGCTCCTGCACCCGGTTCTCCCCCACGTCCGTGACCCCCATCTCCGCCAGGGGGAGGATGTCCGCCAGCGGATGGGTTTTCGTCACCGCCACCAGTCTGGGCAGCGGACGGTCTCCCGCGGCTTCCCGGATCACGTCCCGAACACTGTCCAGCCGCTGCCGCAGCAATTCTCTGTCCATGGCCTCACACCTCCCGCAGATCAGTGGAAGAGCCGCACCACCATGCCCTCCCGGAGAACGCCCTGGGTCACGGAGGTGACATACACGCCGCTCTTGTCCCGGCGGAGCACATGCACGGGGACGAAGGACTCCGTGCCGTACACGTTGATGACCACGCCCTCCAGGCCGTCCTGGATGTAGATGGCGCTCTCGGGCACCAGCAGGGCGTCGGAGGCGTCCTGCACCCGGACTCGGGTGGAGCGGGTGTAGAGGACATTGCTCACCCCCTGGTCCAGGGCCAGGGTCACCAGCAATTCGCCGCCGGTGTGGCTGTGGCTCTCCACAAGAGCCGGCAGGGCGCTGTCCCCCGCCGTCGAGCTCTCCAGGTACAGCAGCAGGGTCTGGCCCTCCACCGGCACCCATTCCCGGTCGTCCGCCAGCAGCAGCACCACCCACCGGCCGTCCTTCACGGTCCGGTAGATGATCTGCTTGTTCCGGACATCCGTGGCGGGCTTTTCGCCGTTGATCATCCGCCGGATCTCCGCCGCGGTGTAATCCTCGTAGCTGTTCAGGTTCAGGCCGTACTCATAGCCGTCGGCGTAGAAGCTGACGATGCCGGCCTCGATGGCCTTGTAATTCTTGGTGTATGCGTCGATGCTCTGCTGCTGGGCCTGCAGGTCGCTGTAAGCGCGGTTCAGCTGCTGATCGTCGGGGTAGGCGGAACGGATGTAGGTCTGCCGGGCGCTGATGGCCGAGGTCAGCTGATCCTCCTGGTTGGACAGACTGCCGGGCTCGCCGGCGATGATGTTCCGCACCAGGCGGACGTTTTCCAGCAGGGCGCTGTCCCGCTGATAGCGCTCGCCGGCGATGTTGGTCTCGCTGTCCAGCAGGGTCCGCTGGTACTCGCGGATCTGGTCGCGGTAGTTCTGCAGGGACGTCATGGCGCTGGTGGACGTGCTGGCAGCGAACACCTTGCAGATGTCGGACCCGTAGTACACCATCTGCCCCTCCCGGGCGATATAGCTGACGCTGGTGACGCCGTCCTGGTCGTACACCGCCTCGTCCCGGACGATCAGCGCGTCGCCGGTGTAGGCGCTGTCGATGGATGCGTAGCGCACCACGGCGTAGGAGCCCGTGTCCAATCCCAGGCCCCGGAGGTAGTCCGAGGCGCCGTCATCCGTCTTCTTCGCCGGGGCGCCCGTCCCCAGGGCGGCAAAGATCACAAACCCGGCCAGGCACACCGCCAGGGCCATCACCAGCACGTGCCACCACTGCAGGAAACTCCGGGGCCGGTAGTCACTGCCCGCCACGTAGCCGAAGCCCGCCGGCGGCGCTTCCTCCTCCTGCTCCGGGACCTGCGTCTGCTGCGGTCCGGAAAAGGAGGTGTAGCCCAGAGGCGTCTGGGAGCCGGAAAAAGCCTGGGTCTGCATCCCGCCGGAGTAGGCCTGGGTGGCGGGCTGCGTGAAATAAGTGCCCGTGGGCTGCGGGGCGGTGTAGGCCCCCGTCATGGGCTGCGTCCCGTAAGTCCCCACTGTGGGCTGCGCGCCGGGGTAAGTGCCCGTCATGGGCTGCGCGCCCGGATAGCCGCCCGCCGTGGGCTGGGCCGCAGAATAGCCGCTCGCTGCGGGCTGGCCTTCCGCGCCGCTTTGAGGCGGAACGCCGCCCTGTCCGGTGGTCCAAGGATTGAACTGGCTCACGGTCCGCCTCCTTTCCCGTCTCTTGTCTGCCCGCTCCGTCAGCCCACGAACTCCGCGTAGATCGCCTGGATCGTGCGCTCGAAGTCCTCGTCGTCCACGCCCACGATGATGGAGAGCTCGCTGGAGCCCTGGTCGATCATGCGGACGTTGATCCCCGCCCGGCTCATGGCGGAGAACAGCCGGGCCGCGGTGCCGCAGTTGGACACCATGCCGCGGCCGACGGTGGCGATGATGGACATGTGGTCGTGGATGGAGAGGTGGTCCGGCTGGGTGAGGTCCGCGATGCGGCGGATGACCTCCTCCCGGTGCGGCGCCAGGGCGTCCCCGGCCACCACCACGGAGATGGAGTCGATGCCCGAGGGCATGTGCTCAAAGGAGATGCCCGCCTCCTCGAAGACCTGCAGCACCTTGCGGCCGAAGCCCAGCTCGCTGTTCATCATGGCCTTGTCCACCGCCACCACGCTGAAGCCCTTCCGCCCGGCGATGCCGGAGATGGTGGGCACGGTGGGCTCCACCGGCAGATTCAGGCTGATGAGGGTGCCGGGATGGGTGGGGTTGTTGGTGTTGCGGATCACCGTGGGGATGCCCACCTTGTGCACGGGGAACATGGCGTCCTCGTGAAGCACGGAGGCGCCCATGTAGCTGAGCTCCCGGAGCTCCGCGTAGGTGATGGCGCTGATCTCCTGGGGGTTGCGCACCACCCGGGGGTCCGCCATCAGGAAGCCGGACACATCGGTCCAGTTCTCATAGGTGTCCGCCATCACGGCCCGGGCCACGATGGCGCCGGTGATGTCGCTGCCGCCCCGGCTGAAGGTCTGCACGCTGCCGTCCGGCCGCACGCCGTAGAACCCCGGGATCACCGTGGGCTCGCCGTCGGCCAGCAGGGCCATCATGATAACGTTGGTCTTCTCCGCGTCCAGGGTCCCGTCCGCCTTGAAATAGATCACCTTGGCGGCGTCCATGAAGCGCCAGCCCAGGAAATCCGCCAGCAGCAGGCCGTTGAGGAACTCGCCCCGGCTGGCGGCGTAGTTGGCGTCGGCCCCGCCGGCGATCTTTTCCCGGATCTCATCCAGGGCGCCCTTCAGGTCCACCGTCAGGTCCAGGTCGGCGGCGATTTCCGTGTACCGGGCCGCCACCCGGTCAAAGGTCTCCTCCCAGGCCTGGCCCGCCGCCGCTTCCCGCTGACAGCGGTACAGCAGGTCCGTCACCTTGTCGTCCCCGTTGAAGCGCCGCCCAGGCGCCGAGGGCACCACATACTGCCGGGCCGGGTCCATATCCAGGATGGCTTTAACCTTGCGGAACTGTCCGCTGTCCGCCAGGGAGCTGCCGCCGAATTTTGTCACGATCTTCTTCATGTTCCTGTGTCTTCCCTTTCCGTCTCCCCAAACAGGGTGAACATGGCCATCATACCCGCAAAGCGGGATAATGTCAACGGCTCAGGAGGGTTCCCGCGCCATTTTTGCAAGGATGACCACATCCTGCCACGCGCCGTCCCGCCACAGCTCCTGCCGGAGGAAGCCCTCCCGCACAAAGCCGTTCTGCTCATAGCAGCGCAGGGCCGGCTTGTTGAAGGCGAACACCGTGACTTTCAGCTTGTGGACGTTCATCTCCCGGAAGCAGAAATCGCACAGCACCGCCATGGCGTCCGTGCCGTAGCCGCGGCCGCGGTAGGGCGTGCCGATCATGATGGCCAGCTCCGCCACCCGGTTCTTCCAGTCGATCTTGGTGACGCCGCAGCGCCCCACCAGCTCGCCCTCGCCGTTCTCCACGGCGAACTGGTACTCGCCGAAGGTGTAGGAGCTCTGGCGGTCGATCCACTGGCGTTCGTCGGACATGGAGGCCGGCAGCGGAATGCCGCTCATCATGCCCTTCAGCGTGTCGTAATCGTTGACAAAGGCGTGCTCCGCGTCCAGGTCCTCCGCCTCAAACGCCCGGAGCCGCACCAGCTTTCCCTCGTACATCTTTTTCGCTTCCTACTCTTCCTGTTCTGTGCTTCCGGACGTTTCCGGGCCGGTGACTTCCTCGATCTCCACCCCGTCGTCAGGCCACACATGCTCAAACAGATCGTCCCCGGCCTCGTCCGGACCCACCTGGGTCATGGCCAGGCCGAACTTGCTGTTGTCGCAGGCGCCGCCGTCCTCCATCTCCCAGCCCCGGGCCGTCTGGCTCTTGTGCAGGGCCAGGGCTTCCGTGGCCACCGTCAGCCCGTCCTTGCCCCCGAAGGCCGCCAGGGGCTGATGCCAGTCAAACTGCACCTTATTGTCCTTGTACAGGTGAATGTAGAGCTTTTTCACCTGCCAGGTGCCGTACTGCTTCACGGAATCCGCGTATTTCGTCTCGTCGGCGGCGTAGCCCACGCTCTTCACCACCGTGTCCGCCACGGCCTCGTGGCCGCCGTGGCCGTACTCGCCCTTCAGGTCGTGGGTGACGACCACCTCCGGCTGATAGCGGCGGATCAGGCCCGTCACCCGGCTGTGCATCTTGTTCTTGCCCCAGTGGCTGTATGCCTGCTTCATGGTCTTGGAGAACACGTCCGGGAGGTTCAGGAAGGCGGGGTATCCCCGGACACCGCAGTGCCACAGGCCGTCCAGCAGTTCCAGGCGGCGGATGGGGGTGGAGGGAACGGCATACACCACCTGCACCCGATAGCCCCGTTCTCCGGCGTAGGTGGGCAGCAGGCCCCCCAGCCACAGCAGCTCGTCGTCCGGATGGCAGGCCACCACCATCAGGTCCGCCTTGTCGTACAGTTCCCATTCCGGGCTGTTGCCGGGGCGGTCCCCGGTGCCGTAGACCGTGATCTCCGCCATCAGCATCCGGGCCTTGTCGACGTTGACCACCTTCGCGGCTTCCGTACCCTCCGGCAGGGGGACCCAGCCGGAGAGAAAGCCGTCCACGGTGCCCGCCAGCTCCCAATCCTCCCCCACCCGGGCCCAGATCTCCACGGTGCTGGCTCGCTCGTAGAACTGCACCAGCACGCTGCCCAGCGGGGTGCCCTTGCCGTCCACGCCGATCTCCCCACCGGCCCGAATGGCGGTATAGGTACTGTACTTGCCGTCCGTCAGCTTTTTCAGCTCCTTGCGGCTGGCACCCTTGACGGTAAAGGCGCACTGCCGGTTGACGGACACGGCTTCCTCCGCGACTGCCGCGCCGGCCGCCAGCACCGCCAGCAGGATCCCCAGCGCCGCCAGGATGATTCTGAATCTCTTCATTGGCCCGTCTGCTCCTTGCTCTCGTCCCCATGGAAGTCCGCCACCGCGGCGGTAACAGCCCAGACTTCCCCCGCGCCGGCCTGCAGCAGGCATTCCCGGCAGGCCTCCAGCGTGGCGCCGGTGGTGCGCACGTCGTCCACCAGCAGCACCCGGTCCGGCGGCGTCCCTGCGCAGACAAAGGCGTCCCGCACGTTGCGCCGGCGCTCCTCGGCGTTCAGGCCCCGCTGGGTGTGCCGGGAGGACCCCGGCCGCCGCGCCAGCAGCGCTTCACAGGGCAGGCCCAGCCGCCGCGCCGTGGCCTCCGCCAGCTCCCGGCCGTGGTCGATGCCCCGCTCCCGGAGGCGTTCCGGCGGCATGGGCACCCAGGTCACCGCGTCGGCCCGCGGATCAGCCCGGTCCGCGATGCCCTCCGCCAGCACTTCCGCCGCCGCGGCCACGGCGTGGTCCTTCAGCAGCCGCACCAGCCGCCCGGCGATGCCCTCGTAGGGCCATGCCGCCGGGGGCTCTCCGCCGGTCAGCCGCTCCTGATCCAGGATCTCTCCGCATTCGGGGCACAGCAGCGCGCCGGCGGACCGCCTGCCGCACAGCAGACACACGGCCCCCGCCGGATACACCGCGTCCAGCGCCCCCTCGTCCGTCCGCCGCGCCGCGGAGACGAGCCGGCCCCGCCCCTTCACAGGCGGTACAGTTCCGCCGCCTGCCGGAGTCTTTTGGCCAGGGCGGTGTTGCGCTTCAGGATGTGGTCGTTCTCCACCATCTGCCGGATGGTCTCCTCCCGGCCCACCAGCACCACCAGCTCCCGGGCGCGGGTGAGGGCGGTGTAGAACAGGTTGCGGGTCAGGAGCATGGGCGGGCCGCCGCACACCGGCATCACCACCACGGGGAACTCGCTGCCCTGGCTCTTGTGCACCGACAGGCAGTAGGCCAGGTCCAGGTTTTCCAGGTCCGCGGAGCCGTATACCACGTCGCGGCCCTCGTCAAAGCGGACCGTGAGGGTGTGCTCCTCCGTGTCCACCTCCGTCACAAAGCCCACATCGCCGTTGAAGACCCCCTGGCCGTCCTCCCAGCCGCTGGCGGTCTCCCGGTGCCAGCCGATCTGGTAGTCGTTGTGGGTCTGCATCACCTTGTCCCCCAGGCGGAAAACCGTCTCGCCCCAGCTGAGGGTGGGCCGGTCCGGGGCCGGAGGGTTCAGGGTCTCCTGCAGCATGGCGTTGAGCTGCACCACGCCGCACTCCCCCTTCCGGGCGGGCGCCAGCACCTGGATCTCCCGCATGCGGTCGGCGCCGGCCACGCCCCGGAACCGGGGCAGCCGCTCCGCCACCAGGCCCACCACCCGCAGAGCGGTCTGGCCCGGGCTGTCCGAGCGCTCGAAGAAGAAGTCTGTGTCCTTTTCGTTCAGCAGGGGCATTTCCCCGTGGTTGATGCGATGGGCGTTGACCACGATGCGGCTGGCCCCGGCCTGCCGGAAGATGTCTGTCAGGCGCACCGCGGGCACCACGCCGCTCTGGAGGATATCCCCCAGCACGTTCCCCGGGCCCACGCTGGGCAGCTGGTCGCTGTCCCCCACGATGATCAGCCGGGTGCCGGGCTCGATGGCCCGCAGCAGGGACCGCATCAGGATCAGGTCGATCATGGACGCCTCGTCCACGATGACGCAGTCGGTCTCCAGGGGGCATTCGGCGTTGCGGGCAAAGTCCCCCGCCTCGCCGCTGTACTCCAGCAGCCGGTGAATGGTCCGGCTCTCCAGGCCCGTGGTCTCGGTCATGCGCTTGGCCGCCCGGCCGGTGGGCGCGCAGAGGCTGATGCCGCCCGACCCGGCCAGCAGGCGGATGATGCAGTTGATGATGGTGGTCTTGCCCGTGCCGGGGCCGCCGGTGATCACCAGCACCCCCTGCTTCAGGGCGGACCGGATGGCCTCCCGCTGCCGCTGGCTGAAGGCAATGCCTTCCCTTTGCTCGAACTGGTCGATGCCCCGGTCCGCGCCGCGGTCCAGGGGCGGAGGCGCCGCCGCCATGAGCTCGCACAGCCGCTGGGCCACCTCCCGCTCCGCGGACTCGAACCGCGGCAGCCAGACCTGCTCCGGCTCCTCCGCCTCGCCCCGCAGGATCACGTCCCGGGCGATGGCCAGGTACTGCACCTGCCGCTCCACCAGCTCGGCCTCCACCCGCAGCAGTCCCCGGGCCTGCCGCACCAGCTCCTCCCGGGGCAGGTACACGTGGCCCGCGCCGTTGGCGGCCTCCTGCAGCAGGTAGCGCAGGGCGGCCCGGATGCGGCCCTCGCTGTCCGGCGGAATGCCCATGGCCGTGGCGATGCGGTCCGCCGTGACGAAGCCCACACCCTCCAGGTCTTCGCAGAGCCGGTAGGGGTTGGAGGAGATGATCTCGCTGGCCCGGTCGCCATAGAGCTTGCTGATGCGCACGGAGAGGGTGGCGGGGATGCCGTAGGACTGCAGGAAGATCATGGCGTCCCGCTCGGCGGTGGTTTCCGCGTAGTTCTGGGCGATCTGCTTCCAGCGCTTTTTGCCCATGCCGGGGATCTCCTGCAGGCGCTCCGGATGTTCGGACAGCACCGTCAGCGTTTCCTCCCCGAAGTGGGACACGATGGCCTTGGCCGTGGTCTGGCCCACGCCCTTGATGATGCCGCTGGCCAGAAAGCGCTCGATGCCCAGCGCGGTGGTGGGCTTCAGGGGCTCGCAGTAGGAGCACTTGAACTGCTTCCCGTAGGTGGGGTGCTCGGTCCACACGCCGGTGAAGGCCGCCTGCTCCCCGGGGCGCAGCCGGGGAAGCGTGCCCACCACGGTCTGCTCCCCGCGGCCCAGCTGCACCGTGACCACGGAATACCCGTTGTCGTCGTTGCGGTAAACCGTGCCCAGCACGTTCGCCTCAAACCGCTCCACAGCCGCGCCTCCTTCCGGACCCATATCATTTGGATTATACCACTTTTGCCGCCCGGATGGAAGGATCAAAGCCGTCGTTTTGTAAGATTTTCGCCGCCGCGCGCCGCTCGTCCGGGGCGCTTTGGGCCCGTGGGAAGCCCGAAAATAAAAAGCCAACCTCCTGACGGTTGAAGATTGGCGGGCTTTCAGCAACCCTTCTGATACCAATCTCACTTAATACTCATCTCACATAAGAATTACAAGTCAAGTAAGGGTATGCAACCGAAGGTCCAGGGCGATCGGAAAGCCCTGGCCGAGGCCCGCAGGCCTCGGAATCCCTTTGCCTTCATTTAGCGTTCCTGACACGGAACAGTATGACCCCCTGCGGCCCTGTTCCGTCCGCACGTCAGCCGCGGGGCTTGACAGGCCGGGAAAACGGGCGTACCCTCGCGGTGGAGGTGGCTGACATGAACCTGTTCCTGACGTCCTCCCCCTGCGACGACGACGGCGCCCGGGGGCTGGGGATCCCCTTCGTGTACTGGAAGGACAACGGCTTTGCGGAGCGGCTGAAGGCCCGGACCCCCGCGGACGCGGAGGGGGTCATGCTGGCCGCCTGGCCCGAGGAGCACCGGCACAACGACGACATGGCGAAGGATTTCGCCGACGCCTTTGCCGCCCTGGGCTGCCCCCTCAGGCGGATGCGGATGCTGGACGGCCGTCTTTCTCCCTGGGAGATCCGGCAGGCTGTGGGCGAGAGCCGGGTGGTCCTTCTCTCCGGCGGCCATGTCCCCACCCAGAACGCCTGGTTTGCCGCCATCGGCCTGGCGGACGCGCTGCGGGACTTCGACGGGGTGGTCATGGGCATCAGCGCGGGCTCCATGAACTGCTGCGGCACCGTGTACGCCCAGCCGGAGGAGCCCGGGGAAGCCGTCGATCCGGCCTACCGGCGCTTTCTGCCGGGGCTGGGGCTGACGAACGTCATGATCCTCCCCCATTACCAGATGGTGAAGGACAACCGCGTCGACGGGCTGCGCCTCTTCGAGGACATCTCGATCCCGGACAGCCGGGGACGGGTCTTCTACGCCCTGCCGGACCGGAGCTACGTATTGGCGGAAAACGGCCAAGCCACCCTGTACGGCGAGGCCTGGATCCTGCAGGACGGGGAGATGCGGCGCTGTTGCGGGGACGGCGGTTCCCTGCCGCTGTGATGCCTCCCCTCAGGGCTGACGAACCGGGAGACTCACCAGCGCTTTCAGGTTGTACAGCCGCTTCATCATGCCGTCCAGGTTGCCGTACTCGCTGACGGTGATGGCCGGGATGTCCAGGCGCTCCATGCAGGCCAGCAGGATGCAGATGCCGTGGACCACGATGTCCGCCCGGCTGGGCTGGAGGCTGTGGATCTTCAGGCGCTCCGGCACGGTGAGGGCCGCCAGGCGCCGGGCCTGGTCCCACACCGCCTCCCGGGTCAGCACCGTGCCCTGCGTCACGGTCCGGTCCGTCCAGTCCGTGTCCCGCACCAAGGCGCTGAGGCAGGTGAAAGTGCCGCCGGTGCCCCACCACGCCGCCGGGGCGCGCCACGCCGGCTGATCCTCCAGGGTGTCGGACAGGACCCCCGCCGCCGCCTGGACCGCCCCGGGGAGATCCGCCGGGCTGTCAATGGCGATGAGCCGGAACAGCCGCACCGCCCCCATCTGGCACGACACCGCGCTGCGGACGGTGAAGCCCTCCCCCACCACCACCTCGGTGGAGCCGCCGCCGATGTCGATGACGCCGCAGTCCCCGCCGTCGGTGGCCCCGATGAAGGACAGCGCCGCCTCCTCGCTCCCGGAGCAGACCCGCAGGTCCGCCCCGGTTTTTTCCTTGATCCGCGCCGCGAAATCCGCCGCGTTCACCGCGTCCCGGGTGGCGGAGGTGGCGAACACCGTCAGTTCCGACGCTCCGGCGTCCCTGGCCCGCCGCGCCATGTCCCCCGCCGCCGAGGAAGTGGTCTCCATGCTGCTGTCGCTGAGGCGCCTGTGCTCGTTCAGCCCCGCGAAAAGCCGGGTCGCCGCCCGTTCACGGCTCAGGCGGATGCCCGTTTCCCCGCTGATCAGCGCTGTCAGCATGCGCACCGAGTTGGATCCGATTCCGATCACCGCGACTTTTTTCTCTGCCATTGTGTCCCTCCACGCCGGTCCGGGCTTCTGTGTACGGAAAAGGCCGCGGCAAGCCACACCGCAGCCTCCATGGTCATTTTCCGCCGGTCTCCGCGTAAATCTGCCGCTCGTTGGTCAGGATCTGCCACTCCTCCACGGTGTAGCAGTCCAGCCGCTCCGGATTTTCCACGCGAAAGATCAGCTCACCTTCCCGGATCATGCCCTCCTCGCGGGCTTTGGACTCGATGTAGGCGTTCTTGCCCACGCTGTCCACGTTCTTCTGCAGCTCAGCCATCTCCTGCTCTTTCCGGGACAGGTTGACCTGGGCGTCGTTTTCCGTTTTATGAGCCGTCGCCGAACCTGCGCTGCCTGTGGCCAGGATGGCGATCACCGCGCCTACCGCCAGCAACATAACCAGCGCCACCAACGGCCACCGGATCTGGATCTGCCGCAGACGTTCCCGCATGTCCGACGCCCTCCTGTCTGTGATTTGCTTACCATTCGCCGCGGGAAGGGAAATTCCTGCCGGCCCGCGATATTCTCTACTCCGCCGCGTAGGCCTCCGGGTGAGCCTCCATCCAGGCGAAGGCTTCCGCCGCCGCCACGCAGGCCGCGTCCCGGTCCGCGCCGTCCTCCACCACCAGGCACAGGGCCACGGGCATGGCTTCGTCCGCCGCGAAGCCCAGGAACCAGCTGTCCGCTCCGGAGCCGCCGGCCACCCCGCAGACGGCGTCCGGGAGGCCGCCCGGCGTGCGCCGCCGCAGGATGTTCCGCATCTGGTCCGCCTCCTCCGCCGTGAGGACCCGGGCGTATTCCGACGCCGTGAACGCCAGGCGCCCGGCGCCCCGGGGGCCCGTCACCCGCCTCAGCAGGCGCGGCTCCATCATCACGCCGTCGTTGGCGATGGCGGCGGCCGTCATGCACAGGTGCATGGGGGTCGCCCGGACGCCGCCCTGTCCCGCCAGGCACGCCAGGAATTCCGCCTCCGTCAGGCTGCCCGACGGAAAGGCGGAGTTGTTCACCACCAGGTCCCGGAACAGGAAATTGTCGTTGAAGCCGAAGCGCTCCGCCTCCGTCCGCAGGTCCTTCGCCGACAGCCGCCCCGCCAGCGCTTCCCGGGGGATGTCCTCCGTCCCGTACAGGTGGAGGTATACCAGAGAAGCGGCCTCCGCCACCGGCGTGAAAGCCGCGCCGGGGGCGTAAGCCTTCTGGGCGGCGCGGTTGACGGCGGGCCCGGATTCGGCGCTCAGGGAGCCCGCCGGGTCCTGCGGATCGAAGGACGGCAGGCTCACCGCCGCCAGAACCTCCCCGGTCCGCCAGTTCAGCGCCACCGCCGCGCCCCGGGGATCCGTCTCGTCACAGGCGCGGTGCAGGGCCTCCGCCAGGGCCGTGGTCATGGGCGCGGACACCGTCAGCTGCACCGTGTCCCCCTTGCGGGTTTCCCCGGTCCACAGATCCGAGAGCCGCTCCCACAGGGAAGCCTGAAACCCGTACAGATAGCTGCTCTGGAAGCTCTCCACCCCGTTGGCCACGTGGTTGGCCGTGTCCCCCAGCAGGTGGACCATGGCCATCCGGTCGGCCCGCTCCGCCTGGTAGACCCGGTTTCCCTCCGCGTCGGTGGCGGCCAGCACCACGCCGTTCCGGTCCAGGATGTCCCCGGCGGTGACGGTCTGCTTCTGGTTGCGGATGCGCTGGTTTTTGCTGTAGGCAAACCAGCGGCTGCCGTTGGTGAGGTAGGTGTATCCGCCGTAAACCACCAGCGCGCCGAAAAGGGCGAAGAGAAAGAGGGCCAGGAGCTTGTACCGGATCCGCTGCCGTTTCACAGCCCCGCCTCCTCTCCCAGGTAGGCCAGCCGGGCGTCCTCCCGCAGGTCGTCCTCGTTGAGGCTGGACACCCCCTGGATCAGCCCGATGAGGCACATGCTGGACATCAGGGAGGTGCCGCCGGAGCTGACAAAGGGCAGGGTGACGCCGGTGAGGGGGATCAGCTTGATGACGCCGCCGATGATAACGAAGGTCTGCAGGCCCAGCATCAGGGTGGCGCCCATGGCCAGCAGGCCGTGGAAGCCGGTGCGGGCCGCCATGGCCACCGTGGCCCCCCGCCAGATCAGCGCCACATACATGGCCATGACGCACACGGCGAAGATCAGGCCGAACTGCTCGCAGATCACCGCGAAGATGTAGTCGTTGTGGTATTCCGGAATGACGGTAGGGGTCCCGAGCCCCAGGCCCACCCCCAGCAGGCCGCCGGAGGCGATGGCCATCAGCCCCTGGGCCACCTGGTACCCGGCGTCCTCATAGACCGCCCAGGGGTTGCGCCACACCGCCACCCGCCGCCGGACATGGGAAAACATCCGGTATCCCAGATACGCCGCCCCCACGCCGCCGGCGAGCCCCGCCCCCAGCACGGCGAAGGAGCCGCAGGAGGCGAAGTACATCAGCAGCGTCACGCCGTAGTAGAGCAGGGCCGTGCCCATGTCCATCTGCAGCATCAGCAGGCCCAGGCAGATCACGGCGAAGGGGAACCAGATCCAGAACCTCCGCCGGGACATGAAGCACGCCAGCACGATCAGCAGGAAGATCTTCACCGCCTCGCTGGGCTGGAAGGAGACCCCCGCCAGGTTGATCCAGTTCTTGGCCCCGTGGTTCACCTCCCCGAACAGCAGCGGCAGCGCCAGCAGCACCAGGGAGACGGGGATCAGCATCCGGGACAGCCGCCGGCCCGACCCGCTGAGCCGCACGACCCAGACGCACGCCGCCATGGCCGCGATGCCCAGGCCGTAGAACACCACCTGCCTGTAGGCGTAGGACGGGTTGACGTCGTAGAGCACCAGCACCCCCATGGCGCAGAGGAAATTGGTCAGGGACAGCAGCAGCCGGTCTGCAGGGAACAGCCGCGGCAGCAGGTTGGAGCCCAGCCAGATCATGGCCGGCACCGCCACCGCCAGCAGAAAGCCCTGGGCCGAATAATCCCGCAGGGCCAGCAGCAGAAACGCGCTGAAATAGAAGAGCATGACCGCCCAGACCAGCTCCCGGCCCGCCCGCCGGGCCTTGTCCTCCTGCCGGTTCCGTCTCATGGGCGCGCCTCCTTTCCGGCGTCCCGCTCGCCCTCCGGCACCGCGTGGATCGCGCCGTACCCGATGGCCGCCGCCTCATCGCCTTCCGCGGGGTAAGCCGGGCGGATCTCCCCGGCCAGGCCCAGGAAGAACCGCATCCGCAGCACGGCCTCCCCCACCTTCAGCACGGAGCCGTGGCGCAGGACGGCGGGGCGTTTCCGGGCGCTGCGGGACGTCACCGCCACCCCGTCGATCCAGCACACCTGCCTGAAGCCCGGCTCGATCACCAGACCCTTCCCCGGGTCGTAGCGGAAATACAGGTGCTCCCTGGCCACCCCGGCCACCGGCACCGTGATGTCGCAGGTGCGGACATAGCCCAGGGCGCCCTCCCGGGGCACCGGCACCGTCATGCCCTCCTGCAGCTCCCGGCTCCCCTCCAGCACCGCCATCTCGCCGATCATCCCCGCGTCCGGCAGCGCCCGGAGCCGGCGGTGCTTGGCCTTCCGGTCCTTCCGCAGCCACCGGAAGGCCCGCCAGACGATGAGCACCCCCAGCAGGGCAAACCAATAGCGCATCGCATATGCCAGCACTTCGTAGACGTCCTTCGGCATCGCGTGCGCCTCCTCTCCAAAATCACGAAAACCCGGTGCCGTCCCCGCGCGCCGGGTATCAACGCCTGTCCCTGCGGATCAGGTTCTTCAGCCGTCCGGTCAGGGTCTTGGACTCCCGGAAAGCCTGCTGGGCCTTCAGGAGTTCCGCCCGGTAGTGGATGTTGGCCGCGTCCATGCGCACGGCCTCCCGGTAGGACTGTTCCGCGGACTCAAACTGCTTCATGGCCATGAGGATGGCCCCCTGGGTGGCGTACCAGCTGGCGTCCCGGCTGGTGGCCCGGAGCATCTGGCACAGGGCGTTCTCCGGCTCCCCCTGTTTCAGCAGCTGGCCGGCCAGGGTCACGGCCTCCTCGCAGCTCAGGAGGTTCCGCTTCCAGGAGGGCGCGCTGTCCAGCGCCCGCAGGGCTTCCTCAAAGGCGCGGTTCAGGGCCACCATGCGCCGGTTGGCCGCCTCCCGGGCTTCCTCGTCCCGGAACTGGTCCGGATGGCAGGCGATGGCCTTCTGATGGTACGCCCGCCGAAGCTCCGCCTCGGTCACGGTGTCCTCCACGCCCAGCAGGACAAACGGATCGGTCATGGCCCTCGCCTCCCTTCTTCCTGATCTGTTCCCGGGCCGGTCACTCGATGGGTTCGCGGCGGATCACCGCGCCCAGGGAGCGCAGCTTGTCCTCGATGTGCTCATAGCCCCGGTCGATGTATTCCGGCTCGTAGATCTCCGTCTCGCCCTTGGCCATCAGCCCCGCCACCAGCAGCGCGGCGCCGGCCCGTAGGTCGGTGGTGGTCACCGGTGCGCCGTAGAGGGTCGGGACCCCCTCGATGATGGCCGTCCGGTCCACCACGCGGATGTTGGCGCCCATGCGCACCAGTTCGTCCATGTGCTTGAAGCGGGACTCGAAGATGGTCTCCTGGATGATGCTGGTGCCGTGGGCCGTGGTGAGCAGCGCGCTCATGGGCTGCTGCAGGTCCGTGGGGAAGCCGGGATAGACCTGGGTCTTCACGTTCACCGACCGGTGAGCGCCGTTCATGCGCACCCGGATGGCGTCGTCGGAATCCGTCACCCGCACGCCCATCTCCAGCAGCTTGGCCGTCAGGGCCTCCATGTGGGTGGGAATGCAGCCGGAGATCTCCACGTCGCCGTGGGTGGCGGCGGCGGCGATCATCAGGGTGCCGGTCTCGATCTGGTCCGGGATCACGGCGTAGGTGGTGCCGTGAAGCCAGTTCTGGCCCCGGATGCGGATGGTATCGGTGCCGGCGCCTTTCACCTTGGCGCCCATGCTGTTGAGGAAGTTGGCCAGGTCGACGATGTGGGGCTCCTTGGCCGCGTTGTGCAGCACGGTGGTGCCCTGGGCCTTGCAGGCCGCCAGCATCACGTTGATGGTGCCGCCCACCGTCACCACGTCAAAGAAGACGTCCCCGCCGGTGAGCTCCTCCGCGTCCGCGAAGATGGCGCCGCCCCGCTCCTCGGTCCGGGCCCCGATGGCGTTGAAGCCCTTCAGGTGCTGGTCGATGGGCCGGGTGCCGATCTTGCAGCCGCCGGGGAAGGCCACCTCCGCCTTGCCCTGGCGGCCCAGCAGCGCGCCGATGAGATAATAGGAGGCCCGGAGGCGCTGGGCGTCCCGGTAGCCCACCTGACAGCCGTCGGCCGTCCGGGGATCCACCCGCATGAAGGAACCGGGCTCATAATCCACCTGCGCCCCCAGGGACCGCAGGATGTCCACCAGCGCCCGCACGTCGTCGATGTCCGGCAGGTTCTCGATGGTGCAGGGCTCATCGCACAGCAGGGTGGCCGGGATCACCGCCACCGAGGTGTTCTTGCCGCCGCTGACCCGCACGACCCCCTCCAGGGGCATGCCGCCGGTGATCAGCATTTTCTCTTTGCCAGTCATCACTGTTCCTCCTCGCGCCGGATCGCACCGGCTGAAACAGGGTTATGGACCGATGTTGTACTCACCCACCTGATCCGAAAAACCGAAGGCCAGGACCTCCGCCTGGGCCCGCCCCTTGGGATCGGTGGACACCACCTCGTTGAGCTGCCGGCCCATGAAGGCGAACACCGCGCTCTGGCCGCCGTCCAGGTTTACGGCCACCGTGCAGCCGCGGTCCATCATCATCTGGGCGAGATGCGTCATCTGGACCCCCTTGGAGCGCTTCACCCGGCCCTCGCACAGCAGCGCCACGTAGTGGCCGGGCTCCACCATGCCGAAGGCGTAGCGCGGGTTGTAGCTGGTGTGGGCCGTCTTGAGATACTCCGTGAACTGGCCGTCCCGGATCAGGCAGGGGCCGAAGCAGAACACGTTGGCCGCGCCGGCGTTCAGGTAATCCTTCGCGCTCATCTCCGTGCTGGGATGGCTTTCGATCCGGCCGTCCGCGAAGAAGGCCAGGGTCTCGTAGTTGGGCATGGTGGGCGGGTTCTTCCGGGGCTCGTCGTAGAAGATCACGCCGTTGCGGACCTCAATGCCCGTGGGGTAGGTCTGCTTGATGCGGTAGGTGTAGTAATCCGTGCTGGTGGCAAAGACCGCCCGGTTCTCCTCGGCGATATTGCGCACGAACTTGTGGGTCGTCCTGGGGTGCTCCGGGTCCGCGAAAACCGTCACAGGCAGCACGCCGTTCTCCACATCGCACCAGATGTTGGCCTCGAAGTAGTAGAAGGGATGCTTTTTGTCCGGCACCTCGTAGCCGCGCCGGATCACGATCCGCCAGCCCGTGCCGACGTACACGTACAGGCCCTTTTCGTCGCTGGACCAGATGAACTCGCCCTCGTCGAGGAAGCCCTTCGCGTTCAGCTCCGGCAGGATCGCCGCCAGCTCCGGGTCCGTCTCGACCCATTTTTCTTCTTTCTCTTCCGTCACGCTGCCCTGTGAAGTGGGATCGGCGGCGGGGGCAGGCGATTCCGCGGACTCAGTCGGCACTTCCCCGGATTCGGGCTGCGCTTCCCCGGATTCGGGCCGCGTCTTCTCGGGCTCAGGTGTCTCCACGGGTTCAGGGGACGCCGCGGGTTCGGCTTCGCCCTCCAGGTGCTCAAAGAAATCCCCGCCCTTCACGTCCGGGCCCACCGTGGAGGCGTACAGGCCGAAGAGGTGGTTGTCGTACTTCACGCCCTCGTCGTCCACGCTCATGCCGCTGGCCTTCTGGGAGACGTGGAGGGTGCGGTACGCCGTGTCCGCCAGCTCGATGCCGGTCTTTCCGTCAAAGGAGGCCAGGGGGGTCTCCCAGTCGAAGCGGCTGCTGTTCTCCTTCCACAGGTGGACGTAGAGCTTGTCCGCCTGCCAGACGCCGTATTGCTCCGCGGATTCCGGGTACTGGGCCGGGTCCGCCGTCTGGCTGAAGACCGTGGTCACCGTGTCCGCCATCACCTTGTGCATGGGGTGGCCGTACTCGCCCTCCAGGTCCTGGCACACGATGACCCTGGGTTTGGCCTGCCGGATGACCCCGGCCGCCCAGCCGTGCACCTTTTTCTCGCCGCCCAGGGCTTTGTACTGCGCCTCGGCGTTCTTCCCGTAGCTGTCGGTGAAATCGCCGATGTAGGGATAGTTGCGGACCCCCAGGGCCCACAGGCCGTTCAGCAGTTCCGAGCGGCGGGTGGTGTTGGAGTAGGTCAGGTAGGACACCGCCACCTTGCGGCCCTGGTCCACCGCCGTGGGGATGGCGCCGCCGAAGAAGATCAGCTCATCGTCCGGGTGGGTGCTCATGAACAGGATGTCCGCGTTCTCCAGCGGAGGCTCCCAGCGCTGGACCCAGTCCGGCGCCTCGCCCTCGGAGAAGGCGTACACCTGGTTGAAGCCCAGCACCTGCCGGGTCTCCGTGGGGACGTAGATCCGCACGGAGCCGGCTCCGCCGGGGATTTCAAAGTACGCGTGGGCATAGAAGGGATCCCCCACGGCGACGGTCTCCCAGCCGCTCCCCCTGGGCACCTGGACCTCGTAGGCGTCCGGGATCTGCTTGAAGCACAGGTAGATGCTGTAGATCGGGGATTTTGACGGGGCCACAAAGGTCAGGAAGTTGTGCTTCGCCTCGTGGGTGTACCAGTAGTTGGTGAACTTCCCGTTGGTCATCTGGGTGTATTTGAACTTGGTGGCGGAGGACTTGAACCTGCACTCGCCGGTGATGTCCCTGGCCTCCTCCGCGCAGGCCGTCCCGAAAGCAAAGATCAGCGCCAGTGCCAGCAGGGCGGCGCCGAGCCATTTCCTGATCATTCTTCTCCTCCGGTCTCTGTACTGGCGTCAGCGGTCTCCGGGCCGTCCTCCGCCGGGGCGATCACGTAGGGGTCCTCTTTGGTTCCCGAACCGCCGGCGATCCGCCAGCCGTCCGCGGCCAGCCAGACCGACGGCCGGACCCCCTCGTTGTCCCGGCCCACCTCAATGTGCCCGATGGTTCCGTTCGCCTTGGTGCAGTTGGCGTGGCGACCGTCCGAGGGCGACTGGCTCCGGGTCCAGTAGGGGCTGATCCCGCCCCGGGAGGCGGAATAGACAAAAAGCCGCTTCTCCGCCACCGTGATGTTGGCCGTGCCCGCGGCGTTGCGGATCTTGGCCTTCGGATTGGGATATTCCGCCTCCGGGTAGCCGTTGTTCCGGACAGCCCACTCGGTGCCCCAGGCCCGCAGCCCCGGGTTGGCCCGGATCTTGGCCTCGCTACTGGAATCCTTCAGGGTCACCCCCAGCCCGAGGCTCTTGTCGCTCAGCTCTTCCTTGCTGAGGATGAACACCTTCCCGTAGGGCTCAAACGGGAGCAGCAGCCGCAGTTCCCGCTCCGAAAAAGCATCGGCCGCAAACGTCGTATTCAGGTACCCGCACAGTTCCGTCCGGGCGAAATCCCCCTTGAACGTCTTCTGATACTCGCCGAGGCTGGTGTGCATGGCCCGGGCAAACAGGATGTATTCGCTCAGGAGCCACACCTTTTCGTCGTCCGCCCGCAGCACCCACCACAGGATCGGCTCCCTGCGGCCGTCTGCGTGCTGCGGATATGTGCCGAGGCAGACGTACACGTAGCCCTCCCCGGCCGAGTACCCCCGGAGCGCGTCCTCCGCGTGCGCCGCGCCGCCCAGCAGCAGCGTCAGCAGCAGCGCCGCGCCCAGCAACCGTCTGATCCATACAGGCATGACAAAACCTCCGGCCTTGTGGTACACAGGTCATTCTACCACAATATGTAGCGGATGTCAAATTCAGGTGTGATACAGCTTCTTGGACTGATAGGCCGGCTCGCAGGTCAGGTTGACCCCCAGCTTCCGGAAAACCCCCACGTCCACCTGGGAGAGGATCACGGAGGAGTGGGCTTCCAGCCCGGCCAGCTTGGGGAGCATGGCGTAAGCGGCCTGGGCGCTCCCGTTCTCGGTGGCGGCCAGGGCCAGGGCGATGAGGATCTCGTCGATGTGCAGCAGCGGGTTGTGGTTGCCCAGATACTTCACCTTCAGCTCCATGATGGGCTCAATGACCTCCGGGGCGATGAGCTTGATGCCGTCGTCGATGCCCGCCAGGTACTTGAGGGCGTTCAGGATCAGGGCGGAGGAGGCCCCCAGCAGGGAGCTGGTCTTGCCCGTGAGCACCGTGCCGTCGGGCATCTGCATGGCGGCGGCGGGCCCGCCGGTCTCGGAGGCCCGGATGTTGGCCGCGGCCACCACCGGCCGGTCCGCGACGCTGATACCCGCCTTCTTCATCAGGAACTCGATCTTGGTCACCGGCTCGTCCCCGGCGTTGCCCTTGCGGCGGTCGCACAGGGCGTCGTAGTAGCGGCGGATGATCTCCTGCCTGGCGGCCTCCCGGCAGACCCCGTCGTCCACGATGCAGCTGGCGATCATGTTGACGCCCATGTCCGTGGGGCTCTGGTAGGGGCTCTGGCCGAAGATGCGCTCGAACATGGCCTTCAGCACCGGGAAGGCCTCCACGTCGCGGTTGTAGTTGACGCAGGTCTCGCCGTAGGCCTCCATGTGCCAAGGGTCGATCATGTTCACGTCCCGCAGGTCCGCCGTGGCAGCCTCGTAGGCCAGGTTCACCGGATGGTTCAGGGGCAGGTTCCAGATGGGGAAGGTCTCGAATTTGGCGTAGCCCGCCTTGACGCCGCGCTTCTGCTCGTGATAGATCTGGCTGAGGCAGGTGGCCAGCTTGCCGGAGCCCGGGCCGGGGGCGGTGACCACCACCAGGGGCCGGGTGGTCTCGATGTAGTCGTTGCGGCCGTAGCCCTCGTCGCTGACGATGAGGGACAGGTTGGCGGGATAGCCCTCGATGGGATAATGGCGGTAGGTGCGCAGACCCAGGGCGTTCAGCTTCTTCTCATAGGCCACCGCGGAGGGCTGGCCGCGCCACCGGGTCAGCACCACGCTACCCACATACAGCCCGTTGGCCACGAAGGCGTCCACCAGCCGCAGCAGGTCCATGTCGTAGGTGATGCCGATGTCCCCGCGGACCTTGTTCTTCTCGATGTCGTCCGCGTTGATGGCCATGACGATCTCCGTCTGCTCCCGCAGCTGCTTCAGCATGGTGATCTTCGAGTCCGGCTTGAACCCCGGCAGAACCCGGGACGCGTGAAAATCGTCGAACAGCTTGCCGCCGAATTCGAGATACAGCTTGCCGAATTTCGCAATGCGCGCCATGATGTGTTCCGACTGGGTTTTCCGGTACAGGTCCTTGTCAAAGCCGATCGCAGCCACCTTGAATCCCCGCCTTTCGAAAAATCACGCCGATTATACCACAAGGGCCCGGCGCTGACAATGGCCAAATTGTGACGGGCGGAAAGACCGGCCGGCCGTTTTTCCTGTTGACACACCGCCGCCTCGTCCGTTATAATGGGCCCATCCTGAACCAGAGATCACCACCCGGAAACAAAAGAAAAACGGAGGAAAAAACCATGCGCAAACATCGGATCTATGCCCTGCTGACCGTCCTGATCATGCTGCTGACGGCCCTGCCGCTGTCCGCCCTGGCCGCCGAGGACGTCACCGGCACCTGGGCGCTGGACGAGGTCCAGATCGGCGAGGACTGGTACAGCCTGTCCCTGCTTAAGCTCCTGGGCATCGAAATCGAGATGACCATCACCTTCAACAGCGACGGCAAGGGCGTGGTGGTCAGCGACGAGGATTCCATGGAATTCGACTGGTATCAGTTTGACACCACCATCCTGGTGGGCGGCGCCTTCGCCAGCCTGACGGACGGCAAGCTGGTCATGACCGGGGACGAGTTCAGCTATCGGTTCGTCCGCACGACCGCCGCACCCGCGGGGGATGCCGGCGCCGCTTCCCCGACGCGGACCGACACCGCCGACGCGGCAGCCAGCGACCTGAACAAGCCCGTCGTCACCGCCTCCGGCGTCAGCATCACCCCCGTCGGCGTGCGCATCAGCAAGGGCGACTCCTGGCTCACCCCCGACGACGGCAAGGTCTACGTCCTGGTGGAGATCGCCGTGAAGAACGGCTCGGACAGCAGCGTCTCCTTCTCCAGCACCCTGTCCTTCAGCATCATCGAGAAGGGCGAGTCCAAGTACGGCAGTTTTGCCGCGCTGCTGGTGTCGGACACGCCCCTGGACGCCACCGTGGCCCCGGGCGCCGAGGCCAAAGGTGAGGTCGGCTTCGAGGTGGACGAAGGCTGGGAGAGCCTCGAGATCCACTACAAGCCCATGCTGCTGAGCAGCGAGGATTACACCTTCACCGTCCTCCGCTCCGACGTGGTGGAGTGAAGCCTCCAACCGGCAGGAAGCCCCGCTTCGGCGGGGTTTTCGCTTGCCTGTTTGCCCTTGTTTGACAATTTGCTTGCACAAAGCGGGAATCCGTTGTAAAATAGCACCGTTCTATTTACAGGACGGGAAGGGAGAGACCCTCATGACCAAACTGGAAAGCCAACTGCTGGACATCCTCCGGGAAGACTGCCGGATGCCGCTGGAAAAGCTGGCCGTGATGACCGGCACGGACACCGTTCAGGTGGCGGAAGCCATCGAAAAGCTGGAGCGGGAAAAGGTGATCCTGCGCTACGCCCCGGTGGTGAACTGGGACAAGACGGACCGGGAGCGCGTGGAGGCCATGATCGAGGTGCGGGTCCTGCCCCAGCGGGAGCAGGGCTTTGACGCCGTGGCCGCCCGGATCTACGCCTTCGACGAGGTGAAAAGCGTCTACCTGATGAGCGGCAGCTATGACCTGCTGGTGCTGGTGGAGGCCAGGACCCTGAAGGAGCTGGCCCTCTTCGTGTCGGAGAAGCTCTCGGTGCTGGACACGGTGACGGGCACCGCCACCGCCTTCGTCCTGAAGCGCTACAAAGAGGACGGCGTGGTGTTTGAAAACGCCCGCGAAGACGGACGGCTGGTGATCACGCCGTGAATTACGACCGCTATCTGAACCCGGCCATCGCCGCCGTCCCGCCCAGCGGCATCCGGCGCTTCTTTGACATGGCCTCCACCATGAAGGGCACCATCTCCCTGGGGGTGGGCGAGCCGGATTTCGTCACCCCGTACCACATCCGCAACGCGGCCATCGAAAGCCTGCTGCGGGGCGAGACCCAGTACACCGCCAACCGGGGCCTGCCGGAGCTGCGGGAAGCCGTGGCCCGCTACATGCGGGAGCGCTTTTCCCTCTCCTATGACCCCAAGTCGGACATCGTCATCACCGTGGGCGCCAGCGAGGCCATCGACGTGGCGCTGCGGGCCATCATCGGGCCCGGGGACGAGGTGCTGGTGCCGGAGCCCAGCTATGTCAGCTACAGCCCCAGCGTGATCTTCGCCGGCGGCGTGCCGGTGCCCATCGTCACCGATCCGGCCCGGGAATTCCGCCTGGACGCGGACGCCCTCCGGAAGGCCATCACCCCGCGGACGAAGGCCCTGATCCTCCCCTATCCCAACAACCCCACCGGCGCCGTCATGCCCAGGGCCGACCTGGAGAAGATCGCCGAGGTGGTGCGGGAGAAGGAGATCCTGGTGCTCTCCGACGAGATCTACTGCGAGCTCACCTACGGCGACGAGCCCCACACCGCCTTCGGCACCCTGCCGGGCATGATGCCCTACACCATCACCCTGAACTGCTTCAGCAAATCCTTCGCCATGACAGGCTGGCGCGTGGGCTTCGTCTGCGGCCCGGCCCCCATCGTCGAGATCGTCAACAAGATCCACCAGTACACCATTCTCTGCGCGCCGCGGCAGAGCCAGGCCGCCGCCCTGCACGCCCTGGAGCAGGGGTTCGCGGACGGCTTCGCCGACGTGGAGCGCATGCGGCAGAGCTACGACCAGCGCCGCCGGCTGATGGTGGCGGGGTTCCGGGCCATGGGACTGGACTGCTTCGAGCCCCTGGGCGCCTTCTACGTGTTCCCCTCCATCTGCTCCACCGGCCTCACCAGCGAGGAATTCTGCCAGCGGCTGCTGCGGGAAAAGCACGTGGCCTGCGTCCCCGGCACCGCCTTCGCGCCCTGCGGCGAGGGCCACATCCGCTGCTCCTACGCCACCAGCCTGGATAAGCTGAACATCGCCCTGGACCGCATGGCGGACTTTATCCGCGCCCTGTGATCCGCCGCATCATAAACCTGGAGGTGCCCATGCGCAAGCTGCTGATCTGGATCCTGACCCTGTGCCTTCTCCTGCCCGCCGCCCTGGCCTTTGCGGAGGAGGAAGAGGAAGAGTTTTCCCTGACGGAGACGCTCCGGATCGAGGAGGAGATCGACCTCGACGGCGACGAGGAGGAGGCCGCGGCCGGCCCCGCCCAGACGTCCATCTATGAGGCCGACGGCTCCGTCCTGCTGACCATGACCTTCACCGGCGACTTCACCATCGGCAGGAGCACCGGCACGGACCGCTTCGACTATTTCGGCGACGAGCTCAAGAATCACACGGACGTCAACTTCACCATGGAAAACATCCGGGACATCCTGCTGGCGGACGATCTCACCGTGGTGAACTTTGAAGGCACGCTGACCAATTCCAAGTACATCCCCTCCAGCAAGAAGAAGAACCATTTCCTCTTCTCCGCCCCGCCGGAGTGGGTCAGCGTCCTCCCGGACAACGGCATCGAGGCGGCGACCCTGGAGAACAACCACGTGATGGACCACGGCGAGGAGGCCTTCAGCGAAACGCAGGATACCCTGCGCAATGCCGGCGTGGCCTGCTCGACCACGGCCGACCCCGCCGTCTGCAATGTCAAGGGCGTAAATGTCTGCATATTGGCGTATCACTGCATCGACCGCTATGACAAGCCCATCGACGGGTACAACACCCTTTACGCGAAGGTCGACGCGGACATCCGGGCCGCCAAGGCGAAGTACGACATCGTCATCGCCGCCTTCCACTGGGGCAACGAGAAGGAATACAAGCCCACGGATCGGCAGCTCAAGATGGGCCGCCTGGCGGTGGACGCCGGCGCGGACCTGGTCATCGGCCACCACCCCCACCGGATCCAGCCCATCGAGTGCTACAAGGGCGTGTACATCTGCTACTCCCTGGGGAATTTCTGCTTCGCCGGGCACAGGAAGCCCGACGACATGACCTCCTTCCTCTTCCAGACCCGCTTCCGGGTCCGGGACGGGATCCTCACCAACGAGGGCTTCCGCATCATCCCCATCCGCATCTCCAGCCGGAAGGACCGCAACGACTTCATCCCCACGCCCCTCACCGACCCCGTCACCGTGGAGAGCGTCCTGTCGACCCTGAAAAGCAACGGCCGCAAACTGAAATACGCCGTGGAGAACTACCCGCTGTCCTGGTGAAGGGCGGCGCACAAAAACGGAGCTTCCCAACTGATGAGACGCACGGGAGGCTCCGTTTTGTATAGTGCTTATCCTGCCAACGAGAAGGGTTCCGCGCCTGCGGGCGCGGCCAGGGCTTGACCATCGCCCTGGACCTTCGGGTGCATCCCCCTGCTTGACTTGCAATGTCAGGAAAAAACTTGTTACGCCTCTTTCATTCCGGAGAGCCAGAAAGGAAGCTGTCATGATCCGGATTCTTCTGTGGGACGTGGACGGGACGCTGCTGGATTTCGGCGCGGCGGAGCGGGCCGCCATCCGGTCCCTATTTCACGACTTCGGCTTCGGCGAATGCACGGACGAAATGCTCCGGCGGTATTCGGCCATCAACGACGGCTTCTGGCAGCGGCTGGAGCGGAACGAGATCGACAAGCCGCGGGTGCTGGTGGGCCGCTTCGAGGTCTTCTTCGCCGAGCTGGGGCTGGATCCCGGGCTGGCCCCCGCCTTCAACCGGGCGTACCAGCCGCGCCTGGGGGACACCGTCGTCTACCGCGACGACAGCCTGGCCGTCGTGGAATCCCTGAAAGGAAAAGTCCGGCAGTACGTGGTCTCCAACGGCACCGTCACCGCCCAGACGAAGAAGCTGAAGCGCTCCGGCCTGGGGGCGTTGATGGACGGGATCTTCCTGTCGGAGGAACTGGGCGTCGGGAAGCCCAACAAAGCGTTCTTCGACCGGGTCCTGGCCGCCGTCTCCCCGGAGAGCCTGTCCGAGGTCATGATCGTGGGGGATTCCCTGACCAGCGACATGCAGGGAGGCCTCAACGCCGGGATCCGGACGTGCTGGTACAACCCGGAGGGCAAGCCGCTGCCCGAGGCGTATCCGGTGGAATTCACCATCCCGGACCTCCGGGAGCTGATCCCGCTGCTGACCCGGGCCTGAGGCCGCGCGTCAGTATCCGATGGCCTGCAGGATCCGGTCCGTGACCCGGGCGACCTTCAGCGAGAAGGCTTTCGATACGTGAGGCGCTTCCCCGGTCAGGACGCACCGGCTCAGCTGCTCCGCCTCCAGGGCGTAGTTGTTGGGCGCGTGGACGGTCTTCGTCTCCCGCACACCATTGCGGATCACCGTGTAGGGGATCTCGCCGCACTGGTTGAACTCCACCGGGGAGCTGATCTCCCCCAGGGTCCCGCAGACGCGGAACCGGTCCAGCCGGCCCTGCGGCAGCAGCATGCCGCAGTCCAGGTTCGCCACCGCGCCGCTGTCGTACAGCAGGAGCGCCGAGGTGAACAGGTCGATCCGCTTATCCGAGAACTGCGCCATGGCCAGGACCTGATCCGGCTCCTTCTCCAGCATCCACATGGCCATGCTCACGGCGTAGCAGCCCAGGTCGTACAGCGCGCCGCCATAGGTCTCCTTCCGCAGCCGGATGTCCGTGTCCGGCCGCCGGCCCGTGATGAAGGCGGACTCCAGATACCGGATCTTCCCGATGGCGCCGGCGTCCAGCTCCGCCTTGACCGCCTGCACAAAGGGACTGTGGAGATAGGCAAAGGCCTCCATCAGATAAACGCCGTTCTCCTCCGCGGCCCGGAACATCTCCGCCGCCTGGGCCTCGGAGACCGCCAGGGGCTTCTCGCACAGCACGTGCTTTTTCGCCCGGAGGGCCTTGACCGTCCACTCGCAGTGAATGTCGTTGGGCAGGGGGATGTAGACGGCCTCCACCTCGGGATCGGCCAGCAGCTCGTCATAGCTGCCGTACGCCTTTTGAAATCCGAAGGTCTCCTGATAATCCCTGGCCTTCTCCGGCTTTCTCCCCGCGATGGCGTACAGCTCGCAGTGCTCCGCCTGCTGCATGCCCGGGATGGTCTGCCCCCTGGCGATGTCCGCCGTGCCCAGCACGCCCCATCTGATCTTTCTCACGCCGGTTTCCTCCTTTTCTCTTTTTTCTCGTTTGACCCACCGGCGGGTTTCCGGGCATTTCCCGCCCGCCGCGGTCCCCTCATCCTGTTTGTGAATGCTTAGCGTACAAGAAGGGATTTCGCGGCCTGCGGGCCGCGACCAGGGCTTGACCATCGCCCCGGACCTTCGGGTGCGTACCCTTACAAAATTGTCATCCTTACAATGTAAACCGTCTCAGTCGCCCCGCAGGACGGACAGGTCTTCGTCCTTCAGCGCCGGGGGCTTTTTTCTGGTGTATCCGGTCTCCGCCCAGCACTCGTTCTGCGCGCTGCCGTCCGGATACGTCGCTTCGCCGTCCTCGCGCTCCTCGTTTTCTTCGTCCCTGTCCGGCATTTCTCTTTCTCCTCCCTTTTACGGCCTTTGGGGTTTCTTCTCCACGATCTCCTCATAGAGGTCCAGGCCGAAGCTGGTCATCTCCGGCGCATGGTCGATCATTCGGTAGGTGCGGGTGCCGTCGGGCTTCCGCTCCGCTGAGAGGAAGGCCACGCCGGACGCCGGATCCTCCCCCGCCTCCGCGTACATCCGTCGGGCGAAGGACAGCAGGTGGGTCACCATCAGGATCTTCACCCCCGCCTCCGTCAGGGCCCGGACGATGTCGTAGGCGATGGCCGAGCCCTCCTTCTCCGTGGTGGTGGCGAAGGACTCGTTCAGCAGCACCAGGGAGCCCTCCCCGATCTGCTCCACGATCCGGTTCATGCGGCCCAGTTCCTCGTCCAGGCGGCCGCTGTTCATGGAGCTGTCCTCCCGCCGGGTGAAGTGCACGAAGATCCGCGGGAAAATCCCGCTCCGGAAGGCCCGGGCCGCCACCGGCAGCCCGCACTGCATCATCACCTGGGCGATGCCGACGCTCCGCAGGAAGGTGGACTTTCCGCCCTGGTTGGCCCCGGTCACGATCAGCAGGTCCTTGCCGTCCAGGGCGCAGGTGTTCCCCACGACGCCCACGCGCCGCTCCACCCCCATGACACATTCCCGCAGCTCCCTGAAGCTCAGCGCCGACCGGTCCGTCACCTCCGGAAAGCAGGTGTCCATGTCCAGATACCGGAGGTAGGACACCAGCTGGAACGCTCCCAGGTAGAAGGCGATCTGCCGCTTCAGCTGATCGAAGAAGGACTTGAAGTCCTCCATCATGCCGGGCAGCACCTTGCCGGCCAGGTAGCCGACCACCCCGAACTCCAGCTGCCTCGCCTGCTCGTTCAGCCGCGGGTCCTTCTCCACTGAAAAGGAGTCCGGGATCCGGGAATACACGAATTCCTGCACCTTCTTCCGGGTGGTGCCGGGGCGGTAGAACCGCATGCTCTCCGTGGAGGCCTCCGCCAGCTTCAGGGAGCTGAACTTGAGCCCGTCCTCCAGGCCGCACTCCAGCACGATCCTCGGCTTCAGCGTCCGGTTTTTCAGCCCGTCCTCCTCATCCGCCGTGTCGGTGAAAAACGCCACGTCGTCCAGCACTTTGCGCACGGCCGCTTCCCGCTCCTCCGGGAACGACGCCCGGAACCGCGCGCAGAAGTCCCGGAGACCCTCCGATTCAAAGGCCTCCTGCCGCGGCTTTCCCGTCGCCGGGTCCTCCCCCTCCAGCAGCTCCCGGATCTCCCGCAGGGCGCCGCAGAACAGGCGGAGCGTCCGGATCCCGTCGATCAGCCGGGCCGCCGGGTTGCGCTGGTGGGTCTTCTCCCCGGGTCTGCGCCCCAGGTCGTCCCACTTCGTCAGGGTCTCGGCGCTGACGCGGTAGAGCGCCCGCAGCAGGTCCTCCTGCCGCAGGCTGTCCCGCACAATCGCCAGCCGGTATTCGATCTCCTCCGCCGAAGTCAGGGGGATCATCACCACCGTCCGCATGGTCTCCACGAGATAGGGGTCTTCCTTCTCCACCCGGACGACCCTCCCGTCCTCCCGGATCAGGCGCCGGCCCGCCGCCTGGAACAGCGCCCGCAGCCCCAGGTCCCGGATCATGCTGTCCGCGTCGCCGTATGTGCCCTCGGAGAGCCGCTCCCGGTCCGCGTCCCGGTACAACAGGCATACGTTCATAACCGCTCCTTCAGCTGCGCGTAGGTCAGCCGGTATTTGTTCACCTGGTTTTCGGCGTTGGGGGTGTCCGACGGCTCGCCCCGGCGGATCTCAAAGGTGGGCATCCGCCGGCCGTCCAGCATCGCCTGCAGGCTCACGCACCGATCGTGGGCCGCGGTCAGTTCCTTCAGGTGGGTGACGTAGATCCCCATGCAGCCCAGCCCGATAAAGTGCTCCAGCACCCGCCGGCCCATGATCAGCGCGTCGTGGCTCGCCGCCGTGGTGAACAGCTCGTTGATGACCACGAAGGTCCCCTGCCGGTTCTCCTCCATCATCGGCGCCAGCCGCACCAGTTCTTCCTTCAGCTTGCCCCGGCCGGTCTCCACGCTCTCCTCCACGGAGAAATGGGTCTGGATGTCCCGGAAGAAGGGCACGTTCGCCTCCGCCGCCGGCACGTCCAGGCCGATGCGCGTGAAGTACACCAGCTGGCCCAGGCTCCTGGCAAAGGTGGTCTTTCCGCCCTGGTTCGGCCCGGTGAGCACGAAGAAACGCTCCCCCTCCCCATAGGCAAAATCGTTCGCCACCACCTTTTTCCCGCTCTTCAGGGAGACGCAGGCCAGGGCCAGGTCATAGAGCCCCTTCGCCGCCATAGGCCGCTCGGGCGACACCGTGGGCACGGCAAAGCGAAAGCCCTCCGCCTCCAGCTCCCGCTGCAGCGTTGCGTAGGACAGGTAGAACCGGATCTCCTTCTCAAACCGCGCCAGCACCGGATCCCCGTAGGGATCGTAGCGGTCCGGCACGCCCAGGAACGCCCGGAAGAAGCCCGGCTTTTTCTTCTTCAGGATCTCAAGGCAGGCGTTCTCCAGTTCCGTCAGCGCGGGATCCGCGGCAAAGGGGTTCCGCAGCGGACCGGGCGTTTCCCCCGGGGTCACGGTGTACACCGCGGCGGCCTCTCCCGGCTCCACCCGGATCCGGTCCTTTTCGTAGGTGATCACCAGGCGCAGGCCCCGGATCGTCCCCATGATCCCGGCCACCTCGTCCCGCATCCGCCGGAACGCCTCGCTGTCCAGGGTGGCCCGGAGGATCTCCCGGAATCGGCGCAGGCCCTCCGAGGCCAGCTCCGCCCGCTCCAGGGCCTCCGCCAGGGCTGCGTACGCGCCGCAGTAGGCCTCCATCTCCCGGAGCTGCCAGACGGCCCGCTGCTTCAGGCCGGGCACCTTCTCCTTTTCCCGGCGCAGCTCCTCCACCCCGGCCATCCGCTCCGTGTACGCCATCAGCGCGCCGTACACGTCTTCCCGCCGGACATCCCCGTACACCGCCCGGCGGTACGCCTCGTCCCGGGCCGTCTCCGGGAGGTCGTGGAAATACGGCCGGACGGCGCGGCCCCACCGGAGAGTCAGCCGGTCCAGGATCGTCTCCAGGTTCAGGTCCCGGAAATAGGCCGGCAGGTCCTTCCGGCGGCCGGTCCTCTCCCGGAGATCCAGGATGCTGAACCCCGTGTCCCGCTCTTCCATCACGCCGGCCCTCCTTCCGTTCAAAATCCCCGGCGGCTCATGTCTCCGCGCCGTTCATCCCGTACAGCGCGCAGGCCTTCCGCAGCTCCGCCCGGATCTCCTCCACCAGGTGCGCCGGCGAGGTCACCCGGGCCACGTTGGCGAACTGCACCGCCCAGCGCTTCATGGCCTCGGCGCTGACCAGCAGGCGGCAGCTCACCTGGCCGTCCTCCCGCTCGAAGAAGGAGACGTGCTTCCCGAAGAAGTCGATCACCAGGCTCACGGCGCTCCGGGGGATGACGAACTCCACGTTCTCCGCCTGTCCAGAAAACATGTTGAGGTTCTGATAGACGTAATCCTGCAGGTTCAGCCCGTTCTCCAGGCCGATGACCCGGCCCTTGGGCTTCACGGGGGTCTCCAGCATCTCGATGTCCGTGATCCGGTCCACGCGGTAGTTGGAGACCGTGTCGTGGTGGTCGTTGTTGCAGATCAGGTAGTAGCGCCCCTCGCTGGCCACCAGCTGGTAGGGGTTCAGGGTCTGGCGGCGGGGCTTTCCGTCCTCGGTGAGGCTGGCGTGCAGCTTCAGGTCGGTGCCGTAATAGTTGTAGGTGATCCGCACCTGCTTCCCCGCCGTGATGGCCTCGTCCAGCACGTCGATGGTGTGGAACAACTCGGGATTTTGAGGGGAGTCCGCGCTCATGCAGTGGACGTGGTTCATCCGCCGGTTGAAGTGGACGCTGGAGAGCTTCCCCAGCTTGTCGATGAGCTGGCGGCGCTGCCGGTACGGAACCGAGCGCGAGAAGAGGAGGCCGTCGATGAGCATGTGGAGCTCCGGCTCGGTGAAGTCGTGCTCGTAGTAGAGATCCGTGTAGATGACGTTCTCCTCGGTCTCCCCGGTCTTCCGGTTGACCTGGCTGCGCACCACCTCAGTATACTGGATGTCATACCCGGCGTCGATGAGGTCGCTGATGTTCCGCCGGACCGTCGCCCGGTTGACCTCCAGCTCATAGTCGCTAAAGAGCTTCTCCACGATCTGCTGCTGGGTCATGGGGTGGTCGGCGTCGGTGTAGCGCCGGAGAATCTGCAGGATATACAGGATGATGACTTTCTTGCCGGTATCAGCGGCCATATTTCCTCCTTTCCGCGGGCGGCGCCGTTTCACCGGCCGCCGTCACCCCGCGCGTAGACCATCTTTCCGTCTTCCACCCGGACCGCCACCTGCCACTCGTCCTCGTAGACGATCGTTCCGACGGAGTTCGTGTATACAATGTCGTAGGGCATGCCGTACCGGTCCAGGATCTCCACGGCCGGGGCGATGACTTTCTGCATCTCCGCCGTGGTTTCGGTCTTGAAGAAGGTGATGACCTTCTCGTGGTTTTTACACGCCTCCGGCTCCGGCAGGTATTTCCTGAACCAGGCGTCGATGGCCCGGAAGGTCTTCTCGTCCTCCGGCTTCATGACGCCGTCCAGGATCATCCGCCAGCACATGCCGAAGATCCCCTTGGGGTATTTCGTGATCCAGGAGTCCTCCCGGCCCTGGATCCGCATGTATTTGCAGGTCATTTTTCCTCTCTCCCTTCATCGGCTGTCCCATCCCCCGGGGTCCGCGTGACCACGTGCCAGATCACGGGGTCCGTGAAGCCGCAGGCAAGGTACAGCGCCATGGGACGGTCCGGATGGTTCACCCGGCCCGACACCGTCGCGAACCTCGCCTTTCCCCGCATGCGGCTCAGCAGCTCGCAGACCACGCACCGCCCCAGGCCCAGGCGGCGGAATCCCGGCGACACCTGGATCCATTCCAGGACGCCCTCCCCGATGCGCCGGTCCAGCTCGGCGATGCCGCTGGCGGCGATCTGCCCGCCGGCGGGATCCGCCACGGCCACCCACAGCGACGGGTCGTACACGGGCCGCCGGATCATGTCCGCCAGTTCGTCGTCCCGGATGTGTTCCTCCGCGTAACAGGCGCGGATGTGCTCCGCGAAGGCGGCGGGCTCACGCGCCGCGAAGGCGAAGGGCGGCGGGAGCGCCGGCCGCGGGATCGCCTCCAGGTCGTGGCGCAGCCTGAAGTACGGCTCGTCCCTCTCCCCCTCGCGGACCCCGTGGAACGCGTCGTCCCGGATTACCCGGACGCCCTCCGGGATCGCCAGCCCCTCCGTCTTCCAGAAGGGCAGCGAGGCCGCGCCGCAGGGGTCCCGCACATAGTCGTCCGCGTTCATATCCTCACCGCTTTTCTCTTCCGGCGCATTTGGCATCTGGAGACATCATACCCCGGATGCGCGGTTTTTGCAACATCAAATCTGGGAACAATTTCCTGAAACATCGGGCTTGACATCTTCGTCATAATGTGTTATTATCAAGTTGTTCTTATTAAACCGCTGCGAACAAACAGCGGGACGAGGAGGGGATCCCATGAACTGCGACGAGGTCTATGAAATCGGGCTGCGGTACCATCACTACGCCAACACGGCTTACCCCCTGACCCCGAAGTCCTTCATGCAGTACAAGCTGCGGGACGAGGAGGAGATCCTGCGCCTGGTGCGGGCGGAATGGGAGAGCGCCGAATCCCTGAGCCTGTACATCCACGTCCCCTTCTGCAAGTCCCGCTGCCGCTTCTGCGAGTACGTGGTGCTGGAGGGCACGGACGAGCACACGGAGGACGAGTACGTGGATCTCCTGCTGAAGGAGATGGCCATGTACGCGGAGATCGTGGGCGACAAGCCCGTGGTGGGCTACGACCTGGGAGGCGGCACCCCCTGCAAGCTGTCCGTGGAAAACCTTCGGCGGATCACGGATGCGGTGAAGCGCCTCTTCAACATCCGGCCCGGGGTGGTGTTCAGCATCGAGACCACGCCCCTGGTGGCGGCCAACGAGCCGGAAAAGCTGAAGGCCGTGTTCGACATGGGCTATCAGCGCATCAGCATGGGCGTGCAGACCGTGTCGGAGAAGCTGCTGGCCGAGCTGGGCCGGGACGGCTCCCAGTCCCTGTACGAGAGGGCCGTGGCCAACATCCGGGCCGCGGGGTTCCGGCGCTTCAACATCGACCTGATGTACGGCTTCCTCCACCAGACGGACTCCGACTTCGACAACACCCTGCGCTACGCCGTGGGGCTGAAGCCGGAGTACATCACCCTGTACCGCAACCGCTACAAGGGCACGAAGATCGAGTTCGAGGCCGGCGGCGTCTCCATCTACAAGGCCATGTACCAGTACCGCATCGCCTACCGCATCCTCACGGAGAACGGCTACATGGCCAACATCGGCAAGAACACCTTCAGCCGGGTGGAGGGGGATTACGGCACCAGCGATTACCTGACCACCCGGGTCATCAACGGCACCCCCTACCTGGGCATGGGCCTGGGGGCGCAGTCCTTCGGCGTGAACTACCTGGCCTACAACCTGGGCGCTGCGGAAAAGCGCATGGACCGCTACCGGGAGGCCATCCTGCAGGGCCGGCTTCCGCTCCAGGACATCTACCGCCTGCCCCAGGATGAGGCCATCGCCAAGATGGTGTCCGTCTCCTTCTACTTCGCCTTTGTGGACATGGCGGCCTTCCGGAAGCGCTTCGGCGTGGACTTCCGGGCCTATTTCCCGGAGGAAGTGGCCTATGTGCTGGAGAACGGGCTGATGGAGATCCGGGGCGACCGGATCCTGCTGACGGAGCGCGGCGCGGACTTCATCAACGGCGTCATCCCCCTGTTCTACTCCGACCGCTCCAAGGAGGAGCTCAAAACCGCCTTCGCCGCCCAGAACCGCACCGAGGAATCCGATGAAGCCCTCTTCCTGTCGGCCTACAACCTGGCGGACTACGAGCGGCCGTCGGTGGCGGCGGACATCGTGACGCTGGCGCTGCGGGAGCAGGACGCGGAGAGCTGGCGCAAGGACGCCCAGGGCCGCATCGCGCTGCTGCTGATCCGCCGGGGCGAGCACCCCTTCATGAATCACTGGGCCCTGCCCGGCGGCTTTCTGCGGGGGCAGGAGACCATCGAGGAGTGCGCGGCCCGGGAGCTGAAGGAGGAGACCGGCGTCACCGCCGTGTCCCTGATCCCGGTGGGGGTCTTCAGCGATCCGAAGCGCGACCCCCGGGGACGCATCATCTCCAACGCCTTCGTCTCCGTGATGACCGGCGACAAGGTGGAGGTCATCGGCGGCGACGACGCCATCAGCGCCCGGTGGTTCGACGTGGCCTTCGACCGGAGCAGCGACGGGTACCGGCTGACCCTGACGGACGGCGATCTCACCCTCAGCGCCTCCCTGGAGCGGGTCCGGAACAGCACGGGCCAGGAGGTCTTCGCCATCCGGGAGAGCGGCGGCATCGCCTTCGACCACGCCCGGATCATCGCCCAGGCCTTCGACCTGCTGCGGCAGCGGGCGTCGGACTTCAACTGCCTCTTCGACTTCCTGCCGGAGAAATTCACCCTGTCCGCCCTGCAGCGGGTCCAGGAGACCCTGCTGAACGTCTCGATCCTCCCGGCCAACTTCCGGCGGAAGGCCGCGGAGTTCGTGGTGGAGACGGACGAGTACGCCACGGGGTCGGGCCATCGGCCGGCCAAGCTGTACCGGCGGCGGTGACCCGGAGGGGGCTGTCTTCCCGTCAATCGGGCAGGCAGCTCTTTTTCTGTCGCGAAAAATACGGGTCCTCGCCTTCCCGGCAGGGTTTTCCGGAAAGCCATCGAATCTGTGATATCAGTCCATTTACTCGAAAGAAGATGAATCGAATGAAATTCCTGCAGAAACTCGGGAAGGCCATCATGCTGCCGGTGGCGTGCCTGCCGCTGTGCGGCATCCTGATGGGCATCGGCTACCTGCTCTGCCCGGCGGCCATGCAGAAGGGCGCCGTCGACGGCGGCCTGCCCATGGTGGGGCTGTTTCTGGTGAAGGCCGGCGGCGCCGTCATCGACCACATGGCCCTGCTGTTCGCGGTGGGCGTCGGGATCGGCATGACGGACGACCGGGACGGGACCGCCGGGCTCTGCGCGCTGATCTCCTGGCTGATGATCACGGTGCTGCTGAGCGAAGGCGTCGTCAGCGCGATCCTCCCGTCCGCGGACGAGACCGCCAGGCTGGCCTTCCGGAGCATCGAGAACCCCTTCATCGGCATCCTCAGCGGCCTCATCGGCGCTTTCTGCTACAACCGCTTCAAAAACACGTCCCTCCCGGAGTGGCTGGCGTTCTTCAGCGGCAAGCGGAGCACCGTCATCGTCTCCGGCGTGGTGGCCGTGGGGGCGGCGGCCGTGCTGCTGCTGGTGTGGCCGGCGCTCTTCGGCGGGCTGATCGCCTTCGGGGAGTGGATCCGGGACCTGGGCCCCTTCGGCGCGGCGCTGTACGCCTTCCTCAACCGCCTGCTGATCCCGGTGGGCCTCCACCACCCGCTGAACAACGTGTTCTGGTTCGACACCGTCGGCCTGGGAGACATCACGCACTTCTGGGCGGGGGAGGTCAGCGCAGACGTCTCCTGGGATCTGGGCATCTACATGTCGGGCTTCTTCCCCTGCATGATGTTCGGCGTCCCCGGGGCAGCCCTGGCCATGATCCGGTGCGCGAAGAAGGAAAACCGCCGGCGCGCCGTGGGCATCCTCGGCTCGGCGGCGCTGTGCTCCTTTGTCTGCGGCGTCACGGAGCCCTTTGAGTTCGCCTTCATGTTTGCCGCGCCGCTGCTGTATTTCGTGTACGCGCTGCTGTACGGCCTCTTCACCCTGCTGACGTCGGCGGCCGGCTTCCGGGCCGGGTTCGCCTTCTCGGCCGGCGCCACGGACCTGTTCTTCTCCTCCTCCCTGCCCGCGGCGCAGAAGACCTGGATGATCGTTCCCCTGGGCCTGCTGGCCTTCGCGGTCTTCTACCTGGTCTTCCTGGCCATGATCCGGGCGCTGGACCTGAAGACCCCGGGCCGGGAGGAGGACGGCCCCGGGGAGCTCGCCGTGCCGTCCGCCCTGCCCGCGGAGCAAACGCCGAAAGCTGCCGTCAAGGTGGCCGGCGTGGACGTGGCCGCGCTGCTGGCTGCCCTGGGGGGAAGCGAAAACATCGTGTCCCTGGACCACTGCATGACCCGCCTCCGCCTCGAGGTGCGGGACACGGACGGCATCTCCGCCGACGCCCTGAAGCAGGCCGGCGCCCGGGGCGCCGTGATCACCGGCAAAGGCTCCCTGCAGGTCATCATCGGCATGAAGGTGGAGCAGGTGGCGGACGCGCTGAAGAAAATGCTGTGACACGGTTTCGGGCGGCGGGCGCGGCCCGTCCGGCGGGTTCTTCCGAAAGTCCGGTTGCGTTTCCGCCCGGATGATGGTATAATCGAACCGGCAGCAAGGAGAGCACAACGATACACAACTGAATAAGAGGGACGGAGGTGGCCAGTTGAAGATCACTTCGATTGGGGAAATCCTGATCGATATGACTCAGACGCATATCGACGGGAACGGCATCCCGCATTTTGCGGCCAACCCGGGCGGCGCGCCCGCCAACGTCGCGGTGGCGGCGGCGCGGCTGGGGGTGGAGACGGCCTTCATCGGCTGCGTGGGGGACGACGCCTACGGGCGCCTGCTCCGGGAGACCCTGGAGCGCAACGGCGTCGAAACGGAGGGCCTGCAGGTCACCCGGCACGCGAACACGACCCTGGCGATCGTCACGGTGGATGAGAAGGGCGAGCGCAGTTTTTCGTTCTACCGCAAACCCGGGGCGGACACCATGATCAACGCCGCGAAAGCCATCCGGGCGGTGGAGGGGACCGGCCTGCTGCACTTCGGCAGCGTCAGCCTGACGGACCCCGCCTGCCGGGACACCATCATCACCACCGTTCAGGCGGCCAAGAAGGCCGGCGCGCTGATCACCTACGACCCCAACTACCGGGCGGTCCTTTGGGAGCACGAGGACGCCGCCGTGCTGCAGATGCGGGCGGTGCTGCCCCTGTGCGACATCGTGAAGATCAGCGACGAGGAGACCGTGCTGCTCTGCGGCGTCCGGGAGCCGGAAGCCGCGCTGGCCCGGCTGACGGACATGGGGATCCGCCTGGCCGTGGTGACCCTGGGCGCCAAAGGCGCCATGTGGCGCTGCGGCGGCATGACGGGCACGGTGCCCGGCTGCCCGGTGAAGGTGGCCGACACCAACGGCGCGGGAGACACCTTCTTCGGCGCCTTCCTGAGCCGCATCGCCGCCCGGGGAGGCCTGGAAGGGCTGACGGCGGAGGAGATCAACGGCTTTGTCCGCTTCGCCAACCGGGCCGCCTCCATCACCACCAGCCGGCCGGGGGCCATCCCGGCCATGCCCACCCTGCGGGAAGTCGAGGAGGGATTGACGTGAAAACCCATTGGCAGGCCGAGTTCGCCAACCGCTTCCGCCGCCACGAAAACGAGCTGAAATGGCTCTACTGCGAGCTCTACCACAACGACCTGAAGGCCTATGACTACTTCACCGACATGCTCTACCGCTGCTGGGAGGAGCGCCCGGCATCCCTCAAGCTGATGGACCTGGCCCGGGAGGAATTCCCGGACTGGTACAAGGGCCACGACCTGGTGGGCATGCTGATGTACGTCAGCGCCTTCGCGGGCAACCTGAAGGGCGTGCGCAAAAAGCTGGACTACATCGCCGACTGCGGCGTGAACTATCTTCACCTCATGCCGCTGCTGGAGAGTCCCGAGGGCCGCAGCGACGGCGGCTACGCGGTCAGCGACTTCCGTAAGGTCCAGCCGGAGCTGGGCACCATGGAGGACCTGGCGGCGCTGGCGGACGCCTGCCACGAGCGGGGCATCGCCGTCTGCCTGGACTTCGTGATGAACCACACCAGCGAGGACCACGAGTGGGCCCGCCGCGCCCGGGCCGGGGAGAAGGAATACCAGGACCGCTACTTCTTCTACGACGGATGGGAGATCCCCAACGCCTACGAGCAGACCGTGCCCCAGGTGTTCCCCACCACCGCGCCGGGCAACTTCAGCTGGTGCGAGGAGGCGAAGAAGGTCGTCATGACCACCTTCTACCCCTACCAGTGGGACCTGAATTACGCCAACCCCGTGGTCTTCAACGACATGACCGACTGCATGCTGAACCTCTGCAACCACGGCGTGGACATCATCCGGCTGGACGCGGTGCCCTACATCTGGAAAGCCCTGGGCACTCCCTGCCGGAATCTGCCCCAGGTGCACACCCTGGTGCGCATGATGCGCATGGTGTGCGAGATCGTCTGCCCCGGCACCCTGCTGCTGGGCGAGGTGGTGATGGAGCCCAGCAAGGTGGTGCCGTACTTCGGCACGGTGGAAAAGCCGGAGTGCCACCTGCTGTACAACGTCACCACCATGGCCTCCATCTGGCACACCGTGGCCACGCGGGACGTGCGCCTGCTGGCCCACCAGCTGGGGCAGGTCTTCGCCCTCCCGAAGGAGTACACCTTCCTCAACTACCTCCGCTGCCACGATGACATCGGCTGGGGCCTGGACTACGGCTTCCTGCGGAATTTCGGCTGGGAGGAAGTGCCCCACAAGAAGTACCTGAACGACTTCCTCACCGGCAAATGGCCCGGGAGCACGGCCCGGGGCGAGCTCTACAACGACGATCCCCGCCTGGGAGACGCCCGGCTCTGCGGCACCACCGCCAGCCTCTGCGGCATCGAGGCCGCCAGGGAAGCCGGGGACGCCGCCGCCATGGACCTGGCCATCCGCAAGGACGCCATGCTCCACGCCTTCATGTTCACCCTCAGCGGCGTGCCGGTGCTCTACAGCGGCGACGAGATCGCCCAGGAGAACGACTACGGCTACCACGACGACCCCCTGCGCCGGGAGGACAGCCGCTACCTGCACCGGGGAAACCTGGACTGGAAAAAGGCCGCCCTTCGCAAGAGAAAAACCGCACCCGAGGGCCGGGTTTTTTCCGCCATCAGCCGCATGGAAGCCCTGCGGGCCGAGCACACGGTGTTCGACACCGAGGCGGACACCTGGCTGCTGGACACCGGGGACGACCAAGTGCTGGGCATCGGGCGCTACTACCGGGGCGAACAGCTGCTGGCCCTGTTCAATTTCGGGGATGAGGAGCGCACGGCCTGGCTGCGGGACACGAAGGAATACACGGACCTGACGGACGGCACGACGGGAGACGCCGGAGCCGTGAAGATCCCCGCCGGCGGCTTCCGCTGGCTGCTGCACACCTTCTGAGGAGGCAAAGGCATGAACCGCAAGATCATCTTTCTGGACATCGACGGCACCCTGACCCCCGCCGGCAGCAACGTTCCCCCGGCCAGCGCCATGGAAGCCATCCGGAAGGCCCAGGCCAACGGCCACCTGGTCTTCCTCTGCACCGGCCGCAACCCCGACATGCTCTCGCCCGTGCTGGCCCTGGGGTTTGAAGGCGCGGTGGCCGGCGCCGGCGGCTACGTCTTCGCGGGGGACGAGGTCCTCTTCGACTGCCCCATGCCCCGGGACGAGTTCGACACCGCCATGCGCCTGCTGAAGGAGAACGGCGTCTTCCGCACCGTGGAGGCCAGGGACGGCACCTGGTGCGACGAGGACCTGAGCGCCTTCCTGGACCAGGCCGGCGGCGGCAACAGCGAGCTGGTCCGCTGGCGCAAGGCCCTGGCCGAGCAGCTGAACATCCGCCCCATGAGCGAGTACGACGGCCGCCCCATCTACAAGATCGTGTTCATGTGCCGGGAGGCCGCACAGCTGGAACCCGCCCGGCAGGCCCTGGGGCGGGATTACAACTTTGTCGTGCAGGATCTGGCCGCCTTCGGCGTGCTGAACGGCGAGATGATCAACCGCAAGTTCGACAAGGGCAAGGGCGTGCGGATCGTGGCGGAGCGCTTCGGCGTGGACATCGCGGACACCATCGGTTTCGGCGACAGCATGAACGACCTGGAAATGATCGAGACCGTGGGCTATTCGGTGTGCATGGACAACGGCAGCCCGGCCCTGAAGGAGAAGAGCGACCTCGTCTGCCCGGCGGTGGAGGCCGACGGCCTGGCCTGGGCTTTCGAGAAGCTGGGGCTGGCGTGATTCACGATCCGGTATCTTTCGGCGGAATTCTGTCACCGAAGGCAACCGGTGGCATGGTTCAATAAAGCATCGACTGGGAGGCGCATTTTCATGACAGGGATCCCGCTGATCATCGCTTTCGTGGTGGCAATCGTCGCGATGATTCTCCTCATCTCCAAGCTGAAAGTCCACCCGTTCCTGGCCATCATGGCCGTCGCGCTGGTGCTGGCCATCGTGGCCGGCATCCCGCTGAACGACGTCACGCACAAAGACGCAGAAACCGAAAAAACCATCGTCGACCGCAGCGGCATTCCCAGCGTCATCGGCGCAGGTTTCTCCAGCGCGTTCAGTTCCATCGGCATCGTCATCATCCTCGGCGCCTTCATCGGGGCAGTCCTCGAAAAGACAGGCGCGGCCCTGAAGCTGGCGGACATGGTGATCAGGCTGGTGGGTGAGAAGCACCCGGAACTGGCCATCGAGCTGATGGGCTGGGTGGTCTCCATCCCCGTGTTCTGCGACAGCGGCTTCGTCATCCTGAACCCCATCCGGAAGGCTCTGGTGAAGCGCACCGGCGTCTCTTCCGTTACCATGACCATGTGTCTGGCCTGCGGCTTGTACATCTCCCATGTGTTCATCCCGCCGACCCCGGGTCCCATCGCCGCGGCGCAGACACTGGGCGTGGGCGGCAGCCTGCTGCTGGTCATCGGCCTGGGCCTGCTCTGCTCCATCCTGCCCCTGATCGTGGGCCTGATCTATGCCAAGTACATGGGCAAGAAGATCAAGAGCGCCGACGAGCTCACGGACAGCAACGAAGTGGTCAAAACCTATGAAGAGCTTAAAGCCGAGTACGGCAAACTGCCCGGCGGTCTCAACGCACTGGCGCCCCTCCTGGTCCCGATCCTGCTGATGGGCATCTCCTCCGTCATCAGCATGGCGAAGTGGACCGGCCCCGCGGCCAGCATCTTCACCTTCCTCGGCACCCCCATCATGGCCCTGGCTGTCGGCACACTCTTCGCCATCGGGCAGCTGTTCTCGGCCAAGATGAAGGACAGCTTCTACAACCTGGTCAACGAGACCCTGAAGACGGTCGGCCCGATCCTGTTCGTGACGGCCGCCGGCAACGTCCTCGGCAAGGTCATCTCCGAGTCCGACATGGTCAACTTCATCAAGGCGCACGCCGACGTCCTGCAGGCCATCGGCATCTTCTTCCCCTTCCTGCTGGCCGCCATCCTCAAGAGCGCGCAGGGTTCCTCCACCGTGGCCATCACCACCACAGCGGGCATTGTGGCGCCGCTGCTGGCCACCCTGGGGTTCACAACAACCGTGGAAATCGCCCTGGTGGTCATGGCCATCGGCGCCGGCGCCATGACGGTTTCCCATGCCAACGACAGCTACTTCTGGGTGGTTACGAACTTCGGTGAGATGAAGCCCGACCAGGGCTACAAGACCCAGACCATGATGACGCTGCTGATGGGCGTCGCGTCCATGGTTGGCATCTTCATCCTCAATCTCATCTTCTGATCCCGGCCAATGATGCGCACGGTGCCCCCGGACATCGTGCGCTTATTCTTGAATGAGGAGGATTGCCATGAATCAGCTTTTGCGCAGCCACGCGGATCAGATCGTCCGCGAGGCCATCGCGGCCGTACAGCCGGACGCGGCGGTGCAGCGGGCACTGGCGGAAATGACCTTCCCCGGGCGCGTGCTGCTGGTCGCCGCGGGCAAGGCGGCTTGGCAGATGGCCAAGGCGGCCTCCGACTGCCTTGGCAGCCGCATCGAAAACGGCGTGGTGGTCACCAAGTACGATCATGTCATGGGGCCCATCGCCAATTTTGCCTGCTTTGAAGCCGGGCACCCC
>JBGVCH010000054.1:0-7891 GCA_045226335.1 Christensenellales bacterium | reverse complement strand
GTCCTACGGCTATTGTACCACGGGTGCATGAAAGCCTGCCAGACCGGGTTGAGTCGGCGGCTGCCCCTTCGGGAGGCCCTTCCCCTACGCTCCAGGGGCTCCCGAAGGGGCTTGGCTGGTCTCCAGCTCCAATTGCCCTACCAGATGGATGAGTTCAATGATGATATCAACCAAGTAGGAACTGCAGCCTTTCAGGTAATGAACTTGTTGCTTGAGAGGTATTCCCTCCAGATGAGGTTCACAACATTCGTTGATACGAGCCCTGTTAATGATATCCTTGCAGCTTGCGGGGATGACCATGCTTCTCCTCCTTCTCTGTAGATCTGGGAGTGAGGGGCGAACCCCTGGATATGATCTACAAATCTTATTATACGAGGAGCGTTCCTATGCTGAAGCAATTCCAATGGCTATGGGACAATATGGATCCCCACTACCGGGTCCGCCACGTCCTGGCGCTGGTCCTGTGCGTGTTCACGTGCCTGCTGCTGCTGGTGAACCCGGCCCTGAGCCGGCGGCTGATCGACGAAGTGATCATGGCGCAGAATCAGGACCCCCTGCTCTCCATCCTGGGGATCATGCTGGCGGTGAAGTTGAGCCGGGAGGGCCTGCGCTACCTGATGGTCGTCACCCTGGAGAAGGGCAGCCAGAACGCGGTCTACAATCTCCGGCGGCGCCTGTTCGCGAAGCTGCAGTACAACGACATGCGCTTCTTCGACAGCCACCGCACCGGCGACCTCATGACCCGCATGAGCGCCGACCTTGACTGGTGCCGGCACTTTCTCAGCTACATCGACTACCGCATCGTGGACGCGGTCTGCACCTTCCTCTTCTCCACCGTCTATCTCTGTACGGTCAACTGGAAGCTGACCCTGCTGCTCATCGTCATCACCCCCGTGCTGCTGCTCATCAGCCGCTTCCTCTCCAGGCACATCCGGCCCCGGTTCATGTTCATGCGGGAGAAGCTCAGCGAGATGAACACCGCGGCCCAGGAGAACATCGCGGGGAACCGGGTGGTGAAGGCCTTCGCCCGGGAGGAGTACGAGAAGGCCCGCTTCGAGGAGCGGAACAAGGCCTTCATGGAGAGCCATCTGCGCATCAACAAGCTGTGGCTGTCCTTCTTCCCGGTCATTGAGCTGCTGGTGAACGCCATCCAGCTGGTGACGGTGTTCGTGGGCGGACTGTTCATCATCCGGGGGGAGCTGACCCCGGGCGAGCTGGCCGTGTTCACCGGGCTGAGCTGGGCCGTGTCCAACCCCATGCGGGAACTGGGCAACCTGATCAACGACCTGCAGCGCTTCTCCACCTCCGCCGCCAAAGCCATGGAACTCTTCTTCGGCAAGCCGGAGATCGTGGACGCCCCGGACGCCGTGGAGCACGAGCGGATGGAAGGCGCCATCGAATTCCGGGATGTCTCCTTTCAGATCGACGGCAAGCCCATCCTGGAGCACGTGAGCTTCTCCGTGCAGCCCGGCCAGACCGTGGCGGTCATGGGCCCCACCGGCGGCGGAAAGACCACCCTGATCCATCTGCTGGCGCGGTTCTACGATGTGACGGAAGGCGCGGTGCTGGTGGACGGCTGCGATGTGCGGCAGTGGAGGCTCCGGCAACTGCGCCACGGCATCGGCACCGCCACCCAGGACGTGTTCCTCTTCTCGGACACGGTGGAGGGCAACATCGCCTTCGGCAACCAGGAGATGAGCCTGGAGGAGGTCAAGGATTTCGCCATCAGGGCGGACGCCGCGGAGTTCGTGGAACGCCTCCCGGAGGGGTACGACACCATCATCGGCGAGCGCGGGGTGGGGCTGAGCGGCGGCCAGCGCCAGCGCATTGCCCTGGCCCGGGCCATGGCGGTGCGGCCCGGCATCCTGGTCATGGACGACACCACCTCCGCCGTGGACAGCGAGACAGAGCTGTACATCCAGGACCAGCTGCGGCATCTGCCCTTCCCCTGCACCCGGTTTGTCATCGCCCAGCGGATCTCCTCCATGCGGGACGCCGACCTGATCCTGGTGCTGCGGGACGGACAGATCACCGAGCAGGGCACCCACCGGGAACTGCTGGAGAAACGCGGCTACTACTGGCAGACCTGGTGCCAGCAGTACGGGGTCTCCGGAGAGGAGGCGGTGTGATATGGCGAGAAACAAGTTTGACGTGGACGAGCGTCTGGAGTCCCCCTTCCGGTGGAAGCACCTGAAGCGGGCGGGGAAATACATCGCCCGGCACAAGTACAAGATGATGCTGGCCCTGCTCCTGAGCGCCGCGGCCAGTGTGGCCAGCCTCTTCATCCCCAAGATCACCCAGTGGGTGCTGGACGAGGCGGTGCCCGGCAAGGATACCGCCATGATCGGCCGGATGGCCCTGCTCTTCGTGGGGGTCATCGCCCTGGGCATCCTCTTCACCACCATCCGCTCCCGGATGATGGCCCATGTGAGCCAGGAGATCATCCACGACATCCGCAGCGACCTCTTCGCCCACCTGCAGCGGCTGCCCTTCAGCTACTACGACAGCCGGCCGGCCGGGAAGATCCTGGTGCGGGTCATCAATTACGTCAACTCGGTGTCCGACATCCTCTCCAACGGCATCATCAACATGATCCTGGAGATCATCAACCTGGTGTTCATCGTGGTGTTCATGTTCTCCACCAACGCCACCCTGGCCCTGGTGATCGTGGCGGGGCTGCCCTTCTTCATCGGCATCATCCTGCTGATCAAGCCCCGGCAGCGCAAGGCCTGGCAGAACCAGAGCAACAAGAACAGCAACTACAACGCCTACCTGGCGGAGTCCATCGACGGGGTGCGGGTCAGCCAGCTCTTCGACCGGCAGGAGGTCAACATCTCCATCATGGGGAAGCTGGCCATGGCCTGCCGGACGGCCTGGCTCCGGGCGATCCGGATCAGCAACACCGTGTGGCTCTCCAGCGAGACCATGACCCAGCTGGTCCTGACCTTCCTCTACATCGCGGGCGTCTACTGGATGGGCGGAGGCGCCATGGTCTCCTTCGGCGTGATCATGGCCATGGGACAGTATGTCAGCCGCTTCTGGCAGCCCATCACCAACCTGGCCAACATCTACAATTCCTTTGTCAACAACATCGCCTACCTGGAGCGGATCTTCGAGACCATGGACGAGCCGGTGGTGGTGGAGGATGCCCCGGACGCGGAGGAGCTGCCGCCCCTCAGCGGCGAGGTGGACTTCGAGGACGTGACCTTCGCCTACGAGGAGGGCACGAACGTGCTGGAACACATGAACCTGCACGTGCGGGCCGGGGAGAGCATCGCCCTGGTGGGCCCCACCGGCGCGGGCAAGAGCACCATCATCAGCCTGCTGTGCCGCTTCTACAACCTGAACGGCGGCCGCATCCTGCTCCATGACCGGGAGGGGAAGGCCCACGACATCAGCCGGGTGACCCTGCACTCCCTGCGCTCTCAGCTGGGCATCATGCTCCAGGACAGCTTCATCTTCAGCGGCACGCTGCTGGACAACATCCGCTACGGCCGGCTGGACGCCACCGACGCTGAGGTCTGCGAGGCCGCCAAGCGGGTCCGGGCCGACGCCTTCATCCGCCGGATGCCTCAGGGCTACAACACGGAGGTCAAGGAGCGGGGCAGCAACCTGAGCCAGGGGGAGCGTCAGCTGGTGGCCTTCGCCCGCACCCTGCTCTCCGACCCAGCCATCCTGATCCTGGACGAGGCCACCTCCTCCATCGACACCCAGACGGAGCGGCTCCTTCAGGAGGGCATCCGGGAGATGCTCCGGGACCGCACCAGCATCATCGTGGCCCACCGCCTCAGCACCATCAAGAACTGCGACCGGATCCTCTACATCAGCAGCAAGGGCATCGCCGAGATGGGCAGCCACGAGGAACTGCTGGCCAGGCGGGGCCTGTATTACCAGCTCTACACCGCCCAGGTGCGGGAGGACGTGGCCTGAAAGAAGGGAACAATCATGCAGCATTCAAACGCCTCCGTCTTCCGGATCAACCAGGAAGGCTACGCCGCCGGTCTGCCTGTCCGGATCGCCTTCACGGGGGAAGGAAGCCTTGGCCTGAAGGACGCCGAGGGACACGCGCTCCGCTGTATTGCCCCGGAAACGGCACCGGTGGATCCGGCCTCCGGCGACCGGGTGACCCTGGTGGACCTGGGGCTCCTGCCCGAGGGGACCTACCGGCTGGAAGGCGGCGGAGAGAGCCGGGGCTTCACCGTGTCGCGCCGCCCCTGGCAGGCGGTCACGAACGCGCTGATCAAGGGCCTGTATTTCCAGCGCTGCGGCTGTGAACTCCGCGAAATCCATGCCGGGCCCTACACCCATCCGGCCTGTCACACCGCGCCCGCCGTGGACTGGCTGGACCGGCGCGTCAGCCGGCGGGTCACCGGGGGCTGGCACGACGCCGGGGACTACGGGAAGTATGTGGGCCCCGGAGCCGTGGCGGCGGCCCATCTGATCTGGGCCTGGCTGCTGTTCCCCCGGGGCTGCTCCGATGACCTGAACATCCCGGAGACCGGCAGCGGCGTCCCGGACATTCTCAGCGAGGCGCGGTACGAGCTGGACTGGCTCCTGCAGATGCAGCGGGAGGACGGCGCCTTCCACCACAAGCTGACCAAGGCCCTCTTCGCCTCCTTCATCATGCCCCAGGACGACAAAGAGACCGAGTACCTGATGCCGGTGTCCCACTGCGCCACGGCGGCGGCTTCCGCCTGCCTGGCCCTGGCGGCCCGGGTGTACTCCGCCTTCGACGCCGCCTTCGCGGAGAAAGCCCTCCGGGCCGCCCGGCGGGGCTGGGCCTGGCTGAAGGCTCACCCGGACTTTGAGCCCTTCCGGAACCCGGAGGGGGTCCGCACGGGCTGGTACGGCGAGCGCACCGACACGGACGACCGTTTCTGGGCGGCCTGCGAGCTCTACGCCGCCACCGGGGAAACCGGCTTCCGGGAGGAGGCCGAGGCCCTCTACGCCGCGGGGCAGAACCTGACCCGCTTCGGCTGGGCGGACGTGGGGGGCCTGGGCGCCCTCTGCTGCCTCTTCGGCCTGGGAGCGCGCGCGGGGGACATCCTGTACACCCGGCTGCGGGAGGATTTCCTCCGGCAGAGCGAGGAGCTCCTGCCCCTTTGCCGGGCCTCGGGCTACGGCACAGCCCTGCCGCCGGACGGCTATGTCTGGGGCAGCATCCTGCCCATCCTCAGCAACGCCATGGCCATGATCCTCCACGCCCGGCTCACCGGCCGGCGGGAGATGCTGGAGGCCGCCCTGCAGCAGTGGCATTACGCCCTGGGGCTGAACGCCCTGGACACCTGCTTCGTCACGGGCTTCGGCGAACGCTCCGTACTGCACCCCCACCACCGGCCCTCCGGGGCGGACGGAATCGAGGCGCCGGTGCCCGGGCTGATCTCCGGCGGCCCCAACCAGCGCTTCCCCTACCCCGCCACCCGGGAACGCCTGGCGCCGGACACTCCGCCCGCCAAGTGCTTCCTGGATGAGACCCCCTCGGCGGACACCAACGAGATCGCCATCTACTGGAATTCCCCCGCCGTGTTTGTGGCAGCCTGTTTCAATGCCTTTCAAAACGGGAAAACAGATGAATGAGGAGGAATCGCCCATGTCCCAGACAGTCCTGATCACCGGCACCGGCCGGCCCTACGCCCTGGGCTTCAACCTGGTGAAGCGCTACCTGGAGCACGGAGACCGGGTCTTCGCCAGCATCCGCCGGCCCTCGGAAGCCCTGGAAGCCCTGCGGAGCGAGCATCCAAAGGCCCTGCACATCCTCACCATGGACATCGCCTCCACGGATTCGGTGAACGCCGCCGCCCGGGAGGCCGCTGCCCTGACCGACAGCCTGGACCTGATCATCAACAATGCCACCACGGCCTCCGCCGACACCATGAAGGAGCTGCCGGAATTCGACCTGGATCTGATCGCCCCGGCCGTGAACGTCGGCGCGGTGGGACCCATCCGGGTGGTGAAGGCCTTCCTGCCCCTGCTGAAGGCCAGCAGCCTGGGAGGCCTGGTGGTGAACATTTCCTCCGAGGCGGGGAGCATCGGCCGCTGCTATCGCACCTTCTACCTGGACTACGGTACGGAGAAAGCCGCCCTGAACATGCTCACCATGACCCTGCACAACTGGTTCAGGGACGATCCGAACCTGAACATCATCTGCATCCATCCCGGCTGGATCCGCACCAACCCCGGAAACACCGAGGCGCCCCTGGACCCCTACGAGCACGCGGAGACGCTGCGGCTGCTCTTTGAGACCCGGCGCCATGACAAGGAAGGCCCCGTGTTCATAACCTGGGAAGGCACGCCCTATCCCTGGTAAGGCTTCTGTCCGATAAACGTTGATTGAAGGAGGGATCCGCATGAGCAAGAGTTTCAGCGCAAAAGTCATGTCCGATCTGCTCGAGCTGTTTGGCATGTACACGGAGAAAAACAGCGAGCAGCTGCTGGCAGGGGCACAAAGCAAGGGTGAAAAGCCCACTCCCCCGCCCAAAGACCCGCAGGTCCGCTGCGAGGACAGTCCCATGGGCCGCGTGTTTTACGCGAACGAGGAGAGCGCTTCCCGAATCACGGTGTTTTACATCCACGGCGGCGCGTATTTCATGGACTTCACCAGGGCGCACTGGAAGTTCCTGGCCACGCTCATCCGGAGAGCCGACGTGCAAGTGATCGCGCCGGCCTACCGGCTTGTGCCGTTTGCCACCTGGCGGGAAGCCTATGAGCTGATCGTTCCGCTGTACAGGGATTACTGCGCGGCCCATCCCGATCAGAAGATCATCCTGATGGGCGATTCTGCCGGCGGCGGCCTCTCGCTGGCCCTGGCGGAGCACTTCCGCGCGGAGGGGATCCGCCAGCCCGATGAGCTGATCCTGCTGTCTCCCTGGGTCGATGTCGCCATGGAAAACGAGCAGATCCGGGACTACGAATCCGTGGATCCGTTCCTGACGGTTTCGCCGCTCCGCCACTGCGCGGCGCAGTGGGCCGACGGCCTCGACATGCATGACTGGCGTGTCAGCCCGATCTTCGGGGATTTGAAAGGCCTCCGCCATGTCACCATGTTCGTGGGCACCGAGGAGATCTTCTACCCGGACGTGACCAAGTGCTTCGGTCTGCTGGACGCTGACCCGTCCAACGGGCTGATCGTCGGCGAAGAGATGAACCATGTGTATCCCCTGTTCCCGATCCCGGAAGCAAAGCCGGCCGTGGACAAGATCATCGCCGCCATCACCAGATAAGCGCTTCGGAACACCAAACCAGATCGGGCATCATTTTACCGGAAGCATCTCTGAACCCGGTATGCTCAACGGTTTCCGATAAAACAACAACCCCGGCTTTGGGCCAGCGTCGGGGTTGTTGTTTTGGCGTGGAGCGTACCGGATACGAAACGGTAAGCTCTGCAGTGCGAATGGATCGCGCTGCCAAGGCCCATATTTTCCAGCAGCTGCAGCGTTTCCGGAAGATTGTCGGTACGAAGTACGAGGCTCTTTCCGCAGCGCTCATGCAGTTCCTCCGCGCTGAATTCGTCCAGCAGCGTGCCCTCGTGAATGATGCCATAGGCGTCGGCCACCTTGGCCAGCTCGTCCAGGATGTGGCTGGAAATCATGATGGTGATGCCGCGCTCATCCCGGAGCTTAGAAAGCAGTTCACGCACCTCGACGATGCCCTGGGGGTCCAGACCGTTGATGGGTTCATCCAGAATAATCAATTTGGGATCGCCTACCAGCGCCAGGGCGATGCCCAGCCGCTGCCGCATGCCGAGGGAGTAGGAACCGGCTCCCTTTTGGCGTCCGTGTTTTCCAGGCCTACGGTCCTGAGCAGTTCCTCCACATATCCCCTGGGCTTGATCCCGACGCCGATGCACTTGATTTTCAGATTCTCATAGGCCGAGAGCTTCGGATACAGGCCG
>JBGVCH010000053.1:0-22870 GCA_045226335.1 Christensenellales bacterium | reverse complement strand
TGCTGTGGCGTCGATGTTGTTCCGCTCCGCCCAGATCTTGAAGCCCCGGCCTTTTCCTTCACGGAGCTTCGTTTCGATATCGATCAGCCGCCTGATCTGAATCCCGGTGTAATCGCCACGGGGGATCCGGGGAATGTGGACATGCCGGCCGTCGAGCGACTGCCGCAAAGAAACCTCTGAGTATTCAGCGCCGAGGCTTTCCAAGCGAATAAAGCGTTGCCCGCCGGGCGGTTTCATGCTGATATGCGCTCCGCGTTTGATCAGGCAGCCGGCCTCTTCCATTAGCTGCATCAGCGCGTCAAAGCCATCAGGCTGCATGCGGAGGGCAGCGTCCAGGATCATTCGCAGATAATCCCGATGGGACAAACCGGCGTTTTCGCCCTGCCATTCGTTGTAGGGAACCGTTCTGTCCTGCGGATGCTCCACCACCGAAAGATGGTGTTCCCGGCACAGCTGATCGCTGATCTCTGCCACAAGCCTGCTGGAGTTCCAGCGGTTCCGGAATTTGTGGGTGCAGTCCAGAGCGGTTGCGCAGAAGACGATGTGATTATGGATGTGATGTCTGTCCGTATGAGTTGCCACCAGGAAAGCGTGCTCACCGCCCAGAAGCCGGGAGGCCAGCTCGTAACCGATCCTGTTAGCCTCTTCCGGCGTGACCTCGCCTGGCCTGAAGGATTGCCGCAGCTGATAGGCAATCACTTCATTACCATGCCGCCTGCCGGTACGGGAGATGTATTCATTCCGGGCCAGCACAAACTCATGATCCGCGCTTTTCGCCGCGCAGCCGTAGGTTGAAACCAGCGTCCCGTCCTCTGTCTTATCCGGGTTCTTCACGTAATCCACCCGGATCTTCATGCACTGCGCGATGGTTTTGCCCTGATTGATGTGCATGGGTATGATGCGTGTTGTGGCCATTTGTTTTATCTCCAAACTCTATGTGTCTGTACCTGATGAAGGGCACAAAGATTTGTTCTTTCTGATACGGAGTTGTGCAGATCGTTTTGATGGTGGCGAAATGCAAGCACATACTGTATAATACCGGGTGACAGCAACTTGCCAATTGACTGTAAACCCGAAGGACATGAAACTGCTGAGCTGTGGCTTTGGAGGTATGGGTTATGGAGTTGACAGACAAAATCATTCCCTACAAGGGCACCGAAAGCATCGCATTGTATACGACACTTGAAGATGTTCGCGCTATGCTGAAAGCTGAAGGATATGCATTCCGGCAAGAAGTATGGAAAGCGACCTCAGATGATTCAAACCCCTTCACGGTCATTATCATTGACGATGTGATGAGCCTGTTCTTTGCCAAGAATATGAAGCTTTTCAAGATCATTCTTTGGAAGAACTATCAGGGCTGTTTGCCAAACGGGATCTGTCCTCGGATGCCGCTTGTGAAGGCACAGGCTATCGATCCGGGACTGTCCTTCGATGACTGGGAGGAGATTTACCTGTCCCCAACTGGTTATTGGCTGGAAGACGACATCGATACCGGGGAGGTAATGTCCATCAGCGTCTTCATCAAAGAGATTGAGGATGACGATCTCTTCGACTCTTGCACTTGGTGATACCACAAATGCTCATCACCAGCCAGCAGCCTCGTGCTGCTGGCTGCTTCATCAATGTAAAAAAGCGGCGATCTGTGTTTTGCACAAATCGCCGTTATGGTGTCTGCCGCTCAGCAGAGAAGGCCCTCGAAGAAGCCCAGGATGTGATCCATGCGGTTAAGAAGGAAGTTGGCCACCGCCGGCAATCCGATGGGACTGACCAGCAGGGCCAGCGCCATAAAGGCAAATCCGTTCTGCCAGTAACCGATGGCAAAGTCGATCACACCCAGCAGGACGAACAGCCCGGTGGCAAGTCCGATGACGGTCGAGGCAATGGAAGTGATGAAGGCTGCCAGTCCCAGCATCAGGCGGGTGATCAGCATAACGGGTGTGAGGAGAATACGCAGTGTGAGCTTCATCGGGGTCAGCCTCCTTCATTCTGTCGCTGTTCCAGTCTGGCCAGGATCTGATTCATGGTATTCCAGATCTCGTCCATTCGGCGGAGAACGTCATCCATCTCGATCTCATAGACGGTTCCGCGCTCATTCAACCGCCGTGCCATCTGGTTGACATTGTTGGTCAGGTTCTTCATCAGGCGGAGCAATTCGCGGATTCCGGGCAGGTCCAGCTTCAGCAGATAACCTTTCAGCACCATGGCCCGGAATAACGTGGATAGGTTCTTGACGCCTGAGGCTTTCATCTTCTGCTGAACAATCGCGTCCTCAGCTTCAGTGAGCCTGATGGTGTACCGAACCAGCCGCTTTTCCTGATCCGTCTTCATTATCGCTCCACGCCGTTCTTTCTGCAAGGCTGTCGCGGAATGGCATCTCCGATCTCCGGTTCTTTCTTTACCTGCGGCAACAGACCAAAGGCGCGGGAGATCTTTTCAATCGCCCTGTCACGGTTCTGCTCGAAACCGGCGGCCAGTTCCTTCGCGTCACTTTCCGTCATCAGCTCCAGGCTCTCTTCCTGCGCGCGAACCACCAGCGCATTTCCGATAATGGGATCACCATGCCGGTCGGCACCATACAGATCGCTGGCGATACAGTTGATCGAGAGATCCCCGTCACGGAGCTTGCCTTCCTCATCGATCAGCATCAGATAACCTTTATCCGCCAGCGGCTCAGCTTCCACCAGCTCAATCCAATCGCAGCCGATGAGCCCCCTGGCGATTCCGAAGATCTCTTCCTGCGGGTCGCACTCGACAACCTTCACGTCCTGCGTGTCCGTCAGCAGAACGGCGAACTTCTTTTCATCCATCACTGTCACCACCTTATCGCTCCATGTCGTGGGGTTTACGTTTGGCAGGCTTTGCCGCGACAACGGCTACGACAGGCTCCGGCTTTGCTTCCTGAACCTCTTCTCTTGCCTTGATCGCCTGCCGCACCAGATTGATGAACCCATCCAGAATGGCCGGATGAGACGTAACCGCGTAGCTGTCTCTGCGGTCGCCGCCCAGATCGTTCGTCGGTTCCGGGAAGTCATAACTGAACGCCCAGGCTTTATTGGCGGGAGAGAACCGCCCGTCCCAGGCTTTCACCTGAACAGTCGCCGCCAAGACAAGGCTGACACGCTCAGGACCGTAGCGCTCCATCACCCCATCAATGGCTTTCCGGTCCAGCCGGCAGCCATCGAAATGCGCGGCAATGGCCTGCTCAATATCGTTCTTGCAGTCGATATTGGCAAAGTGAGATTTCCTGTACTGCTCGAGTTCACCAAACTTCCGGGCATGCGCCGCGGACTCATGGTAAACCGGCACATCAACAATCGGTTCCATATCGGTTTCCTCCCGTTTTCTTCTGATATCCCGCAGGCAATCGGACACAACCATCCGCTTCTCGGTGTCCGATCCTGAAAGCAGGGTGTCCAGCATATACTCCACCTGAGGGAGATTGCTGATCGCTTCCAGGAAGCGCGAATGCAGATCCTCTTCCGGCGATTGCGGAGCGTACTGCTGTAACCACTGAACAAGCAGATTCCTGTAACTGACCAGTTCACTGTACACGAAAGCCTCCCGGTGCTGGAAGATCTCCGCTTCACTCAGCTCGTGGCTTCGCCGGACAGGAATGGACAAGGCCTGCGAGTCGTACTGGATGTCAAAATCACTGGCAAGCCGGAGCGCCGCCTCCTTTGCCGTGATATTGAAAAAGCGGCTGGTGAAGTCGATCACATCACCATCCGCCTGACAGCCGAAGCAGTGAAAGCGTTTATCCACCTTCATGCTGGGGTTTCTGTCATCATGAAAAGGGCATTTGCACATGCCCCCGTGTCCCACCCGCAGGCCATAGCGTTCCGCGGCCTGACGGGTGGTGACGTTGTCCTTGACGGCATCAAACAGATTCATTGCTGCCTCCGTATCGATATCACGATTTGTGACTTCACAGCGCCGGATCATCACGCTTTTCCCTTTGCGCGGCGGGCTTGTCCAGGCTCAGCTTCGCGTCCAGCTCCGCCAGGCGCGCGCTCTTCGTGCGCAGCTCCTCTTCCTGCGGGAAGGGCTTGCCCAACTCAGCTCTGGCCGTGGCCATCTGCTGATTCAGGTCAGCCAGCTTGTTCCGCACCGTCTCAATCCGCCGGGAAATGCCGGCCAGCGCGTTATCCATACGGGTGATCACGCCTCTGGGATCGCTTCCCAGCTCCACCTGATGGGACATAGCTCCCTTCAGGGTCAGCAGATACTGACTGGAGAAGGGATTGTACATCAGGGTCATGGAGAAGCCACGGTATTCGCCAAGCGGCAGGTCCTTATCGGCCTTGACCGTCTTGCAGGCGGCCAGGATCGCCTCGCCGGCATCCTTTGCCTCCGTATAGGCTGTGCCGCATACGGTCATTCCGACGAAATCCTTCTCCGGCAGCGGATGAGCGGCCACGGTGGCCAGATCCTGCTCAAAGCCGCGCAGGAAGCCTTTGTGCTTTTCGATCTCCTGGGGGAAGTATCTCAGCAGCCGGTCTTCCAGACGGTACTGCTGGCTCTGATGATCTGCCTTCATCAGGCGGAGCCGCGCCACATCCACGTCCAGATCCATCTTTTCCTTGATCGCGGGGTCCCCGGCGCAGAGGGCCTTGATCTCCGCGTAGGAGAGCGCGGCCTCGTCGATATCCTCACAGGAACGGACGGGGCTTTTGCTGGTCATGATCTGGGAAATGAACCGCTGCTTGCTTTCCACCGTCTGCCAGAGGTAGCTGTCAAAGGTGCCTTCCGTCGCGTACCGGCAGATCTGCACTTCCGGGTTCATATTGCCCTGTCGGATAATGCGCCCGCTTCTCTGTTCCAGATCACCGGGACGCCAGGGGCAGTCCAGGTCATGCATGGCGATGAGCCGGTCCTGGACGTTGGTGCCAGCGCCCATCTTGGCGGTGCTGCCCAGCAGGATACGCACCTGGCCTGCTCGGACCCGGGCAAAGAGCTCTTTCTTTTTCAGCTCCGTGTTCGCGTCATGGATGAAGGCGATCTCCTCGGGAGGCACACCGCGGGCGATCAGCTTGGCGCGGATGTCCTCGTAAACGCTGAAGTCGCTTTCCACGGCGCTGCTGAAGATCCGTGAGGGATCCGGAGGCTCTGCGCCTTCTTCCAGCGGCGGCAGCTCGTCGTCCGCCGTTTCGGCAGCCGTCTCCGGCCTGGCCGGGGCCGCCTTTTCCGCGCCCCTGGGCGTGGAGATGTCACAGAAGATCAGCTGGGTCAGGCGTTCATCGGCTCCGTCCTGCCAGATGCGGAATACGTTGCTGACGCACGCGTTGACCTTGCTTCCCGGATCATCCGGGAGCAGGGGATTGATCAGCCGCTGATCCAGACCGAGCTTGCGCCCATCGCTGGTGATTTTCAGCATGTTATCTACCCGGGGATCAACGCTGCCGCTGTGCACCCGGCTGGCGCGCTCCGACAGGCTCTGTACCATGGCCTTCTGAAGCTCTGACGGCTGCACCACCACGGTCTCATAGTGCGGCGTCGGCGTGGGCAGATGCAGCTGATCCGCCGTTTTGATATCCGCCACCTCCCGGAACATGGACATCAGTTCCGGAAGATTGAAGAACCGGGCGAAGCGGGTGCGTGCCCGGTAGCCTGTTCCCTCCGGGGCCAGCTCAATGGCGGTTGTGGTCTCGCCGAAGGTGGAAGCCCACGCGTCGAAGTGCGTCATGTTCTGACGCTTCAGGGTCGCGTACTGCAGATACCGCTGCATGGTGTACATCTCCGTCATGCTGTTGCTGATGGGCGTGCCGGTGGCGAAGACCACGCCGCGCCCGCCGGTCAGCTCATCCATGTAACGGCATTTCAGGAACATGTCCGTGGCCCGCTGGGCTTCCGTTGTGGACAGCCCGGCCACATTCCGCATCTTGGTCGTGAGGAAGAGGTTCTTATAGGCGTGCGCCTCGTCCACGAAGAGCCGATCCACACCCAGCTCCTCAAATGTCACCACGTCATCCTTGCGCTCTTCCGCCTGCAGCTTCCGCAGCCGGCCTTCCAGCTGCTTTTTCGTGCGCTCCATCTGCTTGATGGAGAACTGCTCGCCGCGCATGAACTTCAGTTCCTGGATTCCCTTGGTGATCTCTTCGATCTGCTCCTGAAGCAGGCGCTCCTGCCGCTCCCGGGACATGGGAATCCGCTCGAACTGGCTGTGACCGATAATGATCGCGTCATAGTCGCCGGTAGCGATGCGGGAGCAGAAACGGCGGCGGTTGTTTTTCTCGAAGTCTTTCCGGGTGGTTACCAGAATCCTTGCGGAAGGATACAGCCGGAGAAACTCGCTGGCCCACTGCTCTGTCAGGTGATTGGGTACCACAAACATGCATTTGCTGCACAGGCCCAGACGCTTGCTCTCCATGGCCGCGGCGACCATTTCATAGGTCTTGCCCGCGCCGACCACATGGGCCAGCAGCGTGTTTCCGCCGTACAGCATATGAGCGATCGCGTTCCGCTGATGCTCCCGCAGCGTGATTTCCGGGTTCATGCCGGAGAAGGTGATGTGCTGGCCATCGTATTCCCGGGGCCGGACGCTGTTGAACATCTCGTTGTACTTGGCCACCAGGGCCGCGCGCCGGTCAGGGTCACGCCAGATCCAGTCCCGGAAGGCGTCCTTGATTGCCTGCTGCTTCTGCTGCGCCAGGGTGGTGGCCTTTTGATTCAGCACGCGCTTTTCCTTGCCGTCCGCGTCCTCAATGGTGTCATAGACCCGGACGTCCCGCAGGTTCAGTGTGTCCTCCAGGATCTTCAGGCCGCTGACGCGGTCCGTGCCGAAGGTCATGTTGTTGGCCACATTGTTGTAGGACAGCGTGGTCTTGCCATTGATCCGCCATTCGGAGGTGAAGTTGGAATACTGCACCTGAACCGCCCGGCGCTGGTAGAACGGGATCTCAAACAGTTCTTCCATGAACTGCTGAATGTACTGCCGGTCTACCCAGGTCGCGCCCAGGCGGACGTCGATTTCAGATGCGTCCAGATCCCGGGGCTGCGCCTTCTCAAGCGCCGCCACATTCGGCGCGAAGATCGGGGAAACATCCGCTGCTGCCCGGGCTTCCCGGAGCTTCTGCCGGACATTGCCGGACAGGTATTCATCCGCCGTCACGTACTGCGGGTTTCCATGCTCATCCACCGGGGCAGGGAGGCGGAAGATCACGCCGGTGAGATCCTCCGCGATCCGCTCCGGGTCCATGCCCGTCAGCTCCGCCATATAGGGCAGATCGACGCGCGCTTTCTCCGCGATGGAAACTGCCAGTGCTTCCACCGGCGTGTCCACATGCTCGATGACCCGCTGCTGACGGATGGTCCGTTTGGAGAACATGTCCGCCTTGCGTTCCAGCTCGCCGTTCTCTGTCAGGATTTCCAGTGAGGAGAGCAGGTAATAGGACGAATCGTCCGAGAACGCCTGCATATTGGGCCGGCTGTTGATCAGCCCGAAGCGCGCGGTGAAGCTGTCATAGAGCGTGTTCAGCTCCGCCTGGATTCCATGGATGGTGTAATCGTCCGCGTCCTGGAGCTGTGCGTCCATCAGGCGGTGCACGCAGTCGCGAAGGGCGACCATGCCCTTGACCCGTTCCTGGGCGGCAGCGTTCAGGTCAGGCCGGACCATGATGGAATTCTCCCGGTAATAGACCTGACCGTCCACCACCGTATAGGAATAGTTCCGGACATTGGGATCGGCGGGAATGCTGTCCCGGATCGCCTCGCCGTCAGACAGATCCGGCAGCTCGGCTTCCTGATAGGTGCCGGTGATGTGGGACACCGCTTCCCGCAGCTGCTGCGCCAGGTCCGCGCCTTCGATGGGCAGGCACGCCGTCTCCTGCCGGGCCCCGTACATGGAGTCATCCCAGGCCATGCGGCCCAGCATCATTTCCGGATGTCCGGCAAAATAACTGTTGACGGGAATCCCGTCCTCCGTCTGGTCCAGGTGCACCCAGTCCGGCTCGATGTCGATAGCCCGGTCCCGCTTCTGCAGGAAGATGATATCCGAGGTGACTTCCGTGCCGGCGTTGGCCCTGAAGGCGGTATTCGGCAGACGAATCGCGCCCAGCAGTTCAGCCCGCTGGGCGATGTACTTCCGTACCTCCGGGGACTGCTTGTCCATGGTGCCCTTGGAGGTGATGAAGGCGATAATGCCGCCGGGCCGCACCTGTTCCAGCGCCTTGGCGAAGAAGTAATCGTGGATCAGGAAATTGTACCGGTCAAACTGCCGGTCCGCGACCTTGTACGCGCCAAAGGGCACGTTGCCGATGGCCAGGTCAAAGAAATCCCTTCGGTCCGTCTTTTCAAACCCGGTCACGGCGATATCCGCCTGCGGATACAGGCACTGCGCGATCCTGCCGGTGACGCTGTCCAGCTCCACGCCATACAGGGCGCTGTTCTCCATGCTTTGCGGCAAAAGGCCAAAGAAATTGCCGACGCCGCAGGAAGGCTCCAGAATGTTGCCGCTCCGGAAGCCCATCTGCTCCACCGCGTCATAGATCGCCCGGATCACTATCGGAGAAGTGTAGTGAGCATTCAGGGTGGATGCCCTGGCCATCTCATACTCTTCCGGTGTGAGCAGGCTTCTCAGCTCGCGGTATTCGTCCGCCCAGGCCGCGTTGTGCTCATCAAACGCCTGAGGAAGACCGCCCCAGCCCACATACCGGGACAGTACTTCCTGTTCCTCCGGCGTTGCGGGACGATGCTCCTTTTCCAGCGTTTTCAGGGTCCGGATCGCCCGGATGTTGCTCTCAAACTTGGCCTTCTGCCCGCCTTCGCCCAGGTGATCGTCCGTGATGTGGAAGTTTGCTGCACCGGAAGGGGCATCATCCTGCACCGACACAGAAGCTTCCGGCTGCGCCATTGGTTGCTCCTGTACCGGCAGCGGTTCAGTGCGGAACGGAAGATTCCGGGGATCCCGGTCCAGTACCATACCCAGAATGGACTTGCTTTCCGCCCGGAAGATGGGATAGGTCATGGTGGGATCGCGGAAGGTGACGTCATAAAAACGCACCCCATCGACAATGAAGGGGCGGTCATCCATGTAGATCGTATCACCGGGGTGCAGATCATAGGGAAAAGCAGGCGGAACAGGCCTGCGGGGTTCTCTGGCCGGAGGGACTTCGTCCAGGGAATGATCCGTCAGATCAACGACGATCTCCCGCATGGCCGGCAATCCGTCATGCTCCGGAACAATCCGCTCACCGGGACGCAGCGGCATGCCTTCCTGTGCGGTTTCAACCGGCTGTTCAGGGTTCGCCTCGCCGGCAGGTGCCTGAGCATCTTCCTCCGCGGCGACCGCGGCCACATCCGCTTCCACCTGCTGAATGAAGGGATTCCGGGCCAGGGCTTCCGGATCCACCAGTTCACCGTTCACAATCCCGCTTTCAGCCAGGCTTTCCCGGATCGCATCGGGATCGATGTCGTCCAGATCGTCCACCCGGTCCGGTTCTTCCGTCTGAGTGCCGGTTTCCATGACCCGCTCAGGCTCTTCTGCGTCTGTCTGAACTACGGTCGGATACGCTGCGCGCGGGATCGGCACGGGGAGTCCGGTATCAGCGAACGCCTGGCGCATTTCCTCAAGCTGCGCCTGTTCCGCCTCCGTCAGGTATGCGCCGCTCTCCACCATATGGCGGATATGCTGCTCCACGGCAGGCCAGCGCAGCTTCATTTCCTCCCTGAAGCCGCGCCGCGAAAGGCGCATGCCCTGGCTGTTGTAATCCACAAAGCCGCTGGTACCGTCCAGATATGTGTGGCTGTGGCCGCCGATCCCATATTCGTCTCTCAGGAACGCCTGCGCGTCCTTGGGCGACGGATGGCTTTCGTAGAACGCCGCGATCCGCATCTTGCCTCCGGCAAAGCCGGAGCCGCGCCGGAGGGCATTTTCTATTTCCTCGTCGGAAACAGAAAATGCAGAGGTTTTCGCCTCTGCACGGGGTGGTATCGTGGGTTGTACGGGTTCCAGGGCCTGCCGGTCGATTTCCGCGATCTGCTCTTCCTCGCCGGGGATCAGGAGCGTGAGCTGCTCAGCTTCCGGCTCAGGCTGGCTCAGGCGTAGATCAGTTCCGTCAGGATCATTTCCTCCGCCTGGTGCTTCAGGCTGTTCATCAGGCCGACCCAGGCCATCTGATCCTTCGCCTTCAGCTCCTCGGTCACGCCGTTCTGCTTCGTCAGCAGGCTCATCAGGCTCTCCAGCCGGGCGTGCGCCGTCTCGTCGATCTCCTGCAGGTGCGCCATCAGGCTGCCGTTCAGGATCAGCCGGGTGTACAGGCCTGGACGGCTCTGCTCCAGGTACTGCCGCCTCATGATCCCGTACTTGCCCAGGGGCTTCTGTTCCGCTTCGGTCAGGCCCAGGTCCGGCAGCAGGTAGTCTCCGTTCCGCTTGTAGGTCAGTTCGCTCATGATTCATGCTCCTTTCAGCCGTTCTGACGGTCGTTTCGATCTGGCGCAGGATCTGTCCGCTGATATCGCTGACAGCCCTGCCAAGCTCCGCCACCGTGGCGGGGGTGTTCCAGTCCAGCACCTCGGTGAAGTCCTCCCTGCGGAGTTCCGGATTCAGCCCGCAGCGGGTCTGGATGCTGTAGGAGATGCTGGCGGCAGCGGCCTTCCGGAAGGAAGCGCCGATGCTGAAATCATCATAGTCCATCAGCGCCGGACTGTCCACGCTGTCGCGGATGTCACGGGCATGCTCCCGCCACCAGGCCAGGGCCTGCTGCTGGGCGATCTGCCCGATCTGCTGGACAATGCCCATGGATGCGTCGGCGTAATATTGGTCGTCCAGCATCTGCCTCACCGGCTCCATGGTGTCTTCCGTCAGCGTCCAGGGCTCGACTTCCCGCGAGTTCCGCCGCGTGCCGGTGTCCGATACGTCAAAGACATAGCGGACACTCATGCCGCCCGCGCCGGGCGACAGCAGGGCGATTCCCTTGGAGCCGCGCCGGACATAGCGCCGCATGGTGTCGTTCCACAGATCATACGGCGCGCAGGCGGTGGCGTCCGGCCTCTGGGCGTAGATCAGCAGCTGATCGTGAAAGGGATACTTGTACAGCCGGGAGGACATGGTGAGGAAGGAAGTCCAGTCCAGGTAATCCCCGCTGATTCTGCGGGCGGTCTCATCCGCCATGAGCGCATACGCCTGCGCCTTGTTTGGCATATCTCTTCCTCCCGTCATACGATATCATCATCCGGATCTGTGTCATCCGGCCAGACAGGCAGGATCGCGCCCCACGCGGAGTCCTCATCCGGAAACACCCGGGAGTAATCCGGCGTCAGTTCACTGGACACCTCGTCATAGTCCTCGTCCGTCATGGCTTCCAGCTTGCCGATCACGCCTTCGGCGAGTTCCAGCAGCTCTTTTTCGTCCGGCAGCAGATAACCGATCATTTCACGCAGCTCATAGATGGTGCCCTTCCTGGTGCCTGAATCATAGAGTATGATCAGGTTAAGTTCATCTGTCGTGAATTTCGTCATGAATCCTCCTTGACCGGGCGATCATCCGGTCCGTCATACCACAGCGCGTAGTCAATCAGATCTTCCAGTTCCCAGCCCACAGGCAGGACAGCTTTCAGAAACTGATCGCACTCCATCAGGCTGTCGAGCGGCGCGTCCCGTTCTTCACTGTGGGCTGGGCAGCGTTCTCCGGATTCCATGCAAACTCCGTTCCGATAGTACGCGCACTCATTCCTGACGAGCGCACGGACGCTTTTCAGGATCCTTCTTCTGGTCATATGGCTTCTCTTCTGACTGCCCGGCTGCGGGACCGGGCAAAAAGGAAGGCATCACACCAATGGCGCGATGTCTTCCTCAGTCATGAAGATATTGAAGTGGGCCAGTTCCGGAACGGCATGGATTTCAGTACATTCCTTCGCCACAAGGAGATCATCGTCATCATCGCCCTCTTCCATGGTGCGCAGGGAGTAAACGGGCTGGTCCAGGCATTCCTCCCGGAGGGCATCAAACCGGGAGACCAGCTTCTGGCCGTGCAGCCTGCACAGATGGTCAACCAGACCCAGCAGGAAGAACGCGCTCCGGTAAAACCCTTCCGCGTAGAACCGCTCAATCCAGTGATCTTCGCAGATAGCTTTGACAAAGCCCAAATCACCGCAGGAGCTCAGCTTGATCAGGGTGCAATCAGCCATCACATAGAAATGCAGCATGGAAGAATTGTCGTGCCGCTCCTTCTTCGGAGGCTCTTCCTCGCCGCAGAACACTTCGTCGAAATAGCTGCCCAGGAGCTCTTCCACCGTGGTATCAAGCGCGCCGGCAATGCACGACACGGTCAGCGCCTCACAGCGGTCAAACTGCGCCTTGCCGCTCAGGATGTCCCGCAGAGTGGACTCCGGAACCGCGCTTCTGCGGCTCAGTTCGGCACGGGTCATATTCTTTTCTTTCATCAGCTTGTTCAGAAACATCATCTGTCCATTCCTTTCTGCTTGTCAGCATGCCTGGCCGGCTTCACCGGCTCCACAGGCGTTGTCCCGGTTCTTTCAGCGGCCCGCGTCAGCGCGTGCTCACGCTGGGCCTTTTTGTCATAGACGTATAGGTAAAAGTTGTAGTCACCCTGCCGCGGCGTACACCGGAGGCAGTACTCATAGCGCGGGGTTTCGGCGTGGAAGCCAAAGCTGTCCTCACAGGGGCGGCCCTCCCGGCACGCTTTGCGCATGGCGTCAAGGCCGCTCAGCAGATGACCGCTGCCGCGCAGGCCGGTCATCACATCCTTCAGCTCCGCTGAGAAAGCCGATGTCCTCAGCTCCGGCTGATGATCAAACCAGCTCGTCCAGAACTCCCTGCCACCGTGGCCGAAGTCTCCGCGCAGATGTCCCACACAGCCCCGCTCCAGATCTGTCTTCCCATCGCCGGAATACAGCCAGTCCTGCTGCTCTGCCTGAATGGGCGTCCACGCAAGGTTCTGCCGGGATTCCCGTTCGATTGCCTGAAGCGCGCTTTCAAACGCGTAAAGGGCAGGGCGGGAGATGTGGTCGTAGAACTGGTATGCTCCATTGCTTTCAGGGAGCGCGTGCTGAGAGGCTGGGCCTTCCTTGCTGTCAAGATAGGCGGTAATGTCTTCACGGAGCTCGGAAGCGAGCTCGAACAAGCTTGCGTCACCGGCTTTGCCGTATGCCATCTCATTTGTGCCCGTGTCCGGATCCCCGGAGCTGAAAAACAGGCGCAGATCAGACTGCTGCCTGTTCCGGGTAAACTCCAGCATTGTGTCCGCCGTATCTTCATAGGTGAAATACCGGATGCTCCTCTCGTCCGGCCCGTTGTCGGGGCGGGGACTGTCCTGCCGGTTCTCATAGTCTGTCATCGATTGCCTCCCGTTTCCTCCTGACGCTTACCTCGAAATGTCATCGGGATGCCTGTGCGCCCTGTGATGACCTTCGATGGGTGTATCCTTCCGCTCCGGTACGATCGGCAGTTCCCGCTGCTTTTCCTGCTTCGGACCATTGTTGATGACCCCGTCGATCATGTCGTAATCATCCTCTATGGCCATCTCGGCATTGCGGAGCGGATTGTCCGGCAGGAAGCCCGGGAGGTCCCGGAACCCGAGACTGTCCGTGTAGAAGCTGCGGAACGTATCCTGCTGCCGAAGCACGACCACATCGCTGACACTCAGTCTGTGCCCAGGGAAGTCCTCGGGCGGGTGGAGATTGAACCGCTCGAACAGGCCTTCCAGGATCGGAAGAAACTCGGTCGTATCGGCTTCTGGCAGCGAACCGGTATAGACCAGATCGTAGTGCTCGTGCCTGACGCCAGGATCAACCGCTCTGGTATCACAGCCTTCCAGCATGCAGCAGTTGTCGCCGTATGTCAGATAGATCGTTGCTTCCTGCAGCTGCGCGTTTCTGACCGTAATGAATTCCGGATCGGCATTGGGAACCACGGTGAAGCCTTCATCCTGCAGGTACTTTTCAGCCGCTGCCTTGTCCTGAAAAATCATGTCGCCCGAGGCTTCCAGAACTTGGTAAATGTTTATTTGCAGGATATGCGCCTCCATGATCAGCTCTCCCATGCTGGCAAAGCGAAGCATGTGGTACTCACTGCCATCCTTCAGCTGGTAGATGGCAAAACAGGAATCCTGCCTCTTAAAGAAGTCTTCTTCATTGGGAAGCACGCCCACCGGCGCTGTTGCCTTATCGTCCAGGCCATTCATGATCAGTTCACTCAATTTGTTCACCTCCGTAAAACAAAAGCAGGGCAATCCACCCTGCCGGATACGTGTTACTCAAACACCATGCCGCTGGTCTTTCCACCGTCCGAAAGCACCAGCGCGTACTTGTACTGCCCGTCCTGAACGCTCTGACGGCAGATGCGCAGACCATAGAGTTCCACAGAATCGCCGCGGGCAAGGGTCAGTTCAAACTCGCAGTCATTCCAGTAGCGGCTGCGGGCGTTGTCGTAGTAGTCAATCGACCAGGTGCCGGACCACTGTACCTCGCGGCCGCTTGTCAGCTTCGACACGCCGGTCATGGTGCCGTCCTCGCAGAAAACGATCCGGCTGGCGTCCATGGCGCTGCCTACATAGAGCTTCCAGCTGCCCACAACGGCCTGACGGGCTTCCCGGAGCGTGGTGACGGTGCCGGAGAGGCATTCCGTGGGGACAAAGCCCCGGAACAGAACGCCTTTCTCTTCCGCTTCGATGTAGGTCCATGCCCCCATGGTGCCCAAGCAGGTCACCCTGGTGTTCTCCGGCAGTTTCGCCAGACGGGCTTTGCTGACCAGCGGGTCATCCGTGACTTCCACGTCGTAATTGGTGACCGCCGCGGCACGGGTGAATGTCAGCTCCGGCACGTCCACATCCCTGGGCAGCGCATTTTTGTAGATATAGCCGATCCGGTTGCGTTCACCCTTGTTGATGTCGTACTGCACCAGGATCCAGTCGCCCTCCGCGCCGAAGACCTGAATCCAGCCGTTGGTGCTCACACGAGCGCGGCCCTTGGCCCCGCGGATGCTCTTCTTATCCGGCGCGGAATAGACGGCGTAGGTCTGATTCCCCGTGAAGGAAATCACCTCGGCGCTGAGAGTGCCCTCCGGAATGGCGGGTACCTTGGAAGTGTCCATGGTGATCACGGTATCGGCCAACGCGGCAGGACACAGAAGCATGCAGATCAGAAGCAGCGACAGAAGTTTTTTCATCATAGATTGGCCTCCTCAGTTAAAAGTCGGACGGAGAAACGGCTTCCCGTTCTCTTTGTAGTCCAGGTGCAGCGTCGCGTCATACTTGATGTGGGACTTGGCGGAGACAAGCCCCTTTTTGATGACGGAACCATTCTCCACCAGCGCTTTCATTTCGCTGGCCGTCAGCGGATGCTCCACGCCTTTCAGGATGCCGCCGGTTTTCCAGATCACAAACCCGCAGACACGGTTCTCGCACATAAAGCCCTTGGAGCGGTCCGTGATCGCTGCGCCGCATCTGGGGCAGGCGCAGATCTTCTGCCGCATGGGCGTGAACAGCGCGTCCGCGTTCTCCGCGCGGGTCGTGTCCTTTGTCAGCTCCTGCACCCAGGCACGGATGTCCCGCATGAAGTCCGCGGCTTTCTCTTCGCCCTTTTCGATGCGCTTCAGGCGCTGTTCCCAGTCGGCTGTCAGGCGCGCGGAGCAGAGCTTTTCGGGGAGGACAGCGGCCAGGGCCTTTCCCTTGGATGTCGGAATCAGCACCCGTCTGCGCCGGTCGCCGGTGCGCTCCACCAGCTTCGTCTCCAGAAGCTTTTCCAGGATCGCGGCCCGGGTAGCGGGTGTACCGATGCCCTTGTGCTCCGCGTCCTCCGGCATGTCATCCACGCCGGCGGTCTCCATGGCGTGAAGGATCGTATCCTCGGTATGATGGGCAGGCGGGGTGGTTTTTCCCTCCGTCAGCTCCGCCCGGGGAAGCGGGAGCTCATCCCCCTCCTGCCAGTCCGGCAGCTCGGTGTCCTTCACGTCTTCATCCGAATCCCTGTCACGGGGAACACGGTTGCGGATGCTCTCCCGAAAGGCCTGCCAGATCCGCTGCCAGCCCGGCTGGAGCGTCTTCCTGCTTTTCATCCGGAACTCAGCGCCGGCGCACGCCACGGTAACGGTGGTTTCCTCCTGCACGCAGGGCTGACTCAGCGCGCAGAGCAGCCGCACGCAGACCAGGTTCAGAAGATCCGCCACACTGTCGGGCAGACCGGTGCTCGCGGCCTGACTGGGCATGGTCTCCGTGGGGATGATGGCGTGATGGTCCGATACCTTTTTGTCGTTGATCACACGCCCGGTATCCACCGTGATCTCACTGCCGCTTGTAAAGGGCAGCGTGCCGTTCACCCGGGACGCCAGCTCCTGAAGGCCCGGCTCCGTGTTGTGCGTCAGATAACGGCTGTCCGTGCGGGGATAGGTCAGGAGCCGTTTCTCATAGAGCGACTGCGCGTAGTCCAGGGTCTGCTGGGCGGTAAACCCGAAGACCTTGTTTGCGTCCCGCTGCAGGGTGGTGAGGTCATAGAGCATCGGCGGATTCTCTGTTTTCCGCCTGCGCTCCACGCGCTTCACCACGGCGCTTGACTGATTGCAGGCTTCCATCAGGGTGCGTGCCTGGCTCAGGTCCCGGATCCGATCCGAGCTTGCCGCATGCCCTTCGCCCAGATCGAGCTTGACGGTATAGAAGGTTTCCGGCCTGAAGTGCTCGATGCTGCTTTCCCGCTCGGTCAGCATGACCAGGGTGGGCGTCATGACGCGCCCGATGTGCAGGGTGGTGCCGTACAGCAGGGAATACAGCCGGGTGGCGTTCATGCCGATCAGCCAGTCAGCCTGCGCCCGGCAGAGAGCCGCCTGGTACAGATTGTCGTAGGCCGACATGCTCTTCATGCTGTGAAAGCCCTCCCGGATCGCGCTCTCCTCCATCGAGGAGATCCAGAGCCTCCTCACGGGCTTCCTGCATCCCGCCGCCTGATAGACCAGGCGGAAGATGAGTTCGCCCTCGCGCCCTGCGTCCGTGGCGCAGATGATGCCGTCCACGCGGTCGTCCTTCATCAGGGAGGACACAATGCCGAACTGCTTCGCGCTTTCTTTGGAGACGTTGTATTTCCATTTTTCCGGGATGATCGGAAGATCCTGATAGCGCCAGTGCGCGTACTCCGCCTTGTAATCCTCCGGCATGGCCAGTTCCACCAGGTGTCCCACACACCAGGTCACAATCATGCCACGGCCCTGCATATAGCCGTCCGCGGCTTCTTTCGCCCCCAAAACGGCGGCAATCGTTTTGCCCACGCTGGGTTTTTCCGCAATGATCAGTTCCACTGTCTTCCTCCTGTCTGATGAACCTCCGCAAATCACTGCTTTTTGCGGAGCTTTGTCCAAATGAAATGCCCCGCGGATTCCATGACCCGCAGGGCGTAATGGTTACTCGGTGCTTTCGCCGCTCTCCTCGGCCTCGTCTTCATCCAGATCGAAGTCCGTATCCGCCGACCGGCCGCCGCCCTTGCCCTTGTTCCGGAAGAACAGGAAAGCGCCGCCGATGCCCAGCAGCACAATGGCCGCCAGCGCCAGGATTGCCGTCATCTGATCCGGCCCCTGATCCTTTTCCGTTTCCACGGGCACCGCGGTTGGTACGGGCACGGAAGTCGGCTCCGGCGTCACATAGATGATTTCCGGCGTCGGGGTCGGGACCTCCTCTTTCTCCTCATCGCTCATGAGGGCCAGCAGATCCCGCTCATCCACGAGGTTCAGGAAATGGGTCTCATACATCTCCGCTTCCTCATCGATGGGCTTGTCATAGTCGATCACCAGATAGAAGGTATTCCCGCTCTTGGTCTGCAGGGTGATGAACTGCTTGTTGGTCGCGGCGCTGTAGAGTACGTCCAGCGTGTGGGAATTGCCATCCGCCAGGTAGGGCATGCCCGGTCCGATCGTAATGTATTCCTTCTCAACGATCGGTTCCGGCGTGGGTGCTGCGGTCGGGGCGGCGGTGACAACGGGCACATCCTCGTCCGTCACATAGATCAGGGAGCTGCCCAGGCCATGCCTTTCGGTTTCCGCCGCCGCGGTCGGGTCCGGCTGCAGAACGGTCACAGGTGCGGGCGTAACCTTCGGATCGTCCGTCTCCTGTGTCGGGGCCGGCTTTTTCGTGGCCTTGGGCGTCGCCGTAGGTTCCGGCGTGGGGTCTGCCGGCTTCTCATAATGCGGATTCGTCATGCTCACCGGTTCTGAGAAATTGCCGGCATAGTCGAAGGCTCTCACGGCCAGCCTCTCGAACTGGTTCATCTCCTGATCCAGCTCCACGTCCAGGGTCCCGCCCGTGATGGTGGTAAACAGCAGGCTGTTCACCTGCACGCCGGCAATCCCGGAGAGATCGTCCCGCATGTCAATATGCAGGGTGGTGCCGTTGATCGCGGCGCTCACGACAGGCGGCGTCCGGTCAATGGTCGTGACCTCGGCGGTTTCTTCAAAGGTCTGGCCGCCGGGATCGGTCACGCGGAGAGTGAAGGTGCCGTTTTCACGTACCGTGATCTCCGCCCGGTTCTCATCGAACAGATCCTCGCAGTCGGTCCAGTTTCCCTGGTTCATGCGGTACTCGATCTTCTGCCAGCCGATGCTGTCCCGGTCAGTCAGCGTGACCCTGATCACCGCCCCCTGACTGTCTGTCCAGCCGCCGGGTGCCGTGATGACAATCCGGTAGGGAGAAGTACCTTCCGCCCGGGCCGTATAGAAGACGGTCACCAGAATGGCAGCAGCCAGCAGCAGAATCAGGAGCAGGAATGGCGGCCTGCCCTTACGCATTCTCATCGTCAATGGAATCTTCCTCCTCATCAGGAATCTCTGGGGTTTCGTCCGGAACAGGGTCCGCGGTTTCCTCCGGGACCGTCATGGGCAGGGGCGGCACGATCTGACCGTGCTCGCCCCGCATGGCCCGCATGATCTCCTCGAACTGTTCCGGGGTTATGTGATACAGGGCAGCCGTGGCGTTGATCGCCGAGAAGTCCGCATGCCTGACCCGTTCGCGCAGCTCCTGAACCTCGCCCTGAAGCTCCAGCAGCTCCTGCTCCTTCTTTTCCAGCAAAGCGTGCAGCCTCAGGCGGTCAGACGGGTATCTCTTCTTTTTGATTTCACTCATGCTGTTCACCTCAGTCGATGGGCAAGCGGCCATAGGCGTAGATCTTCTTCGCCCACTGGCCGTTCTTCAGGTCCGCGAAGCCCACCGGATCGCCGGCGTGGATCATCATGCCGTTGCCCACATAGATGCCCACATGGGTGATGCCCTTCTCATTGCCCATGGTCTTCTCAAAGAACACCAGATCGCCGGGGCGCGCTTCCTCCGCGGGGATATCCTGGCATACAGCGTACAGGCCGGTCGCGCCGAGGCGCTTCGTCTTGTAAACACCGGAATGATTGAACACCCAGCAGACGAACCCGGAGCAGTCGAACCCGGTGTCCGGATTGCCCGCGCCGTACACATAGGGGTAGCCGATGTACTTTTCCGCCTCGATCATGAGCGCGAGGAAGTCCGGGTCAGCGGCCAGCAGCTGCTCGGGAATGGTGTATTTCACAAGGGTGCCCCTGGACTTCACGCCGTGAACCTTGACGTTGGTCTTGCCCACGGAGGTGATCACCGGGATCTCATCCTCGTCCTGAAACATGAAGAATTCAGGATCGTCCAGGATGACAAACGCGTCGCCCCAGTCGTCTTCATCGGCTTCCTCGGCATGACCGCTCATTCCGGGCACCAGGGCAGACATCAGGATCATCGCGAGCAGCAGAGCGAGTACCTGCCTCGCGGTGAGCAGATCGGAATTATTCTTTCTCTGAATCATATTCTTCTTCTCCTTCCGGCTGCCTGGCAGCCGCAAATGAGGCAGAGCCCGTGTGTCAGGCCCTGCCGTTTTTCTCAGTTCGGGACCCGCCCGAAGGAATGAAAGTGTTTGCGCCAGTAGGAATCGTTCAGGTTGGCGTAGCCGATAGGGCTGCCGCAGTGGATCATCATGTTGTTGCCCACATAGATGCCGCAGTGCGTCACGCCGGCCACGTCATCGCCCATGGTGCCCTCGAAGAACACAATATCGCCGGGACGCGCGTTCTCCGGTGACACGTTCCGGCACAGGCTGCGCAGGCCCTTGGCCCCCAGGCGGCCCGTGTTATACACGCCGCTGTTGGTGAAGACGTAGCTGACGAACCCGGAACAGTCGAAGCTGGTCTCCGGGTCAGAACCGCCCCACACATAGGGATAGCCCACATACTTGTTGGCTTCCTCCATGAGCCGTGCGAAGGTTGGATCCGCGTCCAGGGTCGCCTGCGGGATGTCGTACAGCATGGGATCCTTCAGCGGGGTCGCGTGACCGCCCCGGAAGATGCCTTCCATGTTGCCATGGGTGCCCATGTACAGGGCGTACATGCCCAGCATGTGGTGGCTCATGCTGACCACCGGCAGGTGGGACAGATCCTTGTTCTTCAGCGTCACATTGCAGATGGTTTTCGTCTGCAGATTCCCTTCGCTGTCCGTCCAGGAACGGGTCTGGATGGTCTCCGTGACCTCGTACTGCAGGGCAAAGTACTTGTTGATAACCGGCATGGCGGAGTCAATGTCCCATTCCTCACCGTCGTAGTACGCGGAGATAATGGCGATCAGCACATAGGGATCATGCCAGATCTCGTCCGCGTCCACATGGTATTCGTCATAGCCGGGGTGATAGCGCTGGTAATGATCCATCTCATCCTTCAGCGCTTTCTCCCTCTCCAGATAGACGCGTTCAGCGGCCCTGACGTCCGCTTCCTCCGCCGGATAGGTGCCGATCACAACGGATTCCAGCACCGACTGCACCAGCGGAGTACAGGACTGCAGGCCAGTGATCAGGAACAGGAGCATGGCGACCAGGGCAAGGATGACCCAAACGGTTGGATGCCTGCCCACCGCCGCCGCCACTTTGCCTGCCGCTTCGCCGGTCTTCTCGACCGCCTTGTCGGCTGCCTTCGCAGTCTTCTGAGCGGCCCCTTTTCCACGCTTTGCCGCGGCGTATTCCTTCCGAATCGCGCGTTTCTGCTGCCAGCGGGACAACGGGTTGCTGGTGAACTGCGGATGCTCCTGCTGGTACTTGGCCTGCAGGAAATCGACGTTGGCCTTGTCCAGCTTCCGTCCTGCCTTTTCCGCCTGCCGGACATGCCGGACCTGACGGGCGTGATAGGCGTGCTCGCCGGCCTGCAGGGCAGTTTCCCTGACCTCGTCCGCTTTCAGAACAGCCTCAACCGCGACGTTGTCATCCTCATTGGACTGAACGGCCTGACGGTGCAGCTGGTCTCCGGCGCTCCGGATGGTTCTCTCGACGGAGTGTGTCAGCGTGGAGGGCTTCTTACCAGCGGTCTCCTCGAATTTCAGCCGGATGGTCTTCTTCTTTTCCGGACCGGCCGCTCCGGGCGTTTTGCTGGCAGTGCCTCTGGCAGAAGACCCAGCTGCCGGTTTGCCTTTGCCGGCGGCCTTTCCCGGAGTGCCCTGGTCCTTCTGGCCGGCCTTCCTTCGGGCATCAGGCCGCTGCCGGGTATTCTGAACGCCCGGTGCCTGGGGATCCGTGCGGACGTCAGATGCCGCTTCGGATACGGTCTCAGATACCGCTTCGGGTGCCAGATCAGGCGCGGCCTCTGTGGAAGATGCCGTCTCAGGCGCTGCCGCGGTTTCTTCCCGGGACAGCTTCAGGCGGTAGTGCTTCCTCAGCTTTTTCCGTGCGGCGTCATACCTGTCTGCCGCCTTTTCCGCTCTTGCGATCGGACGCGACAGGGCGTCGTTTTCGAGCTCCTCCCTGGAGAACTGAAGCCGGGGAGAGCCCCGGTTGTGATGCTCATCCATCAGGCGTCACCCTCTTTCTGTTCCCGCTGCCATTCATCGAAGCACTGATCGTACCGACGGTCCGCGTCCGCGGCCGCGACGCAGATGGCGCACACCATAAAGCCAAAGAACGCGGACACGGGAAGCATGCAGATCAGAAATACTGTCATGGAATCCTCCTCAGCTTGTGGGCGCGTGCACCTCGGTGGGCTTGGTGGTCATGATGCTGTAGAGCCGGGTATTCTTCGGGAACCGATCCTGGAACGGGAGAATCACATTGCCATAGAACAGCAGGCCTTCACCCTCGCCGCTCTGGGTCACATACGACAGCTGATGCGGGGAGATGCCCAGCTTTCTCGCAAGGATCTCCCGGTCGCCGGCAGCCTGGTTGAGCATGTAGATGTAGTCGCTGTTCTCGAAGATGTTCTCGATCTCCTGACTGGCCAGCAGATCCTTCACGTTCTGGGTGATGCCGGTGGGAATCCCGCCCCATTTGCGGAACCGCTTCCAGATCTCCACGCTGTAGGCGGCTGTCTGCTCTTCCTTCAGCAGGAGATGGAACTCGTCCATGTAGTACCGGGTGGACTTTCCCTCCGCACGGTTCGCGGTCACACGGCCCCAGACCTGATCCTGCACGATCAGCATGCCGAGCTTTTTCAGCTGCTTGCCCAGCTCCTTGATGTCGTAGCAGACCAGCCGGTTCTGTACGTCCACGTTTGTCCGGTGATTAAACACGTTGAGTGAACCGGTGACGTAGATTTCCAGCGCCGTCGCCAGGGACTGCGCTTCCTTTTCCTCCTGCTGCCGCAGCGCGTTGTACAGATCCTCCAGGATCGGCACGTTCTCCGGGCAGGGATTGGCTAGGTACGGCTGATAGATGATGTGCACGGCACGGTCGATGATGGTCTTCTCAATGGGCTGCAGGCCGTCACGGCCGCCGACGATCAGCTCGCACAGGGAGAGAATGAAGTCGGACTTCAGGGACAGCGGATTCTCATCATCCGAGTAGTTCAGGTTGATGTCCATCGGATTGATGTAGGAATCGCTGGTCGGTGAGATCCGGATCACCTGACCGTGGAACATATTGACCAGCGGGTAATACTCGCCCTCGGGATCACA
>JBGVCH010000052.1:0-5004 GCA_045226335.1 Christensenellales bacterium | reverse complement strand
TTACATGACAGCTTTGCTTGCTTGCGCAGGCCGGATGAGGTCGTTGCGGCGGTTGCTATCACTGTTCTGTTCATGCGTAAGCCCTGGTCCGGGCCTTCGGGGCGATTGACATCCCACGTCTGATTTGGTACGATAGTCCCGGACGAATCATTTCACCGGAGGAAGCCATGAAGCGTCGGTTTCTGATCCCTGCCCTGCTCTTCGCGATCCTGCTGGCCGCCGTGCCGGCTTTTGGCGCTGCGGTCGGTTCCAACGGTGTGGTGAGCATCAGCTCCTACACGCCGACCTCGCCGCCGGATCAGCAGGTCGCGGCCACGCCGGGCCCGGCGGCTCCCGCGGCCACGGCAGGGCCGGTGATCGTGATCCCCCAGGCGCAGCCCACGGTCCGGGCCACCCCGGCGCCGGTGGTGGAGGAGATCGACCTCGACGCAGAGGAGCCGTCGCCCGCGCCGGAGCGGACCGCCGGGGAAAGCGCCGAGGCGGCGACAAAGGCCGATCTGCTGGGGTATGTGAAGGAGCACTGGGTGATCCTGGCCGTGGCGGTGGGCGGGGTGACCGCGCTGGTGGTGACCCTGGCGGTGGTCAGCCGCCTCATGAACCGGAAGCGCCGCCGCCGCAACCCCGTGGCCTACGGGGATTATATCGCCGCGTGGCTGGGAAAGCGCGGCTTCGCGGACGTCGTCACCGTGGGCCGGGCGGCCGGGGACGGCGTGCTGCTCACCTGCCGGGCGTCCCGGGGCACGAAGGTGGCGGTGCTGTGCGTCCTCAGCGACGGCATCGTCAGCTACCGCACCGTGCAGCAGGCGGACGAGGAGAAAGACCGCTGCGGCTGCTCCAAGGCCGCAGTGGTGACCAACAGCACCTTCAGCCGCCAGGCCGTGGAAGGCGCCCGGGCGCTGAACATCGAGCTGATGGCGGAGATCGAGTGAGGATGCGGCGGACATGAATGAGATGGATGGGACTGTTGAACAGCGGATGACCGGGGAAGAACAGCCGGTCTTTCAATACCGGGGTGTGGTGGATGGCAGGAAGTATGCCCGGGCGATGCGCTCCGTCTATCTGAGGCGGGTGCTGATTACCGGTGCAGTCGTGCTTGTTGCCGTGATCTTGACCCTGCTGTGTTCATCCGTCAGTGCTCATATCCCGTTCTTCTGGGACGCTTTCACTGAGTATGGGCCGACGCTGGTGTTCCTCGCTGTCCTTTATGCCTTCTATGCGGTTTGCTGTATCCTGGTTTTTCCTCAGCGTGCGAAGAGCCGTTTCGCGGAAATCTCTTCCGGGGCGGACATCACGGTCCGACTGTATGAGGACCGGGTCGAATCGGAGGAAGACGACGCGAATCACAGCGGCAAATACACGCTGGCTTTTGCGGACGTCAGGCGCAGGATCCTTGTCACAAGTCAGGTCATTGTCCTGTATCGCAGGCGCAGAAGCGGCATCACGATCTACAAATCCATGATCCCGGCGGAGGACATTCCCAGGGTCATCGCCTTCCTGAAAGCGCGCTGTCCGCAGCGGAAGGCCTGACGGGGAGAATAAAAGGAAACGGCTGTGGAGCATGCACCGCGGGTGGGTGAGCTTCACAGCCGTTTTTGCGGGGACGGCCGGGTTCAGCCGTTCTTTTTCTTTTGGGCGTCCGCCATCATCTTCCGATAAGTCTCCGTGATGCGGGCCATGAAGCGGGCGCTGGTTTCGGAGTTGACGCCGTCCGCCCGGATGTCGTCGTAGGGGATGGGGTCGCCCACATAAGCGTGCGTGACACGGAAGGGCAGGACCCGCCGGTCGATGTACACCGGGTACACCGGCACGTTGGACCGCAGGGCGACGAGACCAACGCCGCTCTCCAGCTCCTCCATGACGCCCTTGTGGTGCCGGGTCCCCTCCGGGAACAGGGCCAGGATCTCGCCGGCCTTCAGGGTCTTCATGAAGGTGCGCATGGCCTCCATGTCGCTGTTGTGCCGGTCCACCACGATCATGTGCAGCTTCCGGAACAGCCAGGCGGTGAATTTAGAACTCGCCAGCTCTTTCTTGCCCACGAACTTCACTTCATAGTCCCGGACGGGATAGGCCATGACCAGGGGGTCGATGAAGGAGTTGTGATTGGAGATCAGGATGCAGGGACCCTTCAAGCCCCGCAGGATCTCCTTGCGGTGATAGCAGACGGGGCAGATGGTGTGAAAGAGGATGAACGCCGCCACCCGCGCGACGGTGTACCAAAAGGTGCGCTTCTGTTTTTGCGTTTGCTGCTGTTCCGTCATGCCGTCGCCTCCCGAACCACCCGCAGGATGGCCGCCACGCTCTCGTCGAAATCCAGGTGCGTGGTGTCCACCACCACGGCGTCCTTTGCCTTGCGCAGGGGATCGGTCTTCCGGTGCGTGTCCTGATCGTCGCGCTTCAGCAGATCCGCCAGGACCTCCTCAAAGGACTTGTGATCGCCCTTCTTCTCGTTCTCCAGCCAGCGGCGGCGGGCCCGCTCCTCGGCGGAGGCGGTGAGGAAGATCTTCACGTCGGCGTCCGGCAGCACCACGGTGCCGATGTCCCGGCCGTCCACCAGCATGGCGGTCCGGGCGGCGATGGACCGCTGAGCCCGGACCATGGCGGCGCGGACGCCGGGATAGGTGGCGACCCTGGAGGCGGCCAGCCCCACGGCTTCCGTCCGGATCAGACCTGACACGTCGGCGCCGTCGGCGAGGGTCCGCTGCCCGGCCCCGGTGTGCTCCACGGTGACGATGAGCGCCTCGCACAGGGCCGTGACGGCTTTCTCGTCCTCGACGGGGACGCCCCGCTGCAGGCAGGTGAGGCCCACGGCGCGATACATGGCGCCGGTGTCCAGGTGCATGATGCCCAGGGCGGAGGCCACCGCGTCGGAGATGGTGGACTTGCCCGCGCCCACGGGGCCGTCGATGGCGATCTTCAGCGGATGGGGCGCCGACAGGTACTTCCGCAGGGTCCGCCGCACGGCGCCGGTGCCCCGCAACTCCTCCTTCAGCAGACCGGTGACCTTGTCCGCCAGGCCGATCTCCGCCAGGGAAACGCCGAAGAGCACGGGATTGCTCAGGATGGGCGCCAGCTTGTCGCCCACGGAGTCTGGGTCTCCGAGGGAAATCCCCGCCAGCTGGGCCTGCAGGGTGGGGAGCATGGGGTCGTCGGACACCGGCATGGGCTTGCCCTCGTCGTCCACACCCAGCAGATACCGCAGCCAGCCCGCCAGGGCCAGGGGGATGCCGGTGAGGGACGCGGGATCCCGGTCCGGCTCCTCCGCGTAGCGCTTCAGGGTTTCGCCGAAGCGGATGGGCACTTTCTGGGAGGTGTCGGTGGCGATGCGCTGGGGGGTGTCCGGCATGAACACGTTGGGCAGCCGCTCGCCGATGACCTCGTCGATAAAGGCTTTGGGGGAGAGGATGCCGGGATCGGTCACCACCGGCAGGCCCTCGTCATAGCCGATGCGGCGCACCAGGGCCGTGAGCTCGGGATCCTTCATCTCGTCGGCGATGAGATGATAGTCCAGCAGGCAGCCGTACACTGCCAGGGCCGTGTGCAGGGGATTCAGGCAGGTGGTGACCTTCATGCGCTCGGCCCGGTTGACGGTCTCCCGGTCGCAGAAATACACCCCGGCCTCCTCCAGTGGCGGACGCCCGTTGGGGAAGCGGTCCTCCACCACCAGGTACTCGGGGCGCTCCGCGTTGACGAAAGGCGCCAGATAGGTGCCCCGGGGCGTGACCAGCGGCCGCATGCCCTCGATGCCGTCCGCCGTCAGCTGATCCTCCACGGACTTCGCCGGCCGCGGGGTGATCTTGTCGATCATGCTCCAGGGGAAGGAGACCTTCTCCTCGTCCTCCAGCCAGGCGGTGAACCCCGGATCGACCAGACCCTTCGCGGCCCAGGCCTCCGCGATCTCCGTCACCGCGGCCTTCAGCTTTTCCCCGTTGTGGGAGCAGTTGTCCATGCTGACCACCGCGATGGGGGCCGCGCCGTGGAGCCAGCGCTCGTACAGCATGGCGGCGGTGACGCCCATGGCGTGCTTCGGGGCGGCGGGGCCGGCGGCCATGTCCGCCTCGGCGGCGGGGGTCAAGGCGCCGTCCAGGCCCCGGAGGGCGTAGCCCTTCTCCGTGATGGTGAAGGAGACGATTTGCAGGGTGGGGCTGCGGAAGATCTCCTTCAGCCGCTGCCAGTCTTTTTTCTCCTTCTCCTGGGCGATCAGCGCCTCCGAAACAGAGGCGACGATTTCACGGCCGGTGGTGCCGTCCGCCTTCAGGGTGACGGACATGGTGAGGTTGTCGTAGCCGCCGTAGATCATGCGGATGTTGTCCGCGTCAAAGGTGTCCGCGGCGATGACGCCCCGGTCGGCCTTTCCGGCGTTCAGCAGGCGCTGCTGCAGGACGGCGACGAAGGCGCGGAAGATGTTCCCCGCGCCGAAGTGGATCCAGACGGGGGCCTGCCCGGTGGCTTCCCGCATGGCCGCCACGTCAAACTCCGGCAGGGTGACGCCCAGGGCTACCCAGCCGGCCCGGTCTTTCAGGCTTTCAAGACAGACTTTCATGGTGTGCTCCTCTCACTTCATGCCCCGCGTCCGGCAGAGGGCTTCCCAGATGCCGTTGAGGTACGTTGCGCCCAGGGCCCGGTCGTAGAGGCCGTAGCCGGGGCGGCCCTGTTCGTCCCAGATCATGCGGCCGTGATCGGGGCGGATGTAGGTGTCGGGGCAGGTGTCGTAAATGGCCTTCATAATTTCAAACAGATCCAGGTCGCCGGTGCAGCTCAGGTGCGCGGCCTCGCGGAAATGATGGTGGCCCAGGTATTTCACGTTCCGCACGTGCATGGCGCCGATGCGGTTCATTTCGCCGAAGTGGCGGATGATGGCGGGAATGTCGTTGTCCGGGTTGCTGCCCAGGGAGCCGGTGCAAAGGCACAGGGTGTTTGCCGGGCTGTCATGCAGTTTCACCATCTTGTCAAAATCTTCCTGACTGTGGGTAATCCGTGGCAGGCCGAATATAGGCCAAGCCGGAT
>JBGVCH010000051.1:0-20070 GCA_045226335.1 Christensenellales bacterium | reverse complement strand
GCCGTATGAGGCGCTCCCCGTCTGGTCCGGCATGACCGCGCCGCAGCGGGTACAGAAGGTGGCGCCTTCCAGCAGCTCAAAACCGCAGTACGGACAGTTCATGCCCTCGCCTCCCTCTGCTGCCGCGCGATCTCTCGCGGACCATTATACAACAAAAGCCGCAAATGCACAACGCCTTTTTGCGGCCTCCGCGGAAAAAGGAATCCGGGCCGCGGAGCCGGCCGACCGCCTGTTTTTGCACATTTGGTGATTTTTCGCACCAAAACGTCAAAAAAGCTTGCAGGATGCCGTCTCTTGTTATATAATTGTTGTGGTATGCCGACAGATGCGCGGCAGTTACTGGAAGATCGTATACATCGGAGGTCAAGCATATGCGTGAAACCGGCAGAAGAGCAGGCAGGAATACCCGGTTGAACTGGCAGCGCCGCCTTTGCGCCTGGCTGATGGTCATGGCCATGCTGTGCGGTGTGGGTGGTTTCAGCGCGGTGGCGGAGGGCAGCTATGAGGCCCCCGCGCCCCAGGTGGAGCCCGCCGCGGAGCCCGAAGCTCCCGCCGCGGAGCCCGAAGCCCCGGCAGCGGACCCCGACGCTCCGGCAGCGGACCCCGACGCTCCGGCAGCGGATCCCGACGCTCCGGCAGCGGATCCCGACGTTCCGGCAACGGATCCCGACACGCCGGCGGCGGATCCCGACGTTCCGGCAGTGGATCCCGACGTTCCGGCGACGGATCCCGACGCTCCGCAGCAGCCGGAACCGGCGGAGAACGACGCCGCCAAGCCCGCCACGTACCGCGGTTACGCGAAGGTGGTGCTGGGCGAGGGCGAGGACGTCCGGCCGGTGAGCGTCTTCACCACGGAGACCTCCTCGGATGTGAAGGGCACGCTGGACGACGGCGCGGTGGTGAAGGCCACCCGCACCGAGGGCGTGCGCCGGCTTTACATCAGCTTCTACGCGGATGACGAGCCCTGGTTCGGCTATGTGGAGCCGGACAGCTTTGTGTACCTCACCGAGGCGGAGACGGAGGTCTTCGAGGCGGAGAGCGCCGCCCTGGCGGTGGTGGACCACAGGGGCCGCAGCTTCTACGACATGACCGCCTACTTCGTCCGCAACGCGGTGCTGTTCCCCAAGGCCGCGCCGGCCGCGGAGACCCCTGCCGCGGACGAAACCCCGGCCGTGGACGAGACCCCCGCCGGGGCGCCCGAGACCGTAGCCCCGGCCGAAACCGTGGAGGCGAAGCCCGCCCCCGCGGCTGTGGCGGTTCCCGCCTCTGAGGAAGCGGCCGCCGAGCCCGAGGCCCCGGCTTCGGTCGAGGCCCCCGCCGTGGAGCCCGCCGCGCCCGTGACCCCCGCCGAAACCGTGGAGGCCGCTGAGCCCGCGGCGCCCGCCGAGACCGTAGAGGCCGCTGAGCCCGAGCAGGCCGCGCCTTCCGCGGAAGCGGCTCCCGAGAGCGAGGAGGCAGACGAAGAGGCTCCTGCGAGCGAAGAGGCGGTGACCGGAGCTGTCGTCACCGCGGCGGCCGCGGCCGCCGGTGTCTACTCCGTCTCCTTCAAGGTGGTGGATCAAAACGGGAACGCCCTCCCGGGCGTGTCGTTGTCTCTTTCGCTGAATGGTTCCTCTGTTCACACGTGGACCTCATCAAGTAGCCCGGAACAAGTCTCCGGCATCAACGCCAATACGGAATACCTTCTGATCATCGGGGATACACCTGCGGGCTGTGTTGTCACAAGCCCAGCGGACGGTTACACAACGCTTTCCGTTTTTTCATCAAACGGAATCAGTTACGATGGCGATATCGACTCGGACGGAAACATTCTGATCAAGTTTCAGGACAACAGGAAGAGCGTCCGCGTTCTCAAGGTGGACGGCGATGACGAAGCGTTGGGCGGCGCGTCACTCAGGGTCTTCTGTGAAGAGGACGGAGACGAAAAGATCGTGGACAATTGGGTATCCGGCGACGCGGAGCACGTCGTTTCGGGACTGGTCGCCGGGGTGGAGTACACCCTGATGGAAATCCAGGCGCCGTTGGGCTATGCCAAGGCCGAGAGCGTCACCTTCACCGTCGGTTCGGACGGCAAGGTCGATTCTGCCATAGCGAACGATGACGGCGTCCTGGTGTTGAAAAACTACCTAGAACAAGGAGTCGAAGCACGCATCCTTGTGGTACATGGAGCGGGAGATGAAAAGGGACTCGCAGGCGCGTCCGTCAAGGTCTACTACGAGGAAGACGATGAGGAACACGTGGTGGATACATGGACATCCACGACCGAAGCTCACCTCACCAAAAACCTGCAGGCAGACTTTATGTATCGCGTCACTTTGACAGCGCCTCCCGACGGCTACTTCTTCAAGTACGACGACCTTGATTTCACTGTGAAGAGTGACGGGGTTATCTCGAACTACAGAGGCTTTGCCCTCCCTGACAGCGACGGCAACTATGTCCTGTATGTGCCATGCGATCCGACGTACGTAAATATCAAGGAGACGGATGCCGACGGCGCGGCGCTGGGAGGCGCAACGCTCCGGATCGTCGATTCGGACGGCGAATCGGTGGAAGAGTGGATCTCCTACGACGGTTTTCATACAATCACATCGCTGCTTGTTGGCAAGGAGTACACCCTGAAGGAAATCACACCGCCGGATGGCTATCTTCCCGTCGCCGATGTCAAATTCACGATCCACGCGGACAAAACAATCACCAGCACCGGCACCGTCGTCGGCAACGATACGCTGCTGCTGAAGAACGAAAAGACCCGCGTCGGCTTCCTGAAGGTGGATGCCGACAGCGGTGAACCCGTTGATGATGCGAGGCTCGAGCTCATACTCAAGTCCAACGGCGAAGAAATCCTCATAGATTCCTGGACATCCGGCGGAGATCCGCACTACGTTGAAGGCCTGATTGTCGGCAAGGATTACACCCTGCACGAAAGATCTTGGCCGGCGGGCTACACCAAGGCCTCTGATATCAAATTCTCCATCAAGAGTGACGGCAGCGTTGATACCGACGCCGAAACCACCACCGACCAGGACGGCACCACCGTCATCTTGATGAAGGACACGTATCTCCAGGTCAGCGTTCTTGTGGTGGATGCCGACGACGGCGAGCCGATTGAAGGCGTGATCGTTGACTTATACGAGGATGAAGGCGATAAAAAAGAAAAGGTGGACACCTGGGAAACCGGTACGAAGGCCAAAACGCTCCAGGACCTGAAGGTCGGAACAACGTACGAACTGGTCGCTACCCCTTTGACGAATTGCTATATCCCGGTCGGGGAAACACCCACATTCACTGTCAATGCGGACGGCACGGTCGACTACAACGGCAACGTTGACGAAGACGGCAACCTGCTGATCGAATTCACAATAACGAAAGTCAGCATCGACGCAGTAGACACGGACGGCAGCAGCCTCTCCGGCGCGTCCCTGTCCGTCACGATCAAAGACAGCAGGGGAGCCACCACATGGGTCTCCGACGGCGAGCCGCATACCATCGAGGGTCTGCTCATCAAAACGCCGTATATCATCACAGAGACCGATCCCCCGGCGAACCACATGAAGGCCCAGGAAGTGACCTTCTCCATCGATGACGACGGCAGCGTCATCACATCGGCCAGGCAGACCAGCGACGGCACCATCCTCATCGAGCACGAGCCCATCCCGACGGTCTCCGTGACCGTGACCAAGCAGTGGGAGGACCAGGACGACTACCACGGCCTGCGCCCGGGCTCCATCCAGGTGAAGCTCCTGGCCAACGGCGAGGAAGCGGAACGGGTCAAGATCACCGAAAAGGACAAATGGACCCACACCTTCGAGGATCTGCCCCTGGCCGACGAGGACGGGAGCATCGAGTACAAGGTGGAAGAGATCCCCGTGTCGAAGTATGAGGGCAGCGTGGAGGGCGACGTCGAGAACGGCTTCACCATCACCAACACCCACGAGGTGCCCAAGGTGGACTTCACCGGCACCATCATCTGGACCGACGGCGACAACCAGGACGGCATCCGGCCCACCAGCGTCTCGGTCTACCTGGCCCGGAGCACAACTTCCGACAGCCGGCTCTTCAAGGCCAAAAACACCGACGCCACCATGACGGCGGACACCGGCTGGACCTACACCTGGACTGACCTGGAGGCCACCAGCCCCACCGGCGAGAAATACATCTACCACCTCTACGAGACGACCCCCTCCGGCTACACCCGCTCCTATCCGGATTCGACCCACACCGTCCTGCGGAACACCCACACGCCGGAGGAGATCAACATCGTCATCACCAAGATCTGGGAGGATGACAGCAACCGCGAGCAGGTGCGGCCCGCCAGCATCGACGTGACTCTCTTCGCGGACGGCGAGGAAGTGGGCAGCACCACCATGTCCGGCCGCGGCAACCAATGGACCTACACCTTCAAGAAGATGCCCAAGTACAAGAACGAGGGCCAGCTGATCGACTACTCCATCTCCGAAGTGAGCGTGGAAGGCTATGAAGTCTCCTCCGAGGGCAGCGCTTCCGAGGGCTTCGTCATCATCAACACCCATCAGATCGAAACCGTCAGCATCAACGTCACCAAGAAGTGGAACGACTCCGGCGACTATGACGGTGTGCGGCCCGATGCCGTCACCATCGAGCTGCTGGACAGCAACAACCGCCGCACCGGCGACAAGCTGATCCTCACCAAGGAGATGGGCTGGAAGGGCACCTTCGAGAACGTGCCCAAGTACGACCGCAACCTGAATCCCATCCAGTACAAAGTGACCGAGGTCAAGGTCATGGCCTACAGCTTCAAGGTGAAGGGCGACATGGAGACCGGCTTCACCGTCACCAACCGCCACACCAAGGGCACCGGTCTCACCACCGGCGACGTCTTCCCGGCCTGGCCCTTCATCCTGGCCGGCGTGGGCGTGCTCTCGCTGGCGGCCGCGGTGTTCATCAACCGCAAGCGCAAGCGCGGCTGAGCCCCCATCACCCCATGATCCATCCGGGACCTCGGCCATTCGCCGGGGTCCCGAACATTCAGGGGAAACTGTTTGTGAACCGCAGCGTTCCTCGCTTCCATTCGGCTCCTTGATGCGGTAAAGCTCGAGCGGCTGCCCCTCTGTCGCTGCGGCGACATCTCCCCGGCAAGCCGGGGAGAAGGGCTCGCGGTGGCGTGACCCTCAGCTCTGTGAGAATTACAAATCAAGCAACAGTATGCACCCGAAGGTCCAGGGCGATCGGAAAGCCCTGGTCGCGGCCCGCAGGCCGCGAAATCCCTTCGCTTCCATTCGGCATCCATGACACGGGAAAGCATCACGGGCGGTGAATGAGGCACCCCCATCGACGGAGGACATCATGCGTAAAACCATCCTGACAATCGTGCTGGTCGTCGTCGGCGTCGCCTGTCTCGGCGCCAGCGCGTGGTATTTCATCGACTACTGCCGGCAATACAACGAAAACGAAGCCCTCACGAATGAGCTCCGGGAGCTGAAGGAGGGCGGCTCGTCCGCCGTTCGCCGGGTGGAGGCCGCCTCCCCCATGGAGGGCAGGCCCGACAGCCCCACTGAGGAGGAGGAGCTCATCCTGGACGCCATCCCGGAGGAGGGCAGTTACGTCCCCGGCCCCGACGAGGAGCCCGCCCCCGACCCGGAACCCGAGGAAGACCCAGCGGTCGACGACCCGGACGAAGCTCCTGTGGAGGACGCCTGGACCGAGGCCGACGGCCTGTCCGACGATCTCCCCGGCGGCAAGCCCCGGCCCAGCGAGGAGAGCGTCGAGGCGCTCCACTTCCTCACCGACGAGGAGCTGGAGGCCATGATCCTCCCCCAGTACAAGGCCATCTACCAGCGCAACCCCGACTTCATCGGCTGGCTCATCATCCCGGGCCTGGACGTGGATCACCCCGTGGTCCAGACCATCTGGGACAACAGCTATTACCTCTACCGGGACTTCAACGGCAACGAAAACAAAAACGGCACCCTGATCCTGGATGCCGCCTGTGAGCCTTTCGAGCCCAGCCCCAACCTGATCATCTACGGCCACAAAATGCAGTCCGGCGCCATGTTCGGCACCCTGGACAAGTACGAGAAGCTGTCCTGGTGGCAGGAGCACCCGCTGGTGCAGTTCGACACCCTCACCACCCAGCGGCAGTACGTGGTGGTGGCCTGCCTGCGGGCCGTGCAGCTGGCCAACAACGGCCCCGGCAGCTTCCGCTATGTCACGGAGTTCGCCGACGACGAGGCCTTCGAGGAGTGGCTCGCCCGGATCCGCCGCGCCCGCTATTACGACCCCGGCGTGGACTTCGGCGTCACCGACCAGTACCTGACCCTGTCCACCTGCTCCTACCACGACGACAACGGCCGCCTGCTGGTCATCGCCCGGGCCCTCCGGGAGGACGAGAAGCCGGAGGACTTCCTGCCGCAGGAGTGAGGCGGTCGCAATTCGGAATTGGGAAGTCCCGCCACCGCTGCGGAGCCCCGTGGGTGCCCCACCACCGCTGCGGCGGTCCCCCTCCCCGGCAAGCCGGGGAGGAAGGAGACGAGGGTTTGCCTGATCCCGGGGACAGCGCGAAGGGACATCCCGGTGATCTCCGGCGCAGTGAAAGCCCCCTCCGCCGCCATAGGCGGCACCTCTCCCGGAGGGAGAGGCAGGGATGTGGGCCAATAACATGATATTGCGGCTGCACTGTCTGACATCGGACGCACAGGCCCTTGCTCCCCCTCTGGGGGAGCTGGCGCCGCAGCGCCTGAGAGGGCTCCTTGCAGCGCGGACAGACCCGCTCTGGCCGTCGGCACTCTCCGCCTCCGCAAACCCTTCTCCCCAGCTTGCTGGGGAGATGTCGCCGCAGCGACAGAGGGGCGACTGCTTCACGCGAGCGTTGAGGCTGCATGGGTAGGTACGGGCACGGCAAGCGGCGCCCCTACGGCGACGGCTTCGCCTGCGCCGCAAACCCTTCTCCCCAGCTTGCTGGGGAGATGTCCCCGCAGCGACAGAGGGGCACCCCCGCCAATCCCCAAAAACAAAGCGCACGGAGTGCTTCCTCCCGGGAAACGCTCCGTGCGCTTTTTCCGTGAGCCTCAGCCCTTCAGGCCCTGCTCCTGGCGCTCCATGTTCTCCACCACGATGTCGTAGATCTCCCCCAGGGTGGCGGCGTAGGCCAGTACCAGCCAGGGCTCGTTGGTGTGGAAATGGATCTTGATCAGGTCCTCGTCGCCGATGCACAGCAGGCAGTCGCCCTTGAAGTGCTCGGTGATGTAGTCGCTGATGGTGTCCTCATTCAGGTCATGCCCCTCGATGAGGAGCTGCGTGTCAAACTTGAACTCAAGCATGTTCTCTCTTCCTTTCACGACCTTCGCGTCCCCACGGGGACAAGAGGGTTTTCGATGCCCCGGCGGCGGAATCCTGCCGGAAACAGGGCCCACGGAAAAGTGTTAGAGATTTGAAACAATTCGCCGGCCTCACTTGGCCTCCGCCCAGTTTTTCCCGGTGTGGACCTCCGCCTCCAGGGGCACCTTCAGGCGGATGACCCCCTCCATACTCTCCTTCAGCAGGGCCGCGGCGCGCTCTGTCTCCTCCGGCGGGCACTCCAGGATCAACTCGTCGTGGACCTGCAGGATCAGCCGGCTCCGCAGGCCCTCCGCCCGCAGACGCTCATCCACCTTCACCATGGCGGCCTTGATGATGTCCGCGGCCGTGCCCTGCACCGGGGTATTCATGGCGGCGCGCTTGCCGAACTCCCGCACCGCGGGCTGCTTGCTCTGCAGCTCCGGCAGGCTGCGGCGCCGGCCCATCAGGGTGACGGCCCAGCCCTTCTCCTGCCCCTGGGCCACGGCCTCATCCATGAAGCGGCGCACTCCGGGGTATTTCTCGAAGTAGCGGCGGATGAACTCCTGGGCCTCCCGCTGGCTGACGCCGGTGTTCCGGGCCAGGCCGAAGCCGGAGATGCCGTAGATCAGGCCGAAGTTCACCGCCTTGGCCCGGCTGCGCAGGGCGGGGGTGACCTCCGCCAGGGGCACGTCGAAGATCTCCGAAGCCGTCCGGGCGTGGACGTCCTGGCCGTGGGTGAAAGCCTCCACCATGGCGGTGTCGCCGGAGAAGTGCGCCATGAGCCGGAGCTCGATCTGGCTGTAGTCCGCGTCCACCAGCACCCAGCCGGGCCTGGGCAGGAAGGCCTCCCGGATCTCCCGCCCCTCCGCCGTGCGGACGGGGATGTTCTGCAGGTTGGGTTCGGAGGAGGAGATCCGGCCGGTGGCGGTGGCCACCTGGTCGAAATAGCTGTGGATCCGCCCTTCCCCGTCCACCAGGGGCAGCATGCCCTCGATGTAGGTGCCGTTGAGCTTCACCAGCTGCCGGTACCGCAGCAGGGGCACGATGACCTCCGGCGCGATGCCCCGCAGGTCCTCCAGCACTTCCGCGGAGGTGGAGTAGCCCCGGGTGGTCTTCTTGCCGTGGGGCAGCTTCAGCTCCTCGAACAGCACGTGGCCCAGCTGCTGGGGGCTGTTGAGGTTGAAGGCCCCGCACCCGCAGGCGGCGTAGATCTCGCTCTTCAGCCGTTCGATCTCCGCGGTGTAGCGGTCCCCCAGCGCCCGGAGGAAGTCCCGGTCCACGGAGAAGCCCGCCTGCTCCATGCGGAAGAGCACGTGAAGCAGGGGCAGCTCGATGTCCCGCATCAGGGGCAGCATGCCCTCCTCTTCGACCTGGGCCCGCTGCCGGTCCGCGAGGTTCAGCAGCCCCCGGGCGTCGTCCGGGAGCGCGCCCCGCAGGCTGGCGAAGGCGTAGGATTTCTCCTGGGGGTTGATGAGGTAGGCTCCCAGCATGGTGTCCCAGGCGAAGCGCTCCGGCAGCGGCGCGCCGCAGCGGCTGAGGCTGCGCAGCAGGCGTTTGCCGTCATGCACCGTGCCGGGATGGGCGGCCAGGTCCTCCCCCAGGGTCCGCAGCACCTGATCCGGGTCCGCCCCGGGGTTCAGCAGGTCGCCCCCCAGGGTCACCACGGCCCAGGCGCCGTTCCGGGCGGCACAGCTCACCGCGGTGTCGGTGACGTGGACGGCGATGGGCCGGGCGTCCTCCGGCAGCGCGGCCAGCCAGCGCTTCAGGGCGTCGGCGTCCGTCAGCTGCGCGGCCTCGCCAAAGGCGGTGTCCGCGCTGGGGGCAGACTGCTCCTCCCGGGCCTGGGCCGGGCTCTCGCCGGTGATGCGGCGGATCACCTGGTTCAGCTGCAGCTTCTCCAGGGCGGGCACGGCTTTGCGGAAGTCCGGCACCGCGCAGTCCGCCAGGTGCCAGTCCACCGGGGCGTCCCGACGGATGGTGGCCAGGTCCTTGCACATCCGGGCCTGATCCGCGCCGGCCGCCAGCTTCTCCCCCAGCTTGCCCTTCACCTCGCCGGCGTGGGCCAGGACCCCCTCAAGGGTCCCGTACTGCTGCAGGAGCTTCACGGCGGTCTTGTCGCCGATGCCGGGGATGCCCGGAATGTTGTCACTGCTGTCTCCGGCCAGGCCCTTCCAGTCCGTGACCTGCTCCGGGGTGAAGCCGTACTCCTCGTAGACCCTCGCGGGGGTGAAGCGGACCGTCTCGCTGAGGCCCTTGCGGGTGAAGAGCAGTTCCGCCCCGTGGCCCACCAGCTGCAAGGCGTCCCGGTCACCGGTCAGCAGCAGCGGCGCCACGCCGGCGTCCGTCCCCAGCCGGGACAGGGTGCCCAGCAGGTCGTCCGCCTCCCAGCCCACCAGGCCGTAGCGGCGTACCCCCATGTCGTCCAGCAGCTGCCGGATCGTGCCGAACTGCTGCACCAGCTCCGGGGGGATGGGATGCCGGCCCGCCTTGTAATCCGGGTAGGCGGTGTGGCGGAAGGTGGGGCCGTGCTCGTCAAAGCAGACCGCCAGATAGGCTGCCTGCTCCTCCCGCACCGCCTTCAGCATCATCATGATAAAGCCGTGGACGGCGTTGGTGTAGACGCCCTCGGCGTTGTTCATCAGCGGCAGGGCGTGGTATGCCCGGTGCAGCAGACTGTTGCCGTCGATGATCAGGAATGTGTCTTTCATGGGTTCAGCCTCCGCTCTTCCGGTGGTGGGCCGGCGCTCAGCGCGCGAATGACCAGGCCGCGAACCAGATATACCGCCCCGACAGGACGAAGTACAGGTCGTGGGGGCCGTCCGTGGGCAGGCTGGCGGGCGCCGACACGGTGACGTATGCGTCGCGGCTGTCGAAGGCCACCCTGGCGAGCACCTCGCCGGTGACGCTGTCCAGCCGCACCTCAATGGTGCCCGTGCCCTTGGCCTCCGCGAAGAAGGTGCCCTCGGCGCCCTCCCCGGTGAAGTCCGCCCGGGCCACGCGGATCCAGGCGCCGGTCTCCATGTTCAGGGCATACCCCGGCGCGTTCCAGCTGAGGCCCGCGCTGGCGGCGCGGCTGGCGGCCGGCTGGGTGACGAAGGGGTCCACGTCCTTCAGCGGCACGGTGACGCCCCGGGACGTGCCCCCCATGGGGGTGATGGTGACGGTCTCCTCGTCCACCTGGATCTCGTTGACGCAGACGCTGCGATAGCCGCCCCTGATCCCCATGGCACCCTTCAGGGACATGGTGTGGTAGATCATGTACCACTTGCCCTGATACTTGTGCAGGTGGGTGTGGTTGTTGGAGTACTCAAAGCCGGCGCGGCCCGGGTTCCGGAAGTATTCGCCCCGGAAGGCCCAGCTGGCGGGATCCAGGGGCGTCTTCGTGGTCATGTACACCATGCCCGCCACCGGGATCTTCGGGTCCTCATTCCGCTGGGTCCAGTTGCTGCAGTAGGTATAGACAAAGGTCCCGTTGATGACGTTCAGCTCGCTGGCCTCGAAGAAATAGGGGGCCGGGATCTCCGCGATCTCGCTGTCCAGGGAGATCATGTCCTTCCCAAGGCGGACGATGCGGGCCGTGCCGGGCATGGCGTCGGTGCCGCCGGGGGCCACGCCGCCGCCGAAGGACAGCCAGCCGGTGCCCTCATCGTCGATGACCACGCCGGGATCGAAGGGCTGTGGGCAGTTGGTGAGGCCGGGGGTCTGGGCGGAGATCAGGGCATGGCCCAGGGGATCCGTCCAGGGGCCCAGGGGATCGGTAGCCGTCAGCACGCCCACGCCGGCGCCGCTGTTGGAGAAGTACAGGTAGAAGTGGGTCAGCCCGTCCTCCTCCACCCGGGATGTGACGGAGGGCGCCCAGGAGGCCCAGACCCACGGCGCGACAGCCGCGGTGTCGATGGTCCCGTGATAGGTCCAGTTCACCATGTCGTCCGTGGAGAAGATGACGAAGGACTTGATCTTCTCGTAGGTGTTCTCCGCATCGGCGCCCTTGGCGATGTACTGCTGGTGGTCGTTGGTGGCGTACACGTACAGCCGGCCCTCGTACTCCACCGCGGTGGGATCGGCACAGAAGATCTCCGCCGAGATGGGGTTGCCCGCGTAGGCGGGCTTCAGGGCTTTCACCGGGGTCTCCGTCACGGGTTCCGCCGGCAGCGACGCAACGGCGTCCTCCGGCCGGATCTCCGCCAAAGCGGCGGGCAGGCAAAGCGCAGCGGCAAGCAGCATAAGCAGCATCCTCCTGATGGCGTTTTTCATTTGAGGCACCTCCATAGCCGTCTTTCCCGAGAACAGCAGGAGCCGCCTTCCTCGCGGGGATGGCGGCTTCTGCTGATCACTTGGCGTACTCCGTCGCCCGGGTCTCCCGGATGACGTTGACCCGGATCTGTCCGGGGTATTCCATTTCCTTCTCGATGCGCTTGGCGATCTCCCGGGCCAGGACGCGGGTGCCCTCGTCGGTGACATCGTCGGGCTTGACCATGATCCGGATCTCGCGGCCGGACTGGATGGCGTAGCTCTTCTCCACGCCGTCGAAGTCGTTGGCGATGGCTTCCAGCTTCTCCAGGCGCTTGATGTAGTTCTCGATGGACTCGCGCCGGGCACCGGGCCGGGCCGCCGAGATGGCGTCCGCCGCCTGCACCAGCACGGCCTCCACCGTCTGGGGCTCCACATCGTTGTGGTGAGCCAGGATGGCGTGGATCACGTCGGGGCTCTCGTGGTACTTCCGGGCCAGCTCGGCGCCCAGGGTCACGTGGGTGCCCTCCGCCTCGTGGTCCACGGCCTTGCCGATGTCATGCAGCAGGCCGGCGCGCTTGGCCAGCTGGACGTCCGCGCCCAGCTCCGCCGCCATCAGGCCCGCCAGATGGCTGACCTCGATGGAGTGCTTCAGTACGTTCTGGCCGTAGGAGGTGCGGTACTTCAGGCGGCCCAGGAGCTTCACCAGCTCGTGGTGGATGCCGTTCATGCCGGTCTCGAACACCGCGTTGTCGCCGGCCTCCCGGATCTGCTGGTCCACTTCCTTCTTGGCCTTCTCCACCATCTCCTCGATGCGGGCGGGGTGGATGCGGCCGTCCATGATCAGGTGCTCCACCGCCAGGCGGGCGATCTCACGCCGCACCGGGTCGAAGGCGGAGACGATCACGGCCTCCGGGGTGTCGTCGATGATGAGCTCCACGCCCGTGGCGGTCTCCAGGGCGCGGATGTTCCGCCCTTCGCGGCCGATGATGCGGCCCTTCATGTCCTCGTTGGGCAGGTTGATGACGGACACGGTGCTCTCCGCCACGTGGTCCGCGGCGCAGCGCTGGATGGCCAGGGCGATGATGTTCCGGGCCTTCTTCTCGCCCTCCTCCTTGGCCCTGGTCTCGATGTCCCGGACAGAGGCCGCGGCGTCGCGGAAGGCTTCCTTCTGCACCCGATCGATGATGATCTGCTTGGCCTCGTCCTGGCTCATGGAGGCGATGCGCTCCAGTTCGCCCTGCTGCCGGTCATAAAGCGCCTTGGCGTCGGCCTCGATCTTGTCGATCTCCTTCGTCCGCTCCGTCAGGCCCTCCTCCCGCTTGTTGAGAGTCTCCTCCCGGGCTTCCAGGTTGTCGGACTTCTTGTCCAGGCTCTCCTCCCGCTGGATCAGGCGGCGCTCGCTGCGCTGCACTTCCGCGCGGCGCTCCCGCATCTCTTTGTCGTTTTCCGCCTTCTCCCGGTCGTTCTCGGCCTTTTCCTTCAGGATCTCTTCCTTGGCTTCCAGGATCTTTTCCTTCTTGTATTCGTCCGCTTTCCGGACGGCATCGTCATAGAGCCGCGACGCCAGTTCCTCGGTCCGGCCGATCTTCTTTTCCACCATCTGCTTGCGGTAGGCATATCCCACAAGACCGCCCAGGGCCAGCGCCACGATGATCAATACAATACCCAAGACCGTTGACATCATGTCATGAATCTCCTCCTTTTCTGTATATTCTTGATCTCAATTCAGTGAACCGGCAAAAACCGTGTCGGAAGATCCGCACGGCTGCAGGCTGCTTTGCAAGGACACGCCCACGCGAAGGCACGGGCGGACTGTGTCAACAAAAACGGCACCGCTCCGGAAGCCTCCGGAAGGCGGCTGAAGAGGCGCCCCCGGGCATACACGGGCGCTTCTTCTGCATTTTTCACAGGCGGCGGACGAATACAGCCGCCGATGACAGGCGCGACGGATCGCGCACGGAGTCTGACAGAATGTCTATGAAAACAGCCAGGCGACCCCGGCAGGGGTCCTTCCACAGCCGGTCAGCAGTATTTTACAGATGTTTTGCGCGTCTGTCAAGCCTGTATACAAAATTGTTATGTTCTTCCGCCGTATCTCCGTCCCCCGGCTTGACACACCCTCCGGCTGATGCTACACTGGGATCAGAAAGAAGCGGGAGGTGCAGGAGCATGAGCATGGAAGATCTCTTCAAAGCCCTGGGGATGGTGGACAAGAACGGCAAGCCCTTCGACGAGACCCAGATCAGCGAACAGGTGTTCAAGGCCTATGGCGTCTCCAAGCCGACGATCGAAACCGGGCCCGCGGAAAAGCCGCCCTTCCGCACCTGGGAGAGCTGCCTGCAGGCCTGCCTGTGCCTGCCCGCCGATCCCAACGACGAGGATTTTGCCCAGTGCCCGCCGGCCATGAGCGCCCTGGCCGTGGGAGCGGTCCTCTGTCTGGAACTGGAGGACGGCAGCCTCGGCACCTTCCTGGCCCACGCCGGCAGCGCCTACGCCCTCAGCGTCCCGCCGAGCCTGCGGACCCTGGGGCTCCCGGACATGGCCGCGATGTATGAAGCCTTCCTCTCCGCCAACCAGCTGGACGCTGCCGCCATCGACGCCCTGGAGGAGGACAGCCCGCTGCCCCCGGATCCCTTTACCGTCACGGACAGGATGGCGCTGAAAAAAGCCCTCTCGGCCTTCGCGGAATCGCATCCGGAGGTCTTTGAGGGCTGACGGGACGGTCAGATGCCGTTCCCGGTTCGCACCGGTTCCGGCCCGATTGCCGCGGAACGGCCAATCCTTCCGTCCGGCCACAATGGGACGGATGGCGTTTTCGCGTGACTGTTGCCGATTTTGATTCAGCCGTGGTCAAGGAAAGCTCCCGGATGCGGATGAGCGTTAAGACGGAGGAGTTGATCGATTTGAAGGATATCGTTCTCCTTTGCAAGGATTGCGGACAGGAATTCGTCTACACGGCGGAAGAACAGAAGTTTTTTGCCTCAAAAGGAATCACAGGCAAGCCCTCAAGATGCCTGAACTGCAGGAAAAAGAGAAAGGAAGCCAACGACGCAAGGTCAATGAACGCCATGCTGCAGAACCCCGAACGCTTTGAGGTCAAATGCCGGGTCTGCGGAAGGGTTTACCTGACGAGTTATAAGGATGTACTTCCCGATGTTGCCAAGGTCTGCATGCGCTGTGTGCCTGAAGATTTCGATTTGGTGCCGTTTTTTGGCAGCAGCAATCTGGCTGTAAACAAAGCCCTGGGCTATCCCAAATTCAAGGGTTGATCTCCCGGGCCTGCCGATCTGCCTGCCCTTCGCCCTCACCTTGCCGGGCCGGGGGCGCTTTTTTGAGCAGTGCACGGAGCTCACCCCGGGTAGCCGGCCAGCGGAGGAAGACCGCCCTCCCCAGCCTGCGGACCGGCACCAGCGGCAGCAGGACCTTCGATTTGTACATCAACGGATACCACGTTTTGATCTGCTCCATCGGCGGGAAGAGCCGGCTCCGGAGATAGCGAAGCTTTCCCTTCGCTCCACCTCCCAACTCCCGGACGCCCTGATCCACCCGATGGCCGGCTGTGCCGTACGTTCCGGACTCGATCACGTACAGCAGCATCTTCTCTTCCTCCCCGGTCAGGGGTTCCCCGCCGAACAGGTGCGTGGCCAGGCTGCGGCTCCCGCGCTCGAAATCGCCGATCCCAAGGTCTTCGGTCTCGCCTTCGATGCGGGCGAAATCCATGGTCTGCCCGTATGCTTTCAGATACATATACACATCCAGGAAAAACCGGAGCCCGATGCCGCCGTAGCGGTTGTGGACGTACCCGTGCAGGACGATGTAGATGTAGAAGTCCTCCGGAGAGAAATGCCGGCCACAGAGGTTCCCCTCATCACCGATCAGACGACCCCTCACTTCCCGGTCGTAACGGCAGACCGTTTTCCCCTGCCACGGCTCAAACAGGGTCTTGTGGATCTCAAAAGAACTGACCGGCAGCTTGAAGTAGATATCATGTTTGCTCCGCCCGAAGCGTTCCGTTTGAAAGCCAAGGTCCTTCATGATAGCCCGGACATCCTTCGTCCGCTCCGGGTCCACCAGGATGTCGTTGTCCGACATCTGCCGCATGCCGTAGGCCGGGTACAGGTCCTGCAGCACGGCGCCTTTCAGGGGCATGTACCAGATGCCCGCCTGCTCCAGCCGCTCCAGCAGCGCGGCCCGGTCGGCGTCCAGCAGGGCGTTCTTGCGCTGCGCCTTGGCGACGGCCTGGACGAAGGCCTCGTCCCGGATTCCCGCCGACCGCAGCGCCATGCCGGCCGCGGCGGTGAGCATGTGCTTTTCGGCGGCGGCGAACAGAGCCGGCAGGTCCATGGCCGCCACCCGCTCCGCCTCCGGAACGGTCCCGTTCACCGCGCAGCGGACCAGCTCCACCACATCCCGGATGGCCGTCCGGTATTCGCCCTCTGTCACGCTCCCTCACCCCGCTCTCCGAAAACCGCGTCCGGCATGCCCCGGGCGCGTCATTTTCTCCGAAGGACCCGCTTGACCGCCCCGGCCAGCGCGTTCCTGGTCCGCTTTACCAGGATCCGCGGCCCGGCGGTGTGCAGCATGATCCAGGTGTAGACCCGGTATCCCCGGTCTTCGACGCTGTGCTCCCGGCCGCCGCGCACATAACCCGTCATGACCCCAATGATGTCCCGGTCCGTGATCCCGTACTCCCTGGCGGCGCAGTTGTCCCCCAGGATCACGTAGTCCTCCGGCCGCACCTGAATCACCCGGTGCAGCACATACCGACCCGGCCCGCCGCGGTACAGCACCACATCCCCCACGGCGCAGCGCTCCGGGCCCTTCCGGCGCACGGTGAGCAGGTCCCTGCCCTGGCGCAGCAGCGGCAGCATGCTCACGCCCACGTTGGTGTAGGTCAGGGTCCCGTGCTCCTCCAGGTATGCCTCGATGGAGACAGGCTTACTCATCGATGGCTCCGATGCCGCGCAGTTCCGCCAGCGCCTTGCCCACGTCCCGGGCGATGACTTCCTCCGGCGCGTCGAAGCGGGCGGCCATGGCGGCGACGATCTCCGCCTCGGTGGTCTCCTTCTTCAGCAGGTCCAGGATCACACCCAGGGTCTTGTTTCCCCGGACCAGCCCCGAAAAGTCCGCCCGGCCCGTGGGCACCAGCAGGCTCTCACCGGCAGTGTTATGCACGATAAATTCCTTTTTCAGCTTCATGGGTCATTTCTCCCTCATGGTGCGATAGCTCAGTTCCGCCGCGCTGAGGTCCATGTTGCACCGCAGGCGGTACAGGCGGACGTCCAGCCGGTCCAGCAGGGCCAGGGTCCGGACCAGGGCGTCCGGGTCCGCGGGGCGGTAGGTCTGCCGCAGCAGCATGGGCATGGCCTCGGCTTTGTCAACGGGCCGGATCGCGTTCTCCGCGCCCCGCTCCAGCAGGCAGACGGCCCGCAGCGGCGCCGACGTGTTGGCGCTGAGATGATGCTTCCCGTCCCAGGGGGTGCCGTACACCCTGGCGGACCCGTCCGCGCACACCCGGACCAGCGGCTTGTCGTCGTTGATCATCACCACCCGCTCCCCCAGCAGTTCCCGCCAGAGCCGGGCGTGGGTGCTCTTGCCGGTGCCGCTGGCGGCGGCGAAGACGTACGCCTGCCCGTCCACCGCCACGGCCGAGCCGTGGAACAGGAAGGCGTCGAAGCCCGGCATGGCCTCCGCGATCTTCCGATACACCGCCAGGGTCTCCAGATACGCGTCGGAGCACCCCGGAAGCGAAGCCCGGCCGCGCTCATACGCGATGTCGTCCCGGTCCGTCCTCACCTCAAGCGCCGCCGGAAGGCTGACCGCATAGCCGGCGCACATTCGGTGAACCGCCTCAAAGACCGTTTCGACCCGGATGATCACATCCGCCAGACGATAATTCCTCTCCATCTTCCACCTCAGTTCCGGCCCGCGCCGATGCATGCCTCAGTATACCACGTCCCGGGGCCGCTGGCAAGACTGCGCGCCGGTCCCGGGTCAGCGCGTCTCCTCCCATTCCAGGCACTGCATCATGTAGTTTCCGAAGGAGACCCGGTCCCGGTACGCCATCCACAAGGCGCAGCCCGGGTCCTCCCGCCAGAAGGGATCCTCCGGGTCCAGGGTCCCGGCGAAATAGGCCGCGTTGAACCGGACGGCATAATCCAGCATGGTCTGGTAGTCCGCAGCGGGGATGCCGGCCCCGGACATGGGCGCGGACAGCTTGCCCGATGTGGTCCGGTCGAAGAAGGCGGCGCTCTCCTCCCGGAAGCCCTCCGGCAAATGCTCCGCGCAGACTGTGTGGGCCTCATAGCCGACCCGGCCGTCCTCCGTCACCGTCACCAGCCCCCAGCGGTGGGGGGACACGCTGAAGGCCCCGGTGGCCGCGTCCGTCAGCTCCCCCGCCCGGGCCGTGTGCTGGATATGGATGTGGCCGGACAGGTTCAGCCTGACCCCGGCCGCCTGAAGGATGGCCCGCATGCGCTCGCCGCTCTCCATGGTGTAGCCGTCCGTCCGGAACGGCGTCTGCCGGAGCAGGTTTTGATGGGTGGCGGCGATGACCGCGGCACCGGCCTCCCGGGCTTCCGCCAGCACGTCCGTCAGCCAGTCGGCGTGGAGGTCCGTAAACCGGCCCACCGCCTCGACGCTGTCCTCGTACACACAGACATCCGTCATGGCCAGCCAGACCCCCGCCTCCAGCCGCACCGTATAGCTCATGCCCCGGGCCGTCTCCGCCGGGAGCAGGCACCTCGACCAGATGGCCCGGAATTCCTCCGGGGTCACGGAGGCCGCGGGGGCGTAGGCGTAGGCGCTGAAGGCAACGGCGCCGGGGTTGTTGATGTCGTGGTTGCCCGGAAGGACGTACACGGGGATGCCCTCGTCCCAGAGCCGGTCCATGGCGGCGGCCAGCTCCAGGTGGCTCTGCCGCTCGCCGTTATAGGTCAGGTCGCCGGTGAGGATCACGACGTCCGGCCGCTGATGCAGGGCCTCCGCCACCAGGGCTTCCAGGAGCTCCGGGGAGCGCTGGACCAGCTTGCCGTCTCCGCGCCGGATCATCTGAAGGAACAGCTCGCTGTCCCCGTACAGGGCAGGCAAAAAGTAGTGCAGGTCCGTGGCCACCATGATGCGGGTGTCCGCGCAGGCCCACAGGGGGATCATCAGCGCCAGCAGCAGCGCCGCGAAAAAGCGCGGTCTCACGCCCGTTTCCTCCTTTCCGCCCTTCGCCTTCCGAAAAACGGCAGAGCGCTTTGCCCTGCCGTTTTCTCAGTACTCCCCGAGCCATCCGGAGCGGGTTTCCGGCACCGCCTCGCCCTTGGCCAGGCTGGCCGGCACGTTCAGCACCCGCTGGTTGCGGCTGCCCCGGAAGTTCAGGTCCAGGCTGCGCTCCGCCAGCAGGAAGGGGCCGTCGATCAGCACATCGATGACCGCCAGCAGCGCCCGCTGATCCGGGGTGCCCTTCAGCAGCTGCTCGAAGGTGTATCCCGTGAAGGACGCCACCTCGTAGCCGTCCGCCTTCAGCATCTCCGCCAGGGGCAGCAGCCCCGCCGCCTGGGCGAAGGGCTCACCGCCGGAGAAGGTGACCCCCTTGCAGAGGGGATTGCTCCGCACGATGGCCAGCAGTTCCTCCGGCTCCACCTCCCGGCCGCCCTCAAAGGGCCAGGTCTCTGGGTTGTGGCAGCCCGGGCAGTGGTGGGGGCAGCCCTGGACATAGAAGGTCGTCCGGATGCCGGGCCCGTCCACGATGCTGTCCCGGGTCATGCCCGCCAGGCGGATCATTGCGCTCCGAGGCTGTGCTTCACACGGTCGCGCTCCTCGGCCCGCTTGGCGTCGTTCCACTTGTCCATGGTGCCCACCAGATAGCCGGTGATGCGGCGGATGCGCTCAAAGCCCACGCCTTCCCCCAGCTTCTCGTCCTGAGCGGTGGTGGTGATTTCTTCCTTCTCCAGGGTTTCCGTAACAGCCTGATCCATTTGGTCTGCCTCCTTGTGATGTCACTCGATGCCGCGGAAAGCGGCGATCTCGGGATAGAGTTTCTTCAGTTCGTCCAGGCGCTCAGGGCTGACCCGCTCGCCCTCGTGGCGGCCGCAGCGGGGGCAGGTGTCGCCGATGACGCCCACATAGCCGCAGACCGGGTCCCGGTCCACCGGGTGGTTGATGCTGCCGTAGCCGATGCCGCAGTCGTGCATCCAGCGGACCACGGCCTCAAAGGCCTCCACGTTGCGGGCGGTGTCGCCGTCCAGCTCCACATAGCTGATGTGGCCCGCGTTGCACAGGGCGTGGTAGGGCGCCTCCAGGCGGATCTTCTCGTAGGCCGCGATGGGGAACCACACCGGGATGTGGAAGCTGTTGGTGTAGTATTCCCGGTCGGTGATGCCGGGGAGCTTTCCGTAGCGCTGCTGATCCTGGCGGATGAATTTGCCGGACAGGCCCTCCGCCGGCGTGGCCAGCAGCGTAAAGTTCATCTTCATCTGCTGCGACTTGTTGTCGCAGAACTCGCGCATGTGGCGAATGATGGCCAGGCCCTTTTCCTGGATCTCCGGATCCTCGCCG
>JBGVCH010000050.1:0-14811 GCA_045226335.1 Christensenellales bacterium | reverse complement strand
CCGGAGAAGAACACCGCGCCGGTGCCTCTCCGGCCGCTGATGGGGGGCTCTTCCCACAGGTGCGGGGCGATGCGGGCGATGCGCATGCCGGCGGGCAGACCGCAAAAGCCGCGGCCGGCGGTTTCATCCCGCGGGGCGCGGCACATTCTCGGGCAAAGGGTGCATGCGTCCATGGCGATCACTCCGTCAGCGCCAGCGCGCCTTTTTTCATGTAGAAGACCGCCGCGCCGTCCACCCACACGGCGTCGGCGAAGGCGTCGTAGTCCGTCAGGGCGATGTCGTGGACCGCGCCGGTTTCGGTCTCGAAGGTGTACACGGTGTGGGGAGGCGCGTCGTCTCCCGCCCAGTCGGCGGGGAGCACGCCGGACACCGTCACCTGCAGCAGGCGGTTGTACCGGACGGAGAAGGCGTCCCAGTCCGCGGGCTCGCCGTTCAGGGTCAGGGTGACATCCGTGATGACGCGGCCGGTGGCATCTGTCTCCAGGGCGTTGTTCTCCGCCACCCGCTCCGTGCGGGTCACGATCCACACCTGGACGCCCTCCGGGGTTTCCACGGTCAGGTGCTTCAGGTTGGACAGGCTGGTGAGGACGGGGTAGCGGGTCAGAGTGTTCAGCGGGTCGGTGTCCAGCACGCTGGAGACCATCCAGTGGGGCATGGTATAGATGGCGTCCTCCCAGAGGACGTAGTCCACCATGTCGTTGCGGGAATCGCCCAGGGTGACGGTGAAGGTCCCGGCGTCGAAGGCCCGGGGCTCCGCCGCGCCGCCGGTTCCGGTGGCCATGACCGTACCGGCGGCCATGTGGGCGGTGATGACCGCCCTGGGGGCGTCGAAACCGTAGGCCGTCCGGGCGTCCGGCGTGGCCTCCGCCACCCAGGTGCCCATGCGCAGGTTCTCCAGGTTCTTCTTCAGGACGCCCATGGCCTCGCTGTCGGCGGCGTAGCGGTAGGGCTGGATCAGGGACCAGCGGTCGGCGGCGTCCGGGTCGGCGATGTCGGCGTCCAGGGCCCAGGCCCGGGTGCCGCCGGCGTCCGTCAGGGTGACGCGGTCGATTCGGGAGGCGTGGACGGTGGGCTGGTCGGTGGGCCGGAGGATGTGGGCCTCGATGTACAGCTCCTTCCAGACCGTGTCGTCCGCCACAAAGAGTTCCGGCCGGCCTTCCAGCAGCATGTAATGCCTGGCGGTCTCCCCGGCGGCCGCGGTGCCGCCGATGACCGCGGTGAGCGTCACGCCGTCGGTGTAGGTGACGCTGACGGTTTCCCGGGGTGCGTCCAGGCCGAACTCCGCGGCCCGGTCCGCCAGGGCGGTGAAGTCTTCCGCCACGACGGTCTGGCTCTCCAGCATGTTGACGTTCAGCAGGAGCAGCCGCGCATAGACCGGGTCGGCATAAAAGGAGGCGTCGCCGCTGCGGACCAGCAGGCCGTCGGCGTCCGGGCGGGCGGACCATCGCTCCCCGGTGTCCAGGGCCACCGAAAAGGCGGTGATCTCGGTCTCGGAGTGGCCGGCCGGCGAAGCATCGTCTTCGGTGTGGAATTCAAACCCGTTTTGCGCTTCCGCTTCCGGTTCATCCCCGGGGGTCTGGCCCGGGAGCAGCAGAAAAACCGCCGCGGCCACTGCGCACAGCACCAGCAGCGCAATGCCGGTCTGCATCATCCGCGACCCGTTTTTCTTCTTCTTTTTCTCAACGTGCTGCATGAGAATGCGTGTCCTCCGTGACGATCCCGGCAAAGCGCCAGTCCGCCGTCCAGCGGGTCAGGGGAGCGGGGCTGCCCGGGGTGAGCCGGCCGCAGGGGGCGGCGCCGACGGATGCCGCGGGGGTGGACGTGACCATGGCGCAGGCCGCCGCCGGGGGCAGGCCGAAGCGGTGGATCAGGTTCTCCAGCGCCCGGGGCATGGTCAGCACGGATCCCGCCAGGGTGCCGTCGGCCAGCCGCGCCTCGTCCCCGCGAACCGTGACCGGCTGCCCGCCAAGCTCGTATAATCCGTCGGGCAGGCCGGCGGCCTCCATGGCGTCGGTGACGGCCACGGCCTTCCCCGGCCCCTTGCACCGGGCGGTCAGGACGACGGTGTCCCGGTGGAGGTGCACGCCGTCGCAGATCATCTCGCAGTACAGCCGGTCGTCCGCAAGGGCGGCCCCGGGGAGGCCGGGGGCCCGGTGGGTGAAGGGGGAGGAGGCGTTGAAGAGGTGGGTGACACGGTCCGCTCCGGCGTCGGCGGCCCGGTGGACGCACCCGGCGTCCGCGTCGCTGTGGCCCAGGGAGATGTGAATGCCCGCCGCGGTGGCCGCCCGGATGAAAGCCTCGCTGCCGGGGCGCTCCGGGGCGACGGTGACGCAGCGGACGGTCTCCGGATGCCCTTCGGTGAGCCGACAGAAGAAAGCCCAATCCGGGTCCGTGAAGAAGGCGGCGCGCTGGGCGCCGGCCCTGGCCGGGCTCAGGAAAGGCGCTTCCATGTGGGCCCCCAGCACCCGGGCGCCCCGGGGCTCGGGCCGGTCCATCACCGCCCGGATCCCCGCCAGGGCGGCGCGGGTGTCCGCCTCGGAGGCGCTCATGGTGGTGGGGCAGAAGGCCGCCACCCCCAGGGCGTACAGGTCCCGGCTCATGGCCCGGACGTCCGCCTCGCCCCGCATGGTGTCATGGCCGCCGAAGCCGTGGATGTGCACGTCCACAAAGCCGGGCAGCAGAAAATCCCCGCCCAGGTCCAGCACGCTTTCCCCTTCCTCCGGGGAAAGCGCCGGGCCGACAGCCGCCACCGCCCCCTTCCGCAGGCGGACGCACAGGTCCGGGGTAAAGCCGTTGTCTTGCGGAAGGGACGCGTTCCGGATCAGCATGGGCGGGGATTCCTTTCTGTGCGTGTTGATTCGGTTCCGGGAGCGGGGGCTCAGCCCTGGCTCTCCATCCGGAAGCCCTCGACGGTCCACTCGGGCCCGGCCTTCAGGATCCAGAACACGGTGTGGGTGCCGTCTTCAAAGTACAGGTACAGGGTGCCGTCCCCGTCCAGGACCATGCCCACGGGGTTCACTTCCACAGCCACTTCCGCGGCCGTGGGGTTCGCCTTTTCGGTGAAGGCTTTCAGCACCTGCAGCGCTTCCGCCAGAACGTCTTCGCTGACGCCGGTGATGGGCTCCACGTCCGCGTCCCACAGCAGGACGGGATTGTTGAGGTTCCAGGCCGCGGCCGCCGTCCGGTCGTGGACGAGGTCGAAGCGCAGGTCCTGCTCCTCGTCGTACAGATGGATCATGATATAGCCCTCGCCGTGCCAGGCGATGGTCTCGGAGTCTTCGCTCAGGGAGAAGCCCATGGCTTCCGCGATGGCATAGGCCGTGTCGATGAAGGCCGGATCGATTTCGTCGGATTCGTCCTCCCACTCCCGGTAGTCCGACCCTCTGTACTCGACGAAGGGCACCACGCCGTATTCCGCCGCGTCGAAGGCGTCGACGTGGCTGCTGCCGTAATCGCCGATCTCCAGATTGAAGGTGGCCTTCACGATCCGCTGACGGCCCCAGACGTCTGCCGCGGTGATCTGGACGTAGCCGCTGATGCCGGTGATGTCCGGCTGATCATCCATGACGAAGGTCACGTCGAAGTCATCGAGGTTGATGTACTCCGTGGTGTTCACCAGGGCCTGGGTGACAGTGTTGTAGCTTTCCCAGGAGTTGTATTTCATGTACTCGGTGCTCGTGTCCAGCCCTGTGCCGAAGAAGCGGCCCGACAGATACCGGGCGGCGACGTTGGCGGCGGCGTCCAGCCACAGCGGGACATCCTCGTTCTTCAGGGCGATGCGGTACACGGTGTCCGAGCCGTTCTTGGTGACCGTCATCGGGAGGCTGACCTCATCCGCCAGGATCCGCACGAAGGACAGCATGGGGCTCAGCAGGGAGGTCTCCCGCACCAGGGTGCTCTGAGCGTCGTCGGTCCCGCTCTTGAAGTAGCCGGGGTAGAAGACTTCCATAACGTAGATGTCCTCGCCGTTGGCGATGATGGTATAGCCGCCCTCGCGCTCGGTGCCGTCCGCCTTGGGGGTCAGGGTCTTGAGATCCCAGTAGGAATTCTCCCCGTCCTGGATGTAGGTCACATCGACGTTCTTGAAGCGCTCACCGTCCAGGGTGAACTCCGCGCTGCCCTTCACGGTCACGTTGTCGGTGAAGGTCAGCAGGCAGTCGATGTAATCCACCAGCGTGGAGAGCTGATCGTCCGCCGCGGCGGTGCCGATGACGCCAGCCAGCATGGCGGCGGCCAGAAGCAGGGAAAGAAGTCTGAGTTTTCGCATGGTGATGTATCCTCCATTTCCGGGCAATGCCCGCATACATAACGGAAATCCGGCGCGTTTTCTTCCGCGTTTTTTTCTTTTTGTCTCCTGACGACGGATATGGGGGCTTCAGTCTTCGGCCTTTTCCGACGGGTGAATGAGCCGCACGCCCCGGGGCGCCACGTAGTCCAGCTTCAGCCAGTATTCCAGCCCGCCGTAGGCGTCGGTCTCGAAATACCACCGGGCGTCGGGGATCTCCTCCAGGCTGCTCACCGCCCGGAAGCTGCCGCTGCGGGTCCGGACATACAGCCGGCCGCCCTTGATGCGCTCAAAGGTGGCGGAGGGGGCCGAGTCGACGATATGCAGCATGGTGCCGTCCTCCGAGGCGCCGTCGATCAGGGCGATGTGGCCGTAGACGATCTGGAAGGAGAACAGGTCCCCGCTCCGCAGTCTGCGGAGTATTTGACTTTTGCTGTCGATGAGGTCCCCCTGGGTGCCGAAGCCGAAGTCCCCTCCGGCGGTGCGGATCAGCCGCTCGTTGTTGGTGCCGGTGGGGGTGAGGCAGGCGCGGTATTTCCGGGCCAGGGCGGCGGGCAGGGTTTCCTCCCCTTCAATGTCCAAGCGGGAGAGGGCGTGGGCCAGGGTGAAGATGGCGCAGCCGGACTTCTGAAGGTCCCGGTCGGCGTAGGCCTTGTCGGCCCACCAGCCGTCCTTCTGGCTGAAGAGATCGGCCGGGCCGTCGTTGGGCTTAAGGGCCGGGTCCACGCTGAAGGCGGAGGAGGCGGTGGCGGACAGGCCCTCCGGGTCGGTGACGGTGACGGTCAGGACGTATTCCCCGGGCGACCGGGGGCGATAGGAGGAGGAGAAGTGCTCCCCGGGCCCGCCGGTAAACACGGTGGTCCCGTTCAGGCTCAGGGACCAGGCGCAGGCGGTGTCCGCCCAGGCGAGGACCTCGGCGTCCAGAACGTCTCCCGCGGCCAGCAGGTCCGCGCTGAGGCTCAGGCGCACCTCGCCCCGGGGCAGCTCCTCCCGGATCGCGGCCGGGGCGGCAAAGGCCGTGTAGTCCGCCGTGAAACGCACCTCGCCGCTTTGCGCGTCCACCAGGGCGGCGTAGCGGTATTGGCTGTCGTCACTGCAGAAGGCGCAGTGCCAGAGGGGGCCGGACAGCCCGTCCTTCTCTTCGCACAGTACGGCCAGGCAATAGAGTTCCTGCCGGCCGAATTTCGCGTATTTCCGGCTGAGCGCCCGTTCGGCGGCTTTTTCGGCGGCGCCGGCATTGACGGGGGTCGTCTCCTCCTCCGTCCGGTCCGGCACGCCGTCCAGACACACTGCCCCGGCCGGCACCCAGCCCCAGCCCGCCTCTGTCCGCACCAGGCAGCGGTCCTTTTCCACGCGGGTCACGGTGACGGCGGCCCCGGGCAGCAGGTCGGCCAGGACTTCGCTGTCGGCCTGCCGGTCCCGGGTCATATGGCAGGCCGCCGCGATCCGGCCGGGTTCCGTCAGCCAGGTGATGCCGCCGGTGGGGGTTTCCGACTGGAAGGATACCTCCGACAGCGGGAGCCAGCCCTCCGTGCCGCCGGCGGTCTCCGCCAGGGCCCAGTCGCCCTCGATCCTGCGGACGGTCACGCTTTCCGCGGCCCCCACCACCGCGGCCACCGGGGCGTCCGGGTCCGCTTCCGCCAGGAGCAGCAGCGGGCCTTCGTCGCCGTAGACGGTCTTGCCGGGGAGATCGGAGGCCAGCAGCAGGTATTCCGTCTGCACATAGCCGGTGTGGTTCTTCCAGGTGACGGCGCACCATTCCTCGCCGGCCTCGGTGACCTCCACCTCGCTGCGGTTGGGGATGCTGACCACCAGTTTGGCCTTGGGGGAGGGCTTTTTGCGCAGCTTCACCGGGCCGCCTGGGGTCATGACCCGGGCCGGCTCCGCCAAAGCGGCCCCGAACGCCAGCAGCAGGAGCAGCAGGAACAGCGCGGCGCGCCTCAACCGGGTCACCTCCCTCGGACTGTTTATGCGCCAATTATACCAGAAATCCCGGGCCGATGCAAGCAAAACGCCGCCGACGGCCGTCCGCGATTGTTACAATCATGACCGGCTGCGCGGAGAAAGCGGAAAAACGCCGTCCCCGTGCGGCGGCGGACGATTCCGGACGGCTCGAAGCGCTTTTGACTTCACCCGGCTTTTCTGCTATACTGTGTGCCAACGGAGAATGCTCCCGGGGGCGAACCCGGGGCGCGAGGAGGCGATTGCGTGCAAATCCGGTTTCCTGTCCGCGCGGCGGCTCTGCTGCTGGTTTTGACGCTGCTGACCGGCACGGCGCTGGCGGATCTCGGCGTGATCCGGAGGGACATGGACACGGCGGTGTACGGCGCCGTGGGCGAAGCGGGGGGCTATGTGGTCAACATGGTGCCCGCCGCGGAGACCGTGCGGGCGCGGGACGGCGAGACCCCGCTGGACGTGGTGATCGTCATCGACACCTCCGGTTCCATGAACGCGACGGCCAGCTCGGGCAAGAACCTGCTGGCGTTCTCCACCGAGGCGGCGGAGAAGTTCGTGGACGTGCTGGCGGCGGTCAACCCCTCCTCCAGGGTCGGCCTGGTGGCCTACAGCGGCAGCGCCCGGGACGTGCTTCCCCTGACCGCTCTGTCGGACCGGCAGACCATCGGCCGCGCTCTCAACAGCCTGAGCGTGGGCGGCAACACCAATCAGACGGACGGCTTCGAGCACGCCGCGGCCATGCTGCAGGACCGGCGGCCGGAGGCCCAGGGCCTGGTGCTGCTGCTGACGGACGGCCGCTACAACGAGGGAGAGCATCCCAGGACCGCCGGCTACACCGCCGCCGCCAGAGGCCTGGTCTACACCGTGGGGCTGGTGGGCAACCTGAGCGAGACGGAGCGGCATTACGTCCGGGACGCCCTGGCCTGCGGCTATCAGACCAGCTATTTTGAGGTGGACTTTGATTCCATGGACGGGGCGGGGCTCAACGGGCTGGTCACCGGCTTCATGTCCATCGCCATGGCCGCTTCCTGGGGCGGGGCCTCCGGAAGCCTTTCGTCGGATGGCGATCCCGCAGAGGCCTGCTATATCCTCCGGGTGGACGGCCCCCTGGACGTCCGCGTCGCCGCAGAGGGGAGTCCGGACGTCCTCTGCAGCGCCGCGAGCAGCTTCCGGGATCAGGCGGAGTTCGGCAGCATCACCTCCCTGGGACCGGAGATGGAGCAGAAAGTGCTGGTGCTCCGGCCCGGCCACTACGGCGTCACCCTGCAGGGCACCGGCATCGGGCAGGCCAGTTATGACCTGCGGAGCATGGCGGGCCTTGAGGCGAAGGAGACCGTCCTCGCCGCCTGGACCGTGACGGCCAGCCCCGGCGCGGCCGTGTATCTCGACGTGGCGGACGGACAGTGCGCCCTCACCGATCTGAGCTGGAATCCCCTGGACCACAGGGCCATCGATCCCTTCACCGGCCTTCGGACCCGGGGCTCCCGGTTCGCGGCGGCCGGCACCCTGAACGCCGCTGCCGCGCCCGCCGCCTGGACGGAGAAAGGCGCCTCCGCCGGCGAAAAGCTGAAAAAGAACGAGACCGTGCAGGTGCTGGCCCGGGACCCGGATTCCGGCATGTACCTGATCGCCTTTGTCACCGCCCGGGGCCGGCTGGCCCGGGGCTGGGTGAAGGACGTGGCGCCGGCCCCCGGCAGTTACGTGCCCGACCTGATCCGGGACGATCCGGCGGCTTACACCGTGCCGAAGGGCACCGTCACATACCGCGCGCCCGCGGAGACCGCCGAGGAGGCCGTCACCCTCCCGGAGGACACCGGCGCCACCCTGATCCACGCCGAGTACGACGCGGAGGGCCGGGAGTGGGCCTACCTCCTGCTGGAGGGCGGGAGCGGCCGGACGGCGGTCTATGTCCAGGCCGGTCTGATCCCCGGATGGACCCCTGCCGCTCCCAAGGATTTCCGCATCGCCGGCGGAACGCCGTTCCCGGTGTGGCAGAGCCAGCTGGGGGAGGGCGGCTTCACCGAGGTCATGTGGGTGGCCTCCCGTCCGGAGGGCGGCGGCGTGGCGGTCTCCGGCCGCACCTCTTCGAAGGGCGGCGAGTTGAAGGCCCGCTACGATGAGCGCGACGCCATGGCCCTGCTGGTGACCTCCGACGGCACGGTGGAGCGCGCCATGACCGCCGGCGGCACCGGACTGGACTCCTTCCACTGCATCGTGCCCTTTGAGGACGGCTTCTACGTCTCCGGCGTGACCCGCTCCAACAACAAGGACTTCGACGGCATCTGGGACGCCGGGACTTACTCCGGCAAGCGCTCCGCCACCACCAAGCGCACCAATGCCCTCATCGGCCGGCTGGACCCGGACCTGAGCATCCGCTGGATGAAGAGCTTCGGCAACGGCACCGGCAGCAGCGGCTTCGACATGGTGGTGCGGCTGGCTGACGGAAGCATCGCCGGAGCCGGCTGGATGTCCTGCAACAAGGGCTTCCGGCTCACCACCAACGGCAAGCAGGACTTTTTCGCCGCCAGGCTGACGGAGAACGGCGACCTGCTGGCCATGAACAACTACGGCGGCGCCCGCGACGACGTCCCGGACTCCGCGGCGGCCATGCCGGAGGGCGGCCTGATCATCGTGGGCAACGACGGCGGCGACGGCGCGGGCTCGGGGCTGATCGTCTTCACGGACGCCGCCCTGGCCCAGACCGGCACCATCACCTGCGGCACCCGGGGCGTCAACGTCTTCGACAACGTGCGGGACCTGGGGGACGGCACCTGGCTGGTGACGGGCTACACCACCGCCATGGGCCGCGGAGGGAAGGATTTCTGGGTGCTGCGGATCGACGGCCAGGGGCGGACCCTCTGGTCGAAGACCTACGGCGGCAGCAAGGATGACGAGCTCCGGGGCACCTGCGTCCTGCGGAACGGCACGGCCGTGCTGGTGGGGGACACCAAATCCGCGGACGGCGACGTGCGGGGAGCGACGGGCGGCGGCCGGAACGCCTGGGCGGTCTGCATCGACCTGAACGGGCAGATCCTCTGGCAGTACACCGCCTGTGTCAGCGGGGACAACTGGTTCAACAGCGCCGCGGAGGACCTGTCGGACGGCACCCTGGTGCTGGGCGGCGTGTGCTCCTTCCAGAGCGAGAAGAACGCCAGGGGCTTCCTGGTGAAGCTGCAGCTTCCCCAATGAGGCCGGGAAGTGTTCCCGAAGGCCGTTTTCCGGAAGCCGCGGCAGCCGAAAAACGGCGATTCGCGGCGGAAGAAACACAAACCCTTGACAGGCGGGACATATCGGATATAAAATGATGCCGAAGCACAACAAGGAGGAACCCCGGCATGAAAATCACCAAGACACAGAACGGATCGGATCTGACCATCGCCCTGGAGGGCCGTCTGGACACCATGACCGCGCCCGAGCTGGAGGCGGAGATGAAGCGCTCCCTGGGCGACGCCGAGACCCTGACCATGGACTTCAGCCAGCTGGAGTACATCTCTTCCGCCGGCCTGCGGGTCCTGCTGTCCGCTTACAAGACCATGAGCCCCAAGGGTGGCATGGTGGTCACCAACGTCAACGATGTCGTCCGGGAGGTCTTCGACGTCACCGGGTTCGCGGACATCCTGACCATCGAATGACGCACCGCGGGATGCCCCTGCGCCGGCGTCCCTGAGACCGGACAATGGCGCGTTTTCGCTGTACGTCCTTTCCCGCGGAATGATCCGCATCGAAAAAGCCCTTGCCGGGCTTTTTTGTTTACCGGAAGCAGCGCTTCACGATGTCGATGACCAGGTCCACCTGCTCCGGGGACATCTTGTTGTCGCTGGGCAGGCACAGGCCGTGCTTGAAGAGCCACTTGCCGTTGTCCTCCGCCCGCCCCTCGTCGATATAGGCGTTGGAACGCCCCCGGGCCACGCCCTGGGCGGTGATGAACAGGTGGTTGCGGTAGATGGGTTGCATGTGCATGGGCTTCCACACGGGGCGGCCCTCGGCGTTGAAGGCCATCAGCGCCCCCAGGATCTCCATGGGACAGGACTTGCCGGGCTCGGTGACGTAGAGGGATTCGTGCTCGCTCCGGATCTGCCGGCACATGGCGGCCTCGTCGATGAGCAGGCAGGAGAGCCAGTAGTTGGGCTCGGTGTCCGCCGGGACGGGGTTCATCCGGACGGGCAGGCCCCGGAAGCCCTCCCGGTAGCGCTCCCAGATGGCCTTCTTCTGTGCGATGTGGTCCTCCAGGTAGGGCAGCTGGCCCCGGATCACGCCCGCGATGATGTTGCTCATGCGGTAATTGTAGCCCAGCTCCTCGTGCTGGTACCAGGCGGCGTTCTCCCGGCTCTGGGTGGACCATTTGCGGACCTTGTGGGCGTCCTCCCGGCTGTCGGTGAGGAACATGCCGCCGGAGGAGCCTGTGATGATCTTGTTGCCGTTGAAGGAGATGATGGCGTAGTCCCCGAACATGCCGGTCTGCAGGCCCCTGTACGTGGCGCCGAAGGACTCCGCGGCGTCCTCCACGATCAGCGCGCCGTGCCGGTCCGCGATGGCCCGGATCTCGTCGCACTTCGCCGGCGTGCCGTACAGGTGCACCAGCACGATGAGCTTCACCTCGGGGTAGCGCTCAAAGGCCCGCTCCAGGGCTTCGGGGGACATGTTCCAGGAGTCCAGCTCCGTGTCGATGAACACCGCCTCGCCGCCCTCGTAGGCCACGGGGTTCACCGTGGCGTCGAAGGTGCAGTCGGAACAGAACACCCTGTGGCCGCTGAGGGTGCCCTCCTGGGCGGGGTGGGGGCCGTAGAGGCGCTCCCCCGCCAGGCGGATGGCCATGTGCAGGGCCGCCGTGCCCGAGCTCAGGCCCACGGCGTATTTCCGCCCGATCTTCTGGGCGGTGATCTTTTCCACCTCGTCGATGTTGGCGCCCACGGTGGAGACCCAGTTGGTCTGGATCGCCTCGTCCACCCAGCGCTGCTCATCTCCGTGCATGGTGGGGGAGGACAGCCAGATGCGGCTGTGGGAGGGCCGGAGCCCGCTGAAGCGGGGGTCCTGCCAATACTCCTCCCGGCTGGCGAGATAGGCCTTCGATGCGCTTGCAGGCATATGCGTCGATCTCCTGTCTTACGGCTCATACTGCTCTCAGATAAGAATCACAAGTCAAGTGAGGTCATGCAAACGAAGGTCCGGGGCGATGGTCAAGCCCCGGTCGAGGCCCGCAGGCCTCGAAATCCCTTCTCGTGCACTTAGCACTCCTAAGTTAAGAAAGAAATGTATCAGAAATAACTGACTTCCTCGCCGGTCTCTTCCTCGTGCTTCTTCAGCCAGGCCTCATAGCCCGCGTAGGCCTCGCCGCTGCCGGTTTTCAGGTCGATGCGCACGCAGCCGTCCTCCGCGCCGAGGCCGGTGACGGTGTAGCGGTCGTTAAAGGCCGTCAGGGCGTCGATCCCGCTGTCAAAACGGCTGGTCTGCCCGCCGGCCCGGATGCACACCGGCCCGGATACCGTCTCCAGCAGGGCCGTCAGGGGCAGGCGGCCGGACAGGTTCATCACGATGCCCGTGAAATCCTGCAGGTCCAGCCCCTTCTCGTCGCAGAAGCGGCGGATGCTCTCCCGGTCCTCGGCGGTCAGGGTCGGATCCGCCAGGATGACCGCGCTGACGGCGTACTGTCCCACGGCCTGCTCCAGGCGGCCCGTTCCCCCCAGCACCGGCACGCCGTCCATGGCCTTGCCGTCGGAAGCGCTGTGGCTGTCGATGATGCAGGCCGGCTGGTACACGCTGTCCTCCAGCTGGCGGATGGCCTTGCGGGCGGCCTCCCCGGCGCCCACCACCATCACGTTGACGGCCGGGAGCTTCCGGCTGGCCAGCTTTTTCTGCTCCACCAGGATGAACCGGTAGCCGAAGCGGATCACGGTGATGAAGACGAACTGCAGCAGCGGGCCCGCGTAATAGCCCCGCGGGATCTTGGCCTCGCCCTTGGTCAGCATGATGCCCACCAGGTTGATCACCGCGGTGATCAGCGACGCGATGATGATCCGGTTCATGTCGTTGATGCCCGCGTAGCGCCACATGCCGTTGTAGAGGCGGCACGCGGCGAAGACGATCACGCACAGCACCGTGTAGAACGGCGCGAACCGGAGGAACACCTTCAGGGCGGGGTAGCCGTCCAGGCTGAACGTGATCCGGTCCGGCATGAAATAGGCCCGGACCAGCAGGATCAGGAGATACGCCGCGTTCACCGCGACGATGTCCAGGATCACGATCCACAGGTCCCTGGCGATGGCGTCCAGAATTTTCCGGAAGCCGGTGAGATTCCCGGTCTGCTTGCTCTTCTGACTGGCCATTGGTTTTGTCCCTCCGAAGTCCGGCGATGTCTCAGGTTTTCTCCGTCCGGCGGCGGATCCGGCGCCGGGCCGGTCGTATGCGTACATTATAAACGATAACCCGGGATTTGACAAGTACGGGCGGGGCCCGGAGGACGTGGCCGCGGCGGATTTGCAGGGATAATTTTCCTCTTGCACAGGCGGAAAAAACACGTTATACTGGAAAAAACGCGCCATCCGCGGAGGATGGCAGCCGGAGAGGAGCCGAATAGCGATGAGTGAAACCAAACAGGAGGGCAGGCAGAGCATTTTCAGGGAAAAAAGCCTGGAAGCCCTTGATTCGCCCGAGGCGCTGAATGATTATTTGCGGGTCACCTCTCCCCGGGTCTGGCTGGTGCTGGCGGCGGTGATCGCGCTGCTGGTGGGCGCCATCCTTTGGGGGATCCTGGGCAGGATCGACACCAGTCGCCAGGTGGCGGTGGTCACCGGCGCGATTACCATAGACGGGGAAGGAACCACCGAGGAAGGGACGTTCTGCTTCGTGCCCCTGGATGCCGTGTCCGAAAAGCCGCTTGAAATGCTCGCACAGATCCAGGAGCGCAACGCGGTGACGGTGGACGGGAAAACCTACGCTTACCGAATTCCGGAGGACGGCGATATCATGGGCGGATTCCTCAGCGAGTTCGTGAGCGGACAGGCGCTGTCCAAGGCCTGCATGATCGGCGGGCTGGGCGCGGAGGACATGGTGTTCGTCCTGCCGGTGGACGCCGCCTTCGAGAACGGCGTGAGGACCGGCAGCGTCATCGTCGAGACCCTGCATCCGATCTCCCTGCTTCTGAACTGAGGAGGTGAGGACGTGTTCGGCAAGAAAGAGGTGCCCAAGCCCATCGAGAAAGGTGTGGCGAAGGTCCCGGTGGTCATGCAGATGGAGGCGCTGGAATGCGGCGCGGCCTCGCTGACCATGATCGCGCACTATTATCACAAATATATCCTCCTGGAGCAGGCCCGGGTGGACTGCGGCGTATCCATGGACGGCGCCAGCGCCAAGAACATCCTGCTGGCGGCCCGCAACTACGGCTTCAAGGCCAGCGCCTGGCGCATGGAGCCGGAGAGCCTGCAGGCGGACGGGCCCTTCCCCTGCATCATCCACTGGGGCTTCAACCACTTTGTGGTGCTGTGCGGCTTCCAGGGCAAGCGGGCGGTCATCAACGACCCGGCGCGGGGCCGGGTGAAAGTGGAATGGGAGGAGTTTGACCGGGAGTTCACGGGCGTATGCCTGTGCTTTGAGCCCGGGGAGACCTTCGCCCCCTCCGGAAAGCCCAAATCCGTCCTTTCCTACGCCAAAGAGCGGCTGCGCGGTTCCGGCACGGCGGTGGCCTTTGTGGTGCTGACCACAACGATCTCCTCCCTGCTGGGCATTATCTCCCCCGCCTTCTCCCGCACGTTCCTGGACCGGCTGCTGAGCGGGTCCAACCCGGAATGGCTGACGCCCTTCATGCTGCTGTTCCTGGTATTCATCGCCGTATCGGTGGCGGTGACCTGGATCTCCGCGGTATACAGCCTGCGCATCCAGGGCAAGATGACTTCCTACGGCAGCAGCTCCTACCTGTGGAAGGTGCTGCGGCTGCCGATGCAGTTTTTCTCCCAGCGGCTCTCCGGCGACATCGCCGACCGGCAGGCCACCAACGCCTCTATCGCCAGCGCGCTGGTGCAGACCTTTGCGCCGCTGGCCATCCAGGCCGGGATGATGGTGTGCTACCTGGCGGTGATGATCCATAACAGCCCCATGCTGGCGGCCATCGGGGTCGGGGCGATCATCCTGAACCTGCTGGTTTCCGCCTATGTGAGCGCCAAGCGGGTGAACATTACCCGGGTGCAGCAGCGGGACGCGGCGAAGCTGTCTTCCGCCACGATGAGCGGCATCTCCATGATTGAGACGATCAAATCCAGCGGGGCGGAGAACGGGTTCTTCGGCCGGTGGGCCGGATACCAGGCCAGCGTGAACAGCCAGAGCGTTTCCTATACCAAACTGAACCTGTTCCTGGGCACGCTGCCCAGCGCGATCACGGCGGCGGCGAACATCGCGGTGATGGGCCTGGGCGTGCTGCTGGTGATCCAAGGGAAGTTCACCGCCGGTATGGTGATGGCCTTCCAGGGCTTCCTGTCCTCCTTCATGGCGCCGGCCTCCCAGCTGATCGCCGCGGGGCAGAGCATGCAGGAAATGACCACCCAGATGGAACGGGTGGACGACGTGATGAGCTATCCGGA
>JBGVCH010000049.1:0-3139 GCA_045226335.1 Christensenellales bacterium | reverse complement strand
CAGAACGATCCGGACCGGCTGACCGACCCCCTCCGCCCGCACCTCGTAGCGCACGACCTTCAGGGCGCTGTTGAAGCCGGGGAGGATCAGGCCCAGCAGGAGGAGCAGAACAACCAGCAGGATCTTTGTCTTTCTCTTCAGCCTTCTCATCGGTCCTTCCTCCCGGCCGCCGCGGCAGAAAACCCCGTCACAGCGCCACCATTGTGATGCCCTGATTGCACTTGCCGAAATCCGGGTCCTTCGCCATCGCGGGGAAGCGGTCCACCAGCCGCCGGCCGGCCTCGCCGAAGGGGCCGAAATCCTCGCCGGGGATGAAGTCCGCGATCCGGCGCTGCCGCTTCATCCGGGCCAGCTCGTCCCGGACGCCCACCCGGAGCCGGCCGCCCTTGCCGGTGCTGCCGTAGCCGTGGATCAGCCGGACGATCCGGACGCCCCGGCTGCGCATCTCCTGCAGGCCGACGCGCAGCCGGCCGACGGCCTCCTCCACGGTGGGCATACCGGCTTCGAGGTTGAGGGTCCCGACGCTTTTCCCGCCGCCGGCGTTCCTGGCCGTGGGGGCGTTTCCTTCTTTGGGGACCCGGATGTCCTTTTCCAGATAGGCCAGGAACTCCAACGTCTCCGCGGCTTCCAGCTCAGCCTGCTCCTCCGGGGAGAGGGGCTTTGGCGCCGGAGACCGGGGTGGTTCGCGGGTTTTCCTGGTTCTCTGGCCTGGGGAGGGCGCCGGCGCCTCTTCGGGGACGGCGGGGGCCTTGCGGGTCCACTGCTCCCTGCGGCGGCGGGCCTCATCCTCGCGGACGGCCCGGGCGTTTTTTGTCTTTTTCATACTTTGTCTCCACCACCAAGGTGAGTATACCACAAATGCCCGGCGAATGCCAGCGGTTGCAAAAAAGCCTCCGCTGCGCTATGATGAGGGCAGCGAAATCGGCGGAACAGGACAGGAGGAGACAGCCTTGACAGCACAGGACAGCGCCGCGGAGATCCGCGTCTACACCCGGCCCGTGGAGCCGGACTGCTACCCGGAGGGCCTGGCCCGGAGCGTTCACCTGGCGTGCAGGCTGGGGGAGGGCGGCTGGGAGCCCTTGAATCGGAACTACGGCGTCCTGTTCGCGGAGGGCCTGATCTCCGGACAGAACACCATTGTGCCCATGGGGATCCGGAACCCCGGCGTTTTCCGGATGCCGGACGGCACCATCGGCATCGCCGCCGAGCGGGTGTTGGAGGACGGATCGACGGACGAGACAACCCGAGGCAAGCTGCTGCTGTGGCGGACCGGGGACCTGATCCACTTTGACGCGGCGGAACTGGTGGACCGGGCGGCGTTCCCGGAGAAACGGCCCGATACCCTGACGGTGGACCGGGCTGTCGCCGAGGCGGCGCTCCGCCGGTGGCGCCCCGTCGTCTTCACCGGCGCGTCGGTCCCTTCGCCGGTCCGGGTGCGATCGGAGGCGGAACTGGACGCGGTGCGGGCGCGGCTGGACTACAGTGACGGATCATGGCGGGAGAAACGGGTGGCCTGGGAGAAGAAGAACATCCGCTTTGACCGGCCCGGCGTGGTCGAGGCGCGGGGAACGGTGACGCAGCAGGCCTTCCGCTTCCCGCTGGCCAGGGGCTACGGGGACCCGGTGGTCTTCCCCTGGGAGGGGAAGTGGTACTTCATCGCCACCAACGACAATCTCGATGACATCGGGCTGTATGCACGGGAGGCGGACCGGCCGGAGGACCTGTTCGCGGAGGGCGCGGAGGAGCACCTGATCCTGCCCTTCAGCCCGGCCCGGGGCCTGGAGCAGACCTTCTGGGCACCGGAGTTCCACGTCATCGGGGGCGAACTGTACATCCTGTTCGCTGTGAGCGGCCATGCCTGGGGCCCGCAGTGCCACATGATGAAGAAGAAAAAGACCGGCCGCATCATCGACGAGGCCGGCTGGGAGGATCCGGTGCGGGTGGTGCGCCGGGACGGGCGCCCGCTGGCGGAGGAGGCCATCACCCTGGACATGACCTTCGTGCGGGGGACCCGGGGCGCCTGGGTCATCTGGTCGTATCGGGAACACATCGGGACGCCGCTGGACTCCGGGTCCATGCTGTACATTGCGCCTGTTGACGAGCGGGCGCCCTGGCGGCTGACCGGAGACCCGGTGCTGCTGACCAGGCCGCTGTACGGCTGGGAAAACGTGTCGGGCACCATCAACAACGAGGGCCCCCACGCCTTTGTCCGGGAGGGGAAGGTGTACGTGACGTACTCCGGCGGCTCCGCCAACCGCTACACCTATGCCCTGGGCCTGCTGACGGCGGACGCGGACAGCGACCTGTCGGACCCGCGGGCCTGGACCAAGAGCGTCACGCCGGTGCTGTCCTTCTACTCGGTCCCCGGCGAGTACGGGCCGGGCCACAATTCCTTCTTCGTCAACGAAGAGGGCGAGCTGATGATCGCCTACCACGCGGAGACGGGCCTGGCGGAGACGCTCCGCTGCGACGGGATCCGCCGGGTGCATTTCCGCCGGGACGGAACGCCGTATTTCCAGATGGCGCGGTGGGAGGACGCGGGCACGGAGATGGTGGCCGCGACGGTCATCGTCGGGGAAGCCTGAACCCTCAGAGCGCGTCCAGCATCTGCCGCGGATTCTCCGCCGCCTTCACCTTGCCGAAGGCCTTCACGATGACGCCGTTCTCGTCGATCAGGTAGGTGGTGCGGACCACACCCTCGGTGGGCTTGCCGTACAGGATCTTCTCCTTCCAGACGTCGTAGGCCCGGATGACGTTCCGCTCCGGGTCGGCCAGGAGGGTGAAGGGCAGGCCGTATTTCTTCTCAAACTTCTTGTGGGAGGCCACGGTGTCCTTGCTGACGCCGAGGACCGCCGCGCCCTTCTCCGTGAACTGCGGGTACAGCTCCGCGAAGCCGCAGGCCTGTTTGGTGCAGCCGCCGGTCATGTCCTTTGAGTAGAAATACAGGACGACCTTCTGTCCGAGGAAGTCGGAGAGGGAGACGGGCCGGCCGTTCTGGTCCGGCAAGGTGAAATCCGGGGCTTTGGTGCCGATGTCGAGCATGACGCGAACCTCCTTTTTCTTCGCTTGTAACGGGTGGTACTGTTCTGTGGGCGGAAAAACCGCCGGAAGGGATGACCATGAAAACCGCGTACTTCAA
>JBGVCH010000048.1:0-6833 GCA_045226335.1 Christensenellales bacterium | reverse complement strand
GTCGGCGTCGAAGTAGCGCTCCATGTTGACCAGACCCTTTTCGTCGTAGCCGTAGGCGATGGCGTAGTACGTGTCCTTGGACGTGACCTTGATGGGCTGGTCGTTGACATCGAAGTAAGCGAGGCGGGTGACCCGGCTCTTCTCGTCAAACTCGCGGCGCATGACGGCGTAACCGTTCTTGTGGAGGGTGAGGTTTCCGTCTGTGCCGTAGTACTTCGCCAGGGTGGCGTTGCCTTTGGCGTCCCGCTCGTACTCGGCATAGGCGTAGCCGTCGGAGGCCGCAATGAGCTGCTCGTCCGCGCCGAGGAAACGGATGCGGAGAACGAACCCCTTGTCGTTGTATTCCCGGCGGACGACGGCGTACCCGGAAGACGAGAGGACCCGGTTGCCGTCGGCGTCGTAGTAGGCTTCCTCGATCAGCTTGTCCTTGGCGTACCAGATGCGGTCCACTTCCGCGTACCCGGCTTTGCAGGGAGTGGGTTCGCCGTCGGCGTCGTAGTAGCGCTCCATTTCCACCAGGCCCTTGGCGTCGTAGCGGTACTCAATGGCGTAGTAGATGTCCTTGGAGGTCACGGGAATGGGGTTCTCCTGCGCGTCAAAGTAGGAGAGGTAGAGCAGGTTTCCCTTGCTGTCGTAGAAGCGGAGGATAGACGCATAGCCCCGGTCCGTCACAATGGGATTGCCGTCGGTGCCGAGATACTGAACACCGGTGGAATAGCCCAGCTCGTCGCGCTCGCAGACCACGCTGGCGTAGCCGCCCTTCCGCAGGACGGGCTGACCGTCGGTCCCGAAGTAGTCCGACCGATCCGGGTTGCTGAACAGCCCATAGACATAGACGGCGCTGGCGTACCCGTTCTTGCAGTCGATGAAGGATCCGTCGGTGCCGTAGTAGGCCTCATAGGTCATCCGGCCCTCGGTGTCGTAGGAGCGGACAAACCCGGCGTATCCGTCGCTGCTCAGCACGGGGGATCCGTCCGTGCCGTAGTAGCGCTCTTCCACCACGTTGCCGAGATCCCAGCTCCGCGCAACGATGGCGTATCCGCTGCCGGCGGCGGTCAGGTGGCCTTCGCTGTCCAGATAGCGCTCTTCGACAATGTTTCCGTCCTCGTCAAAGCTGCGCTCCCGGGCCGCGTATCCGCCCTTGGTCTGGAAGCTGTCGCCGTTGGCCAGGTAGTAGGCGATGTACGTGCAGTTGCCGTCCTCGTCGTACTGGCGCAGGATCCTCGCGTAGCCGGCGGAGATGTCTGTCAGGTTCTCGTCGGCGTCCAGGTACTGCTCCTCGACGGCTTTGCCGTTGTCGTCCAGGAAGCAGCGGTGGATCCAGCAGCCGTCGCTGTCGGCGGGCGCCCCGTCCACGCCGATATAGGTCACGTCGTAGCTCGTGCGGTCATCGGCGTAGGTCTTCAGGGAGTAGGCGTAGGTCTGCTTGCTCGCAAGCACCAGGTTGCCGTCCGCGTCGCGGTGGATCGTTGCCACCAGCACGCCGCCGCCGTCGTAGACCAGCTCCTCCGAGGACCACCCGTCCTTGCTGTTGACGGGATTGCCCTCCGTGTCGTAGTAGGACGTGGTCAGCGCTTTTCCGGCGCCGTTCCAGGTGTAAACGGCCCGGTGCCAGCCGGAGGAGCCGATCACGGGCTCGCCGTCGTGATAGAGCTCGGCGCTGGTCTTCTTGTCGCCGTCCCAGGTGTAGCAGATCAGGCTTGCGCCGGAGGACGTCTTCACCGGCTGGCCGTCGGGATCATAGTAGGTCTCCGTCAGGTGATTGCCCGCGCCGTCCAGGGTGTACCCGACCCAGGCATAACCGCTGCCGTTGGTCACCAGATGGTCGTCCTTGTCGTAGTAGAGCCGCTGGGTGATGTTGTGCTTGCTGTCCCGCTTGTAGACGATCTTCGCGTAACCGTTCTTCAGGTTCACCAGCTGGTTCTGGGCGTTGTAATAGGCGATGGACATCACGTACTTGTAGCTGATCTCCCGCTTGATCTTGGCGTAGCCCAGAGACGGGACGTTGATCAGCTTGTCGTTCTCGTCCAGATACTCCTCCGTGGACAGCACGCCCCGGCCGGAGTAGGTGCACTTGTAGCCGGAATACCCCTTGTCGATGATGGTCCGGTTGCCGTCCGCGCCATAGTAATACTTCGCCACCACCTTGCCCTTGGACGTCTTGACTTCGGAGTAGCCGTAGTACCCCCCGGCCATCCGGTACGGGCGTCCCTCGGCGTCAAAGTACATCTTTTTGGCGCCGTAGGTGTTTCCCTTGGAGTAGTCGATGGTGACGAGGGCGTAGCCGTTGGGTCCGGCGGTGAGTTCGCCGTCCGCGCCGTAGTAGGCCTGACGGATCAGCCGGGTGCCGTCGTAGAGCATCTCGGACTTGGCGTAACTGTACTGCTTGCTGACCGCCAGGCTGCCGTCGGGGGCGTAATAGGTGGTGCAGGAGATGGAGTTGTCGGAGCGCCGCTCATAGGTGGCCCGGGCCCAGCCGTCCGGGCCCGTCATCAGGTTGCCGTCCGCGTCGTAATAGGCTTCCTCGGTTTTCTTGGTGTTCTTGTTGAAGACGGCGGTGTAGCGGGCCCACAGGGTGTCCGAGCGCAGGTACTCGCCGTCCGCGCCGTAGTGGCGCTCTTCCTTCAGGTACTTCTTGCCGAGACGGTCATACTCCGCCCGGGCCCAGCCGTCCGGCCCGATGACCAGCTGATCGTCCTTGTCCCGGTATTCCGTGGAGGTGATCAGGTACTGGCTGCCGCGCTTGTTGATGATCCGGGCGTAGCCGCCGTTCCGGTTGACGGGATTCCCGTCGGGGTCGCAGAAGAGGGTCTCCATCAGATACTGGCCCTTGTAGGTGTACTTGATGGTGGAATACCCCAGATTGTCCGCCATCACCACCTGCCCGTCCGCGTCCACGTAATCCAGCCGGACGGTCTTTTTGTAATCGTTGTACTCCCGCCTGATCTGCAGGTGGCTGGAAACCTCCGCGTGGGCGAGGACAGCCACCGCCGGCAGAAGCAGCGACACCGCGATCGCAATCAGCCATTTCTTCATATGAACATAACCTCCTGTGAAACACTGGCGGTCCAGTGAGAATCGACGACACAAACCCGCCTATACCATAGCACGGAATCCGGCGGGATTCAAGCGTTTTTTGGCTCTGTTAATGAAGTGATACAAATCTGAAGCAAAACTTCCGCCCTGCCGGGAGGCAAGGCGGAAGCGCGGCGGTCTGGCCGGATCACGCGGTGACCGGGCTCTTCTCCAGGAAGGCGCGGCTGGTCTCGTCCTGGAACTGGTTGGTGTACAGGCGGTAGTATTCGCCCCGCAGCGCCAGCAGTTCCCGGTGGGTGCCGTGCTCCGCGATCTTTCCGTCCCGGATCACCAGAATGCGGTCCGCGGAGCGGATGGTGGAGAGGCGGTGGGCGATGATGAAGGAGGTCCGGCCCTCCAGCGTCGTCTGGATGGCGCTCTGGATCAGGCGCTCGGTCTCGGTGTCCACCGAGGAGGTGGCCTCGTCCAGCACGAAGATGGCCGGGTTGGTCAGCAGGGCCCTGGCGAAGGAGATCAGCTGCTTCTGGCCGGTGGAGAGGCGGTTGCCGCCTTCGCCCACCTTGGCCTGGTAGCCGTCCTGCATGGCCAGGATGAAGGGCTCCGCGCCTACCATCCGGGCTGCGGCGGCCACCTCCTCGTCGGAGGCCTCCGGCCGGCCGTAGCGGATGTTGTCCGCCACCGTGCCGGAGAAGAGATGCGGCGACTGCAGGACGTAGCCCAGGTTGGACTGCAGCCACAGCTGGCTGCGCTCCCGGTAGTCCGTGCCGTCGATCAGCACCCGGCCGCCGGTGGGCTCGTAGAAGCGGCACACCAAGTTCACGATGGTGGACTTGCCTGCGCCGGTTTCGCCCACCAGGGCGATGGTTTCGCCGGCCTTCACGTCGAGGTTGAAGTGCTCCAGCACCTTCTCCCCGTCCTTGTACCGAAAGCTTACGTCCTCGAAGGTGATGTCGCCCCGGATAGCGGGCCAGTTCTCCTTCCTCGGGTGGAAGTTGTCGCCGAAGACGGCTTCCACCTCGGGCGTGTCCACGATGTCCGGCTCCGTGTCCAGCAGGGTCAGCACGCGCTCGGCGGCGGCCTGGGAGGACTGGAGCTCGGCGAAGATCCGGGCGATGTCCCGCACGGGGATGAAGAACATGACGGTGTAGTTGATGAAGAGCTGCAGCACGCCCACGGTCATGCCCAGACCGCCCGCAATCCGGGTCAGCACCTCGGCGCTGCCCTTCCAAAGCACCCAGGCTGTGGCCAGAGAGCCCAGGGAGATCACGATGGGCATGAACAGGGCGGAGAGGGTGGCGGCCCGCACGGAGGACTTCCGCATGCCCTCGGCGATCTCGTGGAACTCCTCGCTGTTCATCTCCTCCCGCACCAGGGTCTTGGTCGTTTTGGCGCCGTTGATGCCCTCGTTGAAGGCGGAGGTGATCTGGCTGTTGTGCTTCCGCACCTGCCGGTAGCTCTCCAGGATACCCTTCTGGAAGCGCCAGGAGATCACGGCCAGCACGGGCAGCACCAGCATCACCGCCAGGCCCAGGCGGGCGTTCTGGCTGATCATCAGCACGGAGCACAGCACCAGGTAGGCCGCGCCCCAGCACAGGTCCACCAGGGACCAGCCCACGGTGTCGCCGATGCGCTGGGTGTCGTTGGTCAGTCGGCTCATGAGGTAGCCCACGGGCATCCGGTCATAGTAGGAGAAGGGCAGTTCCTGCAGCTTGCGGAAGCCCAGGCGTCGGATGTGGTAGCACATGCCGGTCTCCACCTTGCCGCTCTCCCGGATGAAGAGGAAGATGCAGCCCACCTGCAGCAGGACCAGCAGGGTGTAGAGAACGGCAAACAGCGGGATGCCGTCCGTCACGCCGGGAGTGATGAAGTGGTCGATGGCGTAGGAGGTCATCATGGGCATGGCCACGTCGATGCCGGCGCTGACCGTCATGGTGGCCACGATGATCCAGAGATTCCTCCGGAACGGCGCGGCCAGGCGCAACAGCTTCCGCCACATGCCAAAGTCCAGCCGCTTGGTATAGTCTTCTTCCTGGAAAGCCTGCATTACGCCTTCACCTCCTGTTCTCCGGCCTTGCGGAATTCCTCCTCCAGGCCGGCCTGAATGTTGTAGATGCGCTGGTAGAGCCCGGGACGGGCCGCCAGCTCCTGATGGGTGCCCTGATCGGCAATGCGGCCGTCCTCCAGCACCAGGATGAGATCCGCCTGGCTGAGGGTGGTGACGCGGTGGCTGATGATCAGGGTGGTGACGCCCCGCTGCTCATGGCGCAGGGCTTCGCGGATCCGGGCGTCGGTCTCCGTGTCCACGGCGGACAGGGAGTCGTCGAACACCAGGATCTGATTGTCCTTCAGCAGGGTGCGGGCGATGGCGATGCGCTGCTTCTGGCCGCCGGACAGGGTGACGCCCCGCTCGCCCACCACGGTGTCGTAGCCCTTGTCGGACCTGGCGATGAAGCCGGAGGCCGCGGCGGTGTCCGCCGCCCGGTGGATTTCCTCCTCCCCGGGGTTGCGCAGGGCGATGCCCACGTTCTCCCGGATGGTGCGGGAGTACAGGAAGGGTTCCTGCAGGATCAGGCCCACGTGGGACCGCAGCCAGGCGCGGTCGATGTCCAGGATGTTGGTTCCGCCGATGGTGATCCGGCCCTCCGTGGGCTCATACAGCCGCTGGAGCAGGAGCATCATGGTGGACTTGCCGCTGCCGGTGGCCCCCAGCACCGCCGCCGTCTTGCCGGCGGGGATGGTGAAGGACACGTCCCGCAGCACCGGCACGTTGTCGTCCGGGTAGGCGAAGGAGACGTGGTCGAAGACGATGTCCCCGGAGAGATCCGGCTTCAGGGCGTCGGGCTCGTCCGGCTCGGCCTGCGCGTCCAGGATGGCCTGCATCCGCTCCATGGCCACCATGCTCTTGCCGGTGTCGGACAGGGTCCGGCCCAGCTGGCGCACGGGCCAGAGCAGCTGGGACACATAGTTGGTGAACAGAATCAGCATGCCCACGGTGATGTCGCCCCGGACCGCCAGCACCACGCACACGATCAGGGTGATGAGCTGCTGCAGCATGGTCAGCAGGTCGCCGCCGCCCCAGTACACCGACAGCAGGTTGTTGACCCGGAAGCACTTTCGGCGGTAGTCGTCGGAGACCTTGTCGAACTTCTCCACTTCCCGCTCCTGCTGGCCGAAGGCCCGGACCACCCGCACGCCGGACAGGTTCTCCTGCAGCACGGCGCTCATGCCGCCCTCCGCCTCGTCGGCCTCCTTGAAGCTCTTCCGCACCCGCTTGAAGAACCACATGGCGAACAGGAAGATGGCGGGGGTCAGCACCACGCTGATCAGGGTCAGGGACACGCTCCGCTGCAGCAGGATGGCCAGCGCCACGCCGATCATCAGCAGGGCGTTCACCACTTCCATCACCTGCACGGCCAGGAAGCGCCGCACGGTGTCCACGTCGGAGGTGCACCGCTGAATCAGGTCGCCGGTCTCCGCCTTGACATGATAGCTGTAGGGCAGGGCCTGCAGGTGATCGTACAGGCGCTCCCGCAGGGTCATGGCGATGCGCTCGCTGGCCACGGCGCTGAAGCGGCCCTTGATGTAGCTGAACACACCGTTCAGCAGGTGCAGCCCCACCAGGGCCGCGGCCAGGAACCACAGGTTGCCCAGGATCCAGCCCCGGGTGATGCCGATGCCGCGCATCAGATCCGCCGCCCAGAGGGGCAGGCTGGTGGGCTTTCCGCTGAGGATGCAGTCCACCGTCTCGGCCAGCAGCAGCGGGGGCGCGTACCCCAGGAGCACGGTCATGGGGGGGG
>JBGVCH010000047.1:0-14380 GCA_045226335.1 Christensenellales bacterium | reverse complement strand
GCGCCACCTGCACCGAGCCCAGGATCTGCGAGAACTGCGGCAAGGCGGAGGGCAGCGCCCTGGGCCACAACTGGAAGCCCGCCACCTGCACCGAACCCATGACCTGCAAGCGCTGCGGCATCACCCAGGGCAGCGCCCTGGGCCACAAATGGGTCGATGCGACGAAAACCGCGCCGAAGACCTGCGCCCGCTGCGGGCTGACGGAGGGCGAGCCGCTGACAGGTGAAGAGACGGGTTCCAGATGACCTTTGCGGAAAAGCGTGACAACGGGAGCCGGGAACTGCGGGAAATCCCCCTTCGCCACCAAATTCTGTCGGGACAATCACGTCAAAACCAAAGAAAGTAACACCATGCAAGACTGGAATGAAGAACCCCTGCAGGGCGAGGAGGAAGAAAGCAGTCTTCTTCCCCTCTACCTGCGGCCGCAGGATCCGCCGCCGGGCGCACGCACCTACGGCACGCTGAGCTGGAACCGGCGCAGCAAGTGCTGGGTGGTGAAGGGCGACCCGTCGGTGACGGAGATGTGCAAGCGGCTGTTCCCGGGCAGCGCGGGGAGCCGGCGCGGAGAAGCCCGGTTCACGGGTCACCGGCGGGCCGTGGCGGACCTGTGCTGGCTGATGCTGCGCTTTCCGCTGACGGTGAAGCTGGCGGACCTGCCCCTCTGGGACAAGGCCGTGGCGGAGGCCCGAAAAGCAGCTATCCGTCAGGAGCGCGCTGCCCGCATGCCCGCCAAGGCCGACCCGCCGGAGGGCAGCTTTTCGGGCCGGCTGATGGAATTCCAGCGGGAGGGCCTGGCCTTCCTGCTGCAGCACGACCGCTGCCTGCTGGCGGACGAGATGGGCCTGGGCAAGACCGTGCAGGCCCTGGCGGCGCTGGCGGCCCAGCGGCTCTTCCCGGCGCTGATCATCCCGCCGCCCCACCTGACCCTGAACTGGCAGGAGGAGGCCCGGCGGTTTCTCCGGCTGAAGGGAGAAAAACCCCGGATCCACATCATCACCGGCCTCAAGCCCTACGACCTGCCGGAGGCCGACCTGTACATCATGCACTACCTGCTGCTCCGGGGCTGGAAGGACGTTCTGCCGGAGCTGCCCGTGCGCTGCGTGGTCTTCGACGAGGTGCAGGAGCTGCGGCGGTCCGGCACGGAGAAATACAGCGCGGCCTCCCTGCTGGCGGAGCACTGTGAGACGGTCTACGGCCTCTCCGGCACCCCCATCTACAACCGCGGCGGCGAGATCTGGAACGTCATCAACATCCTCGATTTTCACTTTCTCGGCGACTGGGAGAGCTTCTCCCGGGAGTGGTGCTACGGCTACGGCAGCGCCATCGTGGCCAAGCCCGACCTGCTGGGGGACTACCTCCGCCGGGAAGGGCTGATGCTCCGCCGCACCAAGGCGGACGTCCTGAAGGAGCTGCCCCCCAAGCGCCGCCTGGTGCAGGAGCTGGACTGGAACGACCGGGTCTACGCGAAGCTGATGGCCCCGGTGATCCCGCAGATCCTGAAGTGGAAGTCCGACGCCTCCCTCACGCGGCAGGAGCGGAACATGCTGGAGGAGGCCATCAGCCAGCGGGCCCGGCAGGCCACCGGCATCGCCAAGGCGCCCTTTGTATGCCAGTTTGTCCGGGCCCTGCTGGAGGGCGGAGAACAGGTGCTGCTCTTCGCCCACCACCACGGCGTGATGGACATCTACCGGGAGGAGCTGAAGGCCTTCCGCCCGGGCTTCATCACCGGCCGGGAGACCGTGGCCGCGAAGGAGAAGGCCGTGGAACGCTTCATGACCGGGAAGACGGACCTGCTGTGCATCAGCCTGCGGGCGGCCTCTGGCCTGAACCTGCAGCGGGCCACCTGCGTGGTGTTCGGTGAGCTGGACTGGAGCCCCGCGATCCACTCCCAGGCGGAGGACCGGGCCCACCGCATCGGCCAGGAGGACAGCCTGCTCTGCTACTACCTGGTGTCCCCGGCGGGCTCCGACGCCTCCATGCAGGAGGCCCTGGGGCTGAAGGTCAGTCAGTTCGTGGGCCTTATGGGCGACCGCCCCCAGACCCAGGAGGAGGCGGAGGCCGCCGCGAACTTCGCCCGGCGCCACGTGGAGCGGCTGGCCGCCGCCATGGATGAACAATCCGCCGCGCAAAAGCAGGAATCAGCGGAGTCCGCGCAGAATGATAGACGAAACCCCTGACGGGAGGAAACATTCGATGAAGATTTCCCTGAACGGCAAAGAGATCGACTTTCTCGGCGGCACTACGGCCATGGAAGCGCTGCGGGCCCTGGGCGGCTACGGCCCGGGGGTCCTGGCGGCCGTACACCGCGGGCAGGCGGTGGATCTGCTCTCTGCCCTCACCGGCGACGGCTCCATCCAGCCCCTGACCCTGAAGGACGAAGAGGGACGCCGGGTCTATGAGCGCTCCCTGCGCTTTGTCATGCTCCTGGCCATCCGGCAGCTGTACCCGGGCCAACGGGTCCGCATCGAGTACTCCGTGGGCAACGGCGTCTACATCCGCCTTCCCGGGCGGGAGCTCACCCCGTCGGACGTGGCGGGCATCGAGGCCCGGATGCGGGCGCTGGCAGACCAGAACCTTCGCTTCGAGATCCGCACCTGGTCCCGGGACGACGCCATCCGCTACTTTGAGCAGGACGGCCAGCCGGACAAGGTGGCCCTGCTGAAGACCCGGCCCTACGACTGGTTCAACATGTACCGCTGCGGCGGCATGTGGGAATACTTCTACGGCGCCATGACCCCGGGCACCGGCGACGTGAAGGTCTTCGCCCTGCACCCGCTGCCCCCGGACGGCTTCGCCCTCTCCCTGCCCACGGCCGCGCACCCCGACCGCCCCGTGGACTACCTGGAGCGCCCCAAGCACATGGCCGTGTTCAACCAGAGCGCCAGGTGGTGCGACATCCTGGGGGTCAACAACGTCTCCGACATCACCCGAATGCGGGACGAGCAGGACCTGCGGCGGTTCATCCAGGTCAACGAGACCCTCCACGATCTGGCCATGGGCGCCATCGCCAAAGAGATCGCCGACGCCGGCAAGCGCGTGGTGCTGGTGGCCGGGCCTTCCAGCTCCGGCAAGACCACCTTCGCCGGCCGTCTCACCGTGCAGATGCAGGTGCTGGGCCGCCGGGCCATCCGCGTCTCCCTCGACGATTACTACATCGACCGGGACCAGGTGCCCCTGGAGCCCGACGGCAGTCTGGACCTGGAGCGCCCCGACATCCTGGACCTGGAGCGGATGCAGGATGACATCAACCGCCTGCTGGCAGGGGAGGAGGTCGAGCTCCCGCGGTTCAACTTCGCCACGGGCCACCGGGAGGCGGAGGGCGTCCGCGTCCGGCTGAAAGAGAACGAGATCATGATCCTGGAGGGCATTCACGCCCTGAACCCCATGCTGTCGGATCGCCTCCCGAAGGAGGCCGTTCACCGGATCTTCGTCAGCGCCCTCACCTGCCTCAACCTCGACGACCACAACCGCATCCGCACCACCGACGTCCGCCTGCTGCGGCGGATCGTCCGGGACCATCTCTTCCGGGGCACCCTCCCGGCGGAGACCCTGGCCATGTGGGAGAGCGTCCGCCGGGGCGAGGAGACCTGGATCTTCCCCTTCCAGGAGAACGCCGACAGCGTGTTCAACACCGCCCTGCACTACGAGCTGCCCATCCTCCGGCACTACGCCTACGACATGCTCCAGGCGGTGCCCCCGGAGGCCGAGGGCGCCCTCATGGCCCGCCGCCTGATGAAGATGCTGCACTACGTCCCGGACGTGGACGAGTCCATCATCGCGGAGATCCCCCGCACCTCCCTGCTGCGGGAGTTCATCGGCGGCAGCACGGTGGAAGGCGTGTGATCCTTCCGATTGACATCCCTTCCCGGATGCGATAGAATAATGCCAGCCTCTGAAACCGTGAAATCCATGCGCTCACAGCCTGGAAAGAGGAGAGGAGGCCGGCTTTTTGATGTATGCAGGGAGGGACCGGCATGTTCTTTGTCCTGTTTGCCTTCTGGCTGCTGCTGAACGGGCGGTGGACCGCAGAAATCGCCCTGGTGGGCTGTGCGGTCTGCGGCCTGGTTTATCTGTTTATGCTGAAATACATGGGCGTCACGCCGAAAAAAGAATGGCAGGTGATCCGGCGGCTCCCGGGGCTGGCGGGATACGGGCTGTGGCTCATCGGGCGGATCTTCGCCTCCGCCGCGGCCACCATCCGGCTGATCTGGTCCCCCCGGCTCATCGCGGAGCCGCGGCTGGTGGCCTTCCGGAGCAAGCTGCGGACCGAGCCGGGCCGGGTGCTGCTGGCCAACTCCATCACCCTGACCCCCGGCACCATCACCGCGGACCAGACGGAGGACCGCTTTCTGGTCCACTGCCTGGACAGCGACTTTGCCGAGGGGCTGGCGGACAGCGAGATGGAAAAGCGCATCCTGCGGCTGGAGGAAGGGGGCGCGGACCATGACTGACGTCACTGCCGGCGCCTGGGCGCTACTGCTGGACGGCTGCATGATCGCCATCGGCGTGCTGCTGCTGCTGTGCCTGCTGCGGGCCGTGCTGGGCCCCCGCATCGCCGACCGGGTCATCGCCGTCAACGCCGCCGGCACCCTGGTGGTGATCCTGATCTGCATCCTGGCGGTCCGGCTGGGGGAAGGCTACCTCACCGACATCGCCATGATCTACACCCTGCTGTCCTTCCTGGCGGTGGTGGTGCTGACGCGGCTGTACATCGGCGTCTGGCGGCAGCGCCGGCTCCGGAAGGCGGAGAAGGAGGTGGACCGGGATGCTTGACTGGCTGCGCTTCGGCCTGGGGGCCGCGCTGATGCTGGGCGGGCTTTTCGTGCTGCTCTCCGGCGTGCTGGGCCTGTTCCGCTTCCGCTTCTCCCTCAGCCGCATCCACGCCGGGGCCCTGATCGACACCATCGGCATCCTGCTGACGCTGCTGGGGCTCGTCGTGGCCCTGGGCTTCACCCTCACCAGCCTGAAACTCCTCATCGTCATCGCCTTCCTGTGGTGCTCCAGCCCGGTGGCCTCCCACCTCATCGGCAAGCTGGAGGTCACCGTCACCGAAAAGCTGGACCGCAACATGACGGTGGACGACCCCGACGCCGTGTCGCAGATGAAGGAGGATGCCTGATGCAGACGCTGATGATCCTGCTGCTGCTCCTGATCCTGCTGTGCGTCATCGCCGTGGCCCTGACGAAAAACCTGCTGACGGCGGCGGTGGTGTTCATGGTGCAGAGCCTGGCCCTGAGCGTGGTGTGGGTGCTGCTGGAATCCCCGGACCTGGGCATCACCGAGGCCGCCGTGGGGGCCGGCATCGACAGCCTGCTACTCTTCGCCGCCCTGAAGAAGATCCATGCCATCGACGCCGCGGCGGAGGCGGACAAGAGCGCGGAGGAACCCGCCGGGAGAGAGGAGGCAGCCCATGGCCCGAATCCGTGACGATCGCGACGGCGCCTGGTGGGGCCGCCTGAAGAAATGGCTCTCGGAGGGGGACGATCCCCTGGACCGGGACATGATCGAAGCCGTGGACGCGGCGCCGCCCCTGCCCGAGGCCGCGCCCCACGTCCAGCCCCTCAAACTGTGGAAAGTGCGGGAGGAAGCCGTGCGCTCCGGCCGCGTGGAGAAAACCGAGCGCTTCCTGCGGGTTGTGTACGTCCTCACCGCCGTCATCATCTGCGCCGGCATCATCGGCGTGCTGCTGCTGGCCACGCAGGGCCTGCCCTCCTTCGGCGGGGCGGACAACCCCACCAACAACGACGTTCCGCGGCACTACATCGAGGACGGCCTGACGGAGACCGGCGCGGTGAACATCGTGGCCGGCATGATCCTGGACTACCGCGCCTTCGACACCCTGGGCGAGAGCAACGTGCTGTTCGTGGCCGCCTGCACGGTGGTGATCCTGATGCGCATCCGCAGCGGCGACCCGGCGGACCGGCTCCGGGAGGATCTGCCCGAGGGCCGCACCGAACCCGGCGGCGACTCCGTCCTGCAGGTGATCGCGGCGCTGCTGGTGCCCATGGTGCTGGTGTTCGGGGCGTATGTCGTCCTCAACGGCCACCTCTCCCCTGGCGGCGGCTTTTCCGGCGGGGCCGTCATGGGGGCCGCCCTGATCCTGTATCTCAACGCTTTCGGGGAGGAAAAAGCCGCGCGGTTCTTCACCTTCCGCACCTTCCGGGCGGTGTCCGTCTGCGCCCTGTCCTTCTACGCCCTGTCGAAGGCCTATTCGTTCTTCACGGGGGCCAACGAGCTGCCCTCCTTCATCACGGCGGGCGTCCCCGGCCGGATCTTCTCCGCCGGCCTCATCCCGTATCTGAACATCGCCGTGGGCCTGGTGGTGTGCTGCACCATGTACGCCCTGTACACCCTGTTCCGGAAGGGGGATCTGTGATGCGCTTTGAGCATTTGCCCGAGATCGCGGCCGTGATCCTCTTCGGCGTGGGCTTCACCCTGCTGCTCATCGACCGCAACCTCATCAAGAAGATCATCGGCTTCTCCATGACGGACTCCGGCATGTACCTGTACCTGGCGGCCAAGGGCTACGTGGCGGGCCGGAAGGCGCCCATCGTCACCGACGGCGTCACGGACGCGGCCGCCTACATCAACCCGGTCCCCGCCGGCCTGGTGCTGACGGGCATCGTGGTCTCCGTGGCCTGCACCGCCGTGATGCTGGCCCTGACGGTGCGGCTGTACAAGCGCTACCGCACCCTGAACATCGACGAGATCGCGGACCTGGCACGGAAGGAGGATGGCTGACCCGTGGCGCTCTGGAAATCCATCCCCTTCGCCTGCATCCTGCTGCCCCTCTTCGGGGCAGCGGTGTGCTCCGTCCTGCCCCGGAAGGCCGCCCGGATCTGGGCCACGGGCATCATCGCCGTGGTGGCGGGGCTTTCCTGCTTCTTCCTGGCGGAGATGCGGGCCTTCGATGCCGCCTATCCCTACCGCATGGGCCACTATGACGCCCCCTTCGGGAACATGCTCCGGGCCGGCCCGCTGGAGGCCGTGCTGGGGGTGCTCTTCAGCCTGCTGACCTTGATCTGCGTGGTGGGCGGCGGCAGCCGGGTCCGGGAGGACCTGACCGAAGGCCGGCAAGGTCTGTACCACAGCCTGCTGCTGCTCATGTCCGCCGCCCTCATGGCCCAGGTCTATACCGACGACCTCTTCACCGCCTACGTCTTCGTGGAGATCATGACCATCGCCGGCTGCGGCCTCATCGCCGTGCGCTCGGGTCCCGGGCGCTCCCTGGTGGCCGCCGTGCGCTACATGATCATGAACCTCATCGGCTCCGCCCTGTTCCTGCTGGGCATCATCCTGCTCTACGGCCTGACGGGCCACCTGCTGATGTCCAATATCCACGAGGCGGTTCTTGAACACGTCAGGGCGGGGAGCTATGACATCCCCCTGACCATCGTGATCGCCCTGCTGTGCGCGGGGCTGGCAGCCAAGAGCGCCCTCTTCCCCTTCCACACCTGGGTCCCGGACGCCTACGCCACCGCCACCCCCACCAGCTCCTCCCTGCTGGCCTCCCTGGTCAGCAAGAGCTACATCGTGGTGCTGCTGAAGGTGCTGTTCCGCGTCATCGGCAAGGACTGCATCAACGCCTCCGGGGTGGACAACATTCTGTTCCTCTTCGGCGTAGTGGGCATGCTGGCGGGCTCGGTGGCGGCCATCCGAACGCAAGACGTGCGGCGCATGGTGGCCTGGTCTTCCGTGGCCCAGATCGGCTATATCTACATGGCCCTGGGCCTGATGACGGGGGAGAGCGCCTCCGCCGCGGTCTTCCACATCATCGCCCACGCCGCCGCCAAGAGCGTGCTGTTCCTCTCCGTGGACAAGCTGTGCGAGGCCTCCGGCGGGCACGAGAACATCCGGGACCTGCAGGGGGCGGGCTTCCGGTCACCCCTGGCGGGGGTGGCCTTCACCGTGGGCGCCCTGTCCCTGGTGGGCGTTCCCCTGCTGGGCGGCTTCAGCACCAAGCTGAACCTGGCCCGGGCCAGTCTGGCCGCGGGCGGGGCCCACGCCTGGGTGGCCCTGATCTGCCTCACCCTCTCCACCCTGCTGAACGTACTTTACATGCTGCGGACGGCCATGGTGCTGTGGAGCCATCCCGACCGCGTCCCGGACGCCCCGGAGAGCAGCCGGGCCAGCGGCGTGCTGGCGCTGTCCCTGGTGACCCTCATCGCCGCCAACTTCCTGGTCTTCTTCTTCGCCCAGCCCCTGATGGACGCCATCACCCGCGGCTTTGCGCTCTTCTCCTCACCGATAACGTGATCGTCAAATCTTTGCAAATCCCGCGGATGAATCCTGGTCAGTGGCATTATTAGTGACATGATCAGTGACATCATCAGTGACATTGTCCCTGATGAGGATGAAAAAACCCTGCACGTTCACGAGACGATATCACTGCTTCGATCGGAAAAACGGTCCGCACCGTGCAGCGGACGTCGGACCGTCTCTCCGAAGAAGCACTGAAGGAGGATGCCCTATGATCGGCTCCTGGTATCTCCTGGTTCCCGTGCTGCTGCCGGTGCTGTCCGGCCTGCTGGTGGGCCTGTGGAAGGGCTTCGGCGACGCGGACCGCAAGCGCAATCCCTTCGCCATGGCAGTGCTGCTGCTGAACCTGGCCGCCCTGGTCCCGATTTTCCTCACCGCGGATGACCTGCGGCTGGACCTGTTCCGCTTTTCGGACGCCCTGCCGGTCTTCCTCCGGGTGGACAACACCGGCCGGTTCTTTGCGGGGGTCATGGCCCTCATGTGGGCGGCGGCGGGCCTGTACTCCTTTGAGTACATGGAGCACGCCGGGAGCAAGCGGCGCTATTACAGCTTCTATCTGCTCTCCCTGGGGGTGCTGATGGGGCTGTGCTTCGCGGGGTCCGTCATCACCTACTACATGTTCTACGAGATGATGACCCTGCTGACAGTGCCCCTGGTGATGCACGAGATGACCCCGGAGGCCGTGGCGGCGGGCATCAAGTACCTGATCTACTCCGTCCTGGGCGCCTCCATGGTGCTGCTGGGCGTGTTCCTGCTGGCCCCCTACGTGAGGGACGGCAGCGGCTTTGCCTTCACGGCGGGCGGCATCCTCGACCCGGAGAAGCTGGCCGGCCATGAGGGCACGGCCCGGACGGCGGTCTTCCTGATGCTGGTGGGCTTCGGCACCAAGGCGGGCATGTTCCCGCTCCACGGCTGGCTGCCCACGGCCCACCCCGTGGCCCCGGCCCCCGCCTCCGCCGTGCTGTCCGGCATCATCACCAAGGCCGGCGTGCTGGGCGTGTTCCGGACCGTGTACTGCTTCGCCGGCACCGCCATTCTGCAGGGCTCCTGGGCCCACATCGCCTGGATGAGCCTGACGCTGTTCACGGTGTTCATGGGCTCCATGCTGGCCTACCGGGAGGATCTGCTGAAGAAGCGCCTGGCCTGGTCCTCCGTGTCCCAGGTGAGCTACGTCCTCTTCGGCCTCTCCACCCTCACGTCCATCGGCGTGGCGGGCGCCTTCCTGCACGTGGCCGCCCACGCCCTGATCAAGAACACCCTGTTCATGTCCGCCGGCGCCATCATCCATCAGACGGGCAAGACCCGGGTCAGCGAGCTGAAGGGCATCGGCAAGCAGATGCCGTGGGTCATGTGGTGCTTCACCATCGCCGCGGTGGGCCTGGTGGGCATCCCGCCCTGCCTGGGCTTCGTGTCGAAGTGGTACCTGGCCCAGGGCGCCCTGGCCATGGACTGCCAGCCGGGCGGCCTGCCGGGCTTCTTCACCTGGCTGGCCCCGGCGGTGCTGCTGATCTCCGCCCTGCTGACGGCCGGCTACCTGCTGACCGTCACGGTGAAGGGCTTCTTCCCCGGCGTGGGCGAGAATGAGGAGCCCCTGCAGTTCGAGAAGAAAGAGCCCGGCTGGCGGATGCTGGTGCCGCTGGTGCTGCTGGCAGCCCTGTCCGTAGTCCTGGGCCTCTTCCCCAACGGGCTGATCGGCCTCTTCAACGGCATCACCGCCGTACTCCTGCCGGGAGGTGGGCTGTGATGCTGCTGGCGGCGGTTCTGTTCCCGGTGCTGGCCGGATCGCTGCTGCCCCTCTTTCACTTTCAGTCCGGCCGGAAGCGGGCCGTTTACGTGGAGATCGCCACGGTGATCACCTCCGTCCTGACCCTGGCGGCCGTGTGGTTCCGGAAGGACGGGCAGGTCTGCGTCCTCTTTGAGGCGGTGAAAGGCCTGCCGGTGGCCCTCTTCTGCGACGGAGCCGCCTGTGTCTTTGCCGTGCTGGTGGCGCTGATGTGGCCCTTCGCCGCCCTGTACGCCTTCTCCTACATGGAGCACGAGGAGCGGCCCAACCGCTTCTTCGCCTGGTACACCATCACCTACGGCGTCACCCTGAGCCTGGCCTTCTCCGCCAACCTGCTGACCCTGTACATCTTCTATGAGTGCCTCACCATGGCCACCCTGCCCCTGGTGAACCACAAGGACGACCTGGCCTCCCGCCGGGCGGGGGTGAAATACGCCGCCTGGACCATCACCGGCGCGGCGGTGGGCTTTGTGGCCCTGATCTTCACCATCCGCTACGGGGACCCGACCCTGTTCCGGGCGGGGGGCGCCCTCACTGGCGCCGCGGGACATGAACAGCTGCTGCGGTGGATCTACCTGCTGGCCTTCGTGGGCTTCGGCACCAAGGCAGCCGTGGCCCCCACCTCGGGCTGGCTCCCCACCGCCTCCGTGGCCCCGACCCCCGTCACCGCCCTGCTCCACGCCGTGGCGGTGGTGAATGCCGGCGCCTACGCCGTGCTGCGGGTCACCCGGGATGTCTTCGGCCCCGCCCTGCTGTACGGCAGCTTTGCCCAGACCGCCGTGCTGGCCGTGTCCTGTTTCACCATCCTGCTGGGGGCCGTCATGGCCGTCCGGGAGCAGCACCTGAAGCGCCGCCTGGCCTGGTCCACCGTCTCCAACCTGTCCTATATGCTCATGGGCATCGCCCTGATGACGGCGGAGGGCTTCACCGGCGCCCTCGCGCACCTGGTGTTCCACGGCACCATGAAGATCGCCCTGTTCTACTGCGCCGGCGCGATCCTGGTGAAAACCGGGAAGGAGTACGTCCAGGACCTGCGGGGGCTGCACAAGGAAATGCCTCTGACCTGCGCGGCCTTCACCCTGGCCTCCGCCGCCATGCTGGGGGTCCCGCCCCTGTGCGGCTTTGTATCGAAGTGGCGGCTGCTCACCGCCGCCTCGGCCACCGGGCTGCCCATGGGCTATGTGGCCATCGTCACCCTGCTGCTGGCCGCGGTCCTCACCGCCGTCTATCTTTTCGGCCCGGTGACGGCCATGTATTTCCGCCCCCCGGCCCTGGGCGACGGCGAAGAAAAGCCGCTGAAGAAAGACCCCGACGACCGGATGCTGTTCCCCATTCTCGCCTTCTGCACCGCCATGCTGCTCCTGGGCCTGTGCGCCGATCCGGTGATGACCTTCCTGGACGGCGCGGCCCGGGGGCTGCTGTGAACCCCGAGGAGGCTGCTCTGTGATGCTGATGCCTGTGCTGATCTTCGGCCCGATGCTCTTCGCCCCGGCGGCGTACTGCGTCGGCCGCCACTCCGCCAAAGCCCGCTCCGCCCTGGTGGCGGCCGTCTGCGGGCTGACGCTCTGCGGCACGCTTTTCCTGTGGCAGCGCGAGACAGCCCTCGAGATCCCGGGCTTCTGCGGCATGGGCCTGCGCCTGCGGGCCGACGGCTTCCGCAGCATGTACGCCACCGTGGCGGCCTTCATGTGGACCATGACCGCCCTGTTCTCCCCGGAGTACTTCGCCCACTACCACAACCGGGGCCGGTATTTCCTCTTCAACCTCATCACCCTGGGGGCCACCCTGGGGGTGCTGTACTCCGACGACCTGTACACCACGCTGATCTTCTTCGAGGTCATGTCCCTCACCAGCTATCCCTGGGTGGCCCACGAGGAGACGGAGGGCGCCATGCGGGCCGCCGGGACCTATCTGGCGGTGGCCGTCATCGGCGGCCTGACCACGCTGATGGGGCTTTTCCTCCTCTGGCATGAGCTGGGAACGCTCTCCTTCGACGGCATCCGGGCCGCCGTCGCCGCCGGGGACGGGCCAAGCGGCACCGTCACGGCGGCCGCCTGGCTGACCCTCTTCGGCTTCGCGGCCAAGGCAGGCCTGTTCCCGCTGCACATCTGGCTCCCGAAAGCGCACCCCGTGGCCCCGGCCCCCGCCTCCGCCCTGCTGTCCGGCATCCTGACGAAAACCGGCGTCTTCGGCATGGCGGTGGTGACCCTGCGGCTCATGGGCGGCAGCGCGGCCTTCGCCAACGCCCTGCTGATCCTGGGCGCCGTCACCATGAGCCTGGGCGCCCTGATGGCCCTGTTCTCCGTGGATCTGAAGCGCACCCTGGCCTGCTCCTCCGTCAGCCAGATCGGCTTCATCACCGTGGGTCTCTCCTTCACAAGCCTCCTGGGAGAGGAGGGCGGCCTGGCGGCCTACGGCACCGTACAGCACATGCTGAACCACTCCCTGATCAAGCTCTGCCTCTTCATGTGCGCCGGCGTGGTGTACATGAACCTGCACCGGCTGAACCTCAACGACATCCGGGGCTTCGGGCGAAAGAAACCGGTGCTGCACGTCTGCTTCCTGCTGGGGGCCCTGGCCATCGGGTGCATCCCGCCCCTGGGCAGCGGCTTCAACAGCAAGAGCCTGCTCCACGAGGGCATCCTGGAGTATATCCACCTGCTGAAGGAAGAAGGGGAACCCTGGGGGATCTACAAGGCCCTGGAGTGGCTGTTCATCTTTTCCGGCGGCCTGACCGTGGCCTACATGACCAAGCTGTACGTCTGCCTCTTCCACGAGAAACACCCCACCCGGCAGGCGGAGTTTGACGCCATGGGCGGAAAGTACCTGACCCGGCTCTCCGGGGGCACGCTGCTGGTGACGGCGGTGATCCTGCCGGCCCTGGGCCTGTTCGGGAGCGCCCTGCTGTCCCCCCTGGCCGCCCGGGCCATGCCCTTCTTCGGCCAGGAGCCCCTGGGCCACGCCATCCACTACTTCTCCGGCGAAAACCTGCTGGGGGCCGCGGAATCCATCGGGGTGGGCGCCGCCGTCTACCTGCTGGTGGTCCGCCCCCTGCTGATGAAGAAGGACGGGAACGGCGTCCGGGTCTACGTGAACCGCTGGCCCGCCTGGCTGGACATGGAGAACGGCCTCTACCGGCCGCTGCTCTCTCTCCTCACCGCGGTCTTCGGCACGGTCTTCAGGTTCATCGCCGCCATCCCGGACTCCGCCCTCGTGCGAGGCCTGGGCCGCGGCATCGGTCGCTTCACCGCCTGGATCGGCCGCATCCCGGACAGCTGGACCGTGCTGCGCTTCATCCCCCAGGTCGTCACCGGCGTGACCCGGGTCTTCGCGGAGTTCCCGGAGCGCGTCGCCCTCCGGATCCGGCGGACGGTGTTCCGGTGGAAGCGGGAGGGGAGCGAGGCTCCCGTGGGCACCCGGGCCACCTGGCGGCTGGGCCGCGGGCTGGATCGCCTGGCCGCCCGGCTGAACGCCACCCTCTTCCGGGCCCACCCCCTCCACGACGACTACGAGTACCGCCTGGCCCAGCGCCGGGACGAGCTGAACGACGAGGCGGAGAAGGTCGCCCGCAGCTTCTCCTTCGGCCTGCTGCTGCTGGCGGCGGGTCTGCTGGCCATTTTCTTGTACCTGGTGCTGCGGTGAGGCGCCTTGTTTCTCCTCTGTTCACCGCATTGACACGGATACGTCCCTTTGTTATAATGGCGGTGAATCCGGCACAGCGGGACGCGCCCGATGTGTCCAATCATGTCTAGGCCGACGCCTGCAGTCTGACAGACAGAATGCAGGCGTTCTGTTACAAGAAGGAGGCCATGCCCATGCAAATGACCGGCGCCAAGATCCTGCTGGAATGCCTGCGGGAGCAGAAGGTGGACACCATCTTCGGCTACCCGGGCGGAACCATTCTCAACGTATATGACGAGCTGGTGAACTACGAGGGCGTCTTCAGGCACATCCTCACCGCCCACGAGCAGGGCGCCTGCCACGCGGCGGACGGCTATGCCCGTTCCACGGGGAACGTGGGCGTCTGCTTCGCCACCTCCGGACCCGGCGCCACCAACCTGGTCACCGGCATCGCCACCGCCTACCTGGACTCCTCCCCCATCGTGTGCATCACCTGCAACGTGACCTCCAACCTGCTGGGGAAAGACTCCTTCCAGGAGGTGGACATCACCGGCGTCACCATGCCCATCACCAAGTGCAACTACCAGGTGCACGACGTGAACCACCTGGCGGACACGGTGCGGGAAGCCTTCGCCATCGCCCGCTCCGGGCGGCCGGGACCGGTGCTGATCGACATCCTGAAGGACGTCACCGCCGTGACGGCGGAATACACCCCCC
>JBGVCH010000046.1:0-4011 GCA_045226335.1 Christensenellales bacterium | reverse complement strand
CCGGGAGAGTAGGTCGCCGCCGGATTCCATATTCCTCAGTAGCTCAATGGCAGAGCATTCGGCTGTTAACCGAAGGGTTGTAGGTTCGAGCCCTACCTGGGGAGCTCACAGACCGGATCGAAAGGTCCGGTCTTTTGCGTTCGCAAGATCACGGGCTTGCGTTCCCGGGGAAGGGCGGCTATAATGATCCGGAAAAGAACGCGGGAGGGGCGGAGACGATGGAGAAGGGGCGCGTCATCTTCCTGAACGGCGTGACCAGTTCGGGGAAGACGTCCATTGTGGAAGCGCTGCAGGCCCGGAGGGACATTTTCTTCTACGTGGTGGCCAACGATCTTTTTCAGGAAATGATCGGGGAGGAGTACCTCCGGGAAAACTACTGGAAGTACCTCGGAGAAGTCATCATCCTGATGTACCACACCGCGAAGCTGTTTTCCGATCTGGGGAAAAACGTGCTGATCGACGGCATCCTGGTGGAGCGGGAAGGCGTCGCGCCGCATTATGAGCGGTTGCTGAGCATCCTGCGGGACAATCCGCTGGATGCGGTGGAAGTGTTCTGCCCGCCGGAGATCTGCCGGGCGCGCAATCTGGCCCGCGGGGACCGGTATGAAACGCAATCCGAGGAGCAGGCGCGGCTGATGGCAAAGGACATCCGCTACAGCCTGCGGGTGGACACAAGCGTCTGCTCGCCGGAGGCTTGCGCGGAACAGATCATCCGGGGCCTGTTCGGAAACGGCAGCGAAGGAGGGGAGCATGGCCATGGAGTACCGCTTTGCCGCGAGGGATGACATTGAGACGCTGATGCGCGTCCGGCTGGAGACGCTGCGGTCGGTGAACCGGATGGGCGCGGAGGCCTCGTTCGACGGGGAGATCCTGGCAGCGTCGAGGAAGTACTTTCTGGAGGGGGATCATTCCACCGTGCTGGCGATGGACGGGGACCGCGCCGTGGGCTGCGCCACCATGTGCTACGTGGACCTGATGCCGACCTGCTCCCACCCCACGGGAAAGCGGGCGCACCTGATGAACGTGTACACCGCGCCGGACCGGCGCAGGCAGGGGATCGCCTCCCGCATGGTGTCCATGCTGATGGAAGAGGCCTGGCGCAGAGGTGTGACCGAGATCAGCCTGGATGCGACGGAAGCCGGAAGGCCGCTCTACAGGAGCCTGGGCTTCCGGGACTCGGCGGAGTGCATGGTGGTGGAGCGGCCGCTAGGCGCCGTGTGATCGGAAGGAGGCAGCCGGCATGAGACTGAGGCCGTTTATTCCCGATACGGATTTCGATACCCTCCGCGGCTGGATCGGCGACGAGCGGGCCCACGCCATGTGGTGCGCCGGCCGGATGGCGTATCCGCTGGAGAAGGAGGATTTCAGCCGTTTCCTGCGGGCGATGGCGGACCGATCCGGCGACAGCCCCTTCGTGATGACCGCGGAGGACGGGCGGCCTGCGGGCTTCTTCTGCTATTCGCCGGCCCCGGCCGCCGATGAGGGCAGGCTGAAGTTCGTGATCGTGGATCCCGCACGGCGAGGGAAAGGGCTGGGGCGGATCATGCTGGAGCTGGCCCTGGAGTACGCCTTCGGGATCACAAAGGCGGAGGCGGTCCGACTGTGCGTTTTTTCGCAGAATACGCCGGCGGTGAAGTGCTACGAGCGCGCGGGATTCACCGCGGCGAAGACGGACGTAGGCGCTTTCCGCTTCCGGGACGAGGCCTGGGACCGCTGCAGCATGGTGATCCGGCGGGCGGATCGCGGACGGGTCACCCGGGGCGGGTGGACAGTCCGATACAACGACCTGACCGCGGCGCAGTTTACCGAGTTGTGGGAAAGCGTCTGGGACGGCGCGCCGACATTGGAGCAGACTGCCCTGGGTCTGGCAAACTCCCTGTTCCGGGTGTCCGTGTTCGACGGGGACCGGATCGTCGCCATGGCCCGGATGATCGGAGACCGGGGCCTGGATTATTACATCAAGGACGTGATCGTTCGGCCGGAATACCAGCACCGGGGGATCGGGAAGCTGATGATGGACGAGCTGCTGGCCTTTGTCCGGCGGAACGGGATCCCGGGGACGGAGATCTTCGTGGAGCTCTGTGCCATGCCGGACAAGATCCCCTTCTACGGGCAGTTCGGCTTTTCCGCCAACGAGGCCCAACGGCTGAGGATCATGTATCCCATCTGATTGTTCCCAGGAAAAACGCGCCGTCATTGCGACCGGCGCATACGGGGCCTTTGGGTGGACGGGTTCAGTCAAAGAGGCTCATCTGCTGAACGGTTTCCTCCGGAGGTGCGGGTTTCGCCTCCGGGGCGGTGGAGATGGCTTCGACGTTCCCGTCCCATGTTTCGTCGATTGGGATGGCGCCGAGGCGGATGAGCTCCCGGTTTCCGGGATAATCGCAGTCCCGGCAGAAAGTGGGCGCCCATCGCTTTTTCAGGTTTTCCACCGCGCCGGTCCAGGTGCCGCCCTTGCCCTTGTCCGAGTGGATGACGACCGTCCCGGAGGACTGGGCGTAGATGTAGCGGTTGCGCATCATGGCGGTCCCCACGTTGAAGCCGGCGGTGGGGATCACGGCGGACATCAGCAGGACGCGGCCGTCGCGGATCTCGCGCATCAGCCCGGAATCCCGCATTTTCAGCAGCATGGAATCGGACAGATACTCGACGACGGAAGTCCCTTCCTCCAGAGCCGCGATGGCGGAGATGCTGTCAATGCCCTTGGCGCCGCCGGAGACCACGGCGTATCCGTTGCCGACGGTTTTGCCGACGACGCCCCGGGTGAAAGCGATGTCTGCGGGCTCAACTGTCCGGGAGCCCACATAGCCCACGGCTTCCCGGTTCAGCAGATCCGGGTCGCCGGCGGCGTAGAAGAGGGGAGGGCAGCCGTTCCCCAGTTTTTTTTTCAGCGCCCTGGGATAATCGGCGTCGGCGCGGGTGATGATCCGGATCCCCATGTCCTCGTATTTGCTGACCTCAAAGCGCAGACTGCCGCTCCGGTCCAGAAGCCGGACATAGCGATCGGCCTCATCCTCGGTGGCGTTCAGCTGCGATATGAAGTCTCCGCGGTCAAAGTCCAGAAGGAATTCCGGCTGCAGGTTCAGCTGCACAAGGCGCTCCGCCAGGCTGCTCCACTCGTTGCTTTCCAGCGGACGCACGTCCTCCGCGGCGCACAGATGGCTGCAGAAGATCACGATCGATTCCGAATTCCGGTTCATGCTACATCTCCTCATGACTGCTGTCGGCCAGCGCGAACGGGTAGACTTCCTGACATCCGCCCTCCATGATCCTGGCCCCGCAGACCGTTAAGGTCCAGCCCGAATCCACCACGTCGTCCACCAGAATCACCTTCGGGGGCATCGGGACCGGTTTGGCCGTGAAGGATCGCTGGGCGTTGCCGCACTGGAACGCGCTGTTCTCCATCTCTTTCTGCTGCGGCGCCGCTGATTTTTCCAGCAGATCCGCAAACCGCAGGTGCGCCTTTTGGGCCAGGCGGACGGTGAAGTCCCTGACGAGATCGCTCCGCAGGGACGGGACGAACGTGATGTAGGCAATGCCCTGCTCCCGGATGAGCGGCTCCAGCACGTCGGCCGCTTTGGCCACAAGCCGGTCGCTGAAGCGCTTCGGCAGGCCGGGTGGCGGATACTTCCCGGCCCTGACCAACTCCCCGTAGCCCGGATCGCCGTATTTCGCAAGGCAGATCCCGGGCTTCAGCATGGGATGGATGCGCTTCCCGTCCGGCCATTTCTTCCGGGGTTCGATGGACAGGATGTGACTGTTGACATACGCCGAAGCCCGGTCCCGGGCTTCCGGAGACAGCGTCAGGCCCGGGAAGATATCCCTGCCCGTGCAGTTGAAGCACCGTCCGCAGGGCTTTGCTGTGTGGTCATCCAGGGCGTTGACGGCGAAAAGGCTCAGGCACTGGCGGGTGGTCATCAGGGCGTGCATCTGTTCCAGTTCTCTTCTGCGGACGGACATGACGTCCTCATAATGGGCGTCGTTATAGCGGAAGGGTTTCGGGGTGGAATA
>JBGVCH010000045.1:0-4062 GCA_045226335.1 Christensenellales bacterium | reverse complement strand
CATGAAGGATCCCATGGAGCTCCGGATCCACGGGTACGAACTGACCCTCCGCCTGGCGGATGCCGGTAAGATTGAGGTCACCCTGCTGGAGAATACATCCGAAACCGAAGCGCCGAAGAAAGAGCAGAAATCGCCGGAGCACCCCGGCCTCGGTGAGGAAGGCCGCTTCCATCCCAAGGGCTCAGGCAACCCCCTGCCGGAAGGGACCACGCTGACCTTCGCCCTCGTCGGCAACCAGAACTGCGGAAAGACCACGCTGTTCAACCAGCTGACCGGATCCAATCAGCACGTCGGCAACTTTCCCGGCGTCACCGTGGACCGCAAGGACGGCGTCATCCGCGGCCATGACGACACTGTCATCACCGACCTGCCGGGCATCTATTCGATGTCCCCCTATTCCAGCGAGGAGCTGGTGTCCCGGGACTTTGTGCTGAAGGAAAAGCCCCAGGGCATCATCAACATCGTGGATGTGACCAACATCGAGCGGAACCTGTACCTCACCATGCAGCTGCTGGAGACCGGCATCCCCATGGTGGTGGCGCTGAACATGATGGACGAGATGACCGGCAACGGCGGCGGCGTGGACGTCAACACCATGGAGGCCATGCTGGGCGTGCCGGTGGTGCCCATCTCCGCGGCGAAAAACCAGGGTGTGGACGAGCTGGTGAAGCACGCCGTCCATGTGGCCCGCTACCAGGAGGCCCCGGAGCGGCAGGATTTCTGCGGAAGCGACGACAACGGCGGCGCGGTGCACCGCTGCATCCACGCTGTCGGCTGCCTCATCGAGGACCACGCGGAGCGCACGGGCCTGCCCCTGCGCTTTGCCGCCTGCAAGCTGATCGAGGGCGACGCCCTTATCGCGCGGCAGCTGGAGCTGGATCAGAACGAAATGGAAGCCCTGGAGCACATCGTGCTTCAGATGGAGAGCGAGCGCGGCCTGGACCGCAGCGCCGCCATGGCGGACATGCGCTTCACCTTCATCCGCCGGGTCAGCGACGCCTGCGTCACCAAACCCCATGAAAGCCGGGAGCATATCCGCAGCCAGAAGATCGACCGCGTCCTCACGGGCAAGTACACCGCCATCCCCGTCTTCATTGCCATCATGGCCCTGGTGTTCTGGCTCACCTTCGAGGTCATCGGCAAATGCCTCCAGGATCTGCTGGAGGCGGGGATCGGCGCCCTGCAGGGCCTGGTGGAGCGGGCCATGGACGCCGGCGGGGTCAACGAGGTGATCCACTCCCTGGTCATCGACGGCATCTTTGAGGGCGTGGGCAGCGTGCTGAGCTTCCTGCCCGTCATCGTGGTCATGTTCTTCTTCCTCTCGATCCTGGAGGACAGCGGCTATATTGCGAGGGTGGCCTTCTTCATGGACAAGCTGCTGCGGAAGATCGGCCTGTCTGGGCGGAGCATCGTGCCCATGCTGATCGGCTTCGGCTGCACGGTGCCGGCGGTGATGTCCACCCGGACCCTCCCCAGCCAGCGGGACCGGCGGATGACCATCCTGCTGACCCCCTTCATGAGCTGCACGGCGAAGCTGCCCATTTATGCCTTCTTTGTGGACCGGTTTTTCAAAGGCAGCGGCGGCCTGGTGATGACGGGCCTCTATTTCACGGGCATCGTGATGGCCATCCTGGTGGCGCTGGTCTTCAAGAAAACCCTGTTCAGGGGCGAGGCCGTGCCCTTTGTGATGGAACTGCCGAATTACCGCCTGCCCAGCCCCCGCAGCGTGCTGCAGCTGCTGTGGGAGAAAGCCAAGGACTTCCTGCAGCGGGCTTTCACCGTGATCCTCATCGCCACCATCGTGGTGTGGTTCCTGCGGCACTTCAGCTTCGGTTTCCGCTTCCTGACCGAGGAAGAGATCGACAGCAGCATTCTGGCCTCCGTGGGCAGGCTGCTGGAGCCGCTGTTCCGGCCAGCGGGGCTGGGGAACTGGCGGATCATCACCTCGCTGGTGTCGGGCTTCATGGCCAAGGAGAGCGTGGTGGCCGTGCTGGAGGTCCTGTTCAGGGAAGGCATCACGGCCAGTCTCCTGCCCCTGCAGGTCTGGGCGCTGCTGGTCTTCTGCCTGCTGTACACCCCCTGCGTGGCGGCGGTGGCCTCCATCCGCCGGGAACTGGGCCGGAAGTGGTCTATCGGCGTGGTGGTGTGGCAGTGCGCCATCGCCTGGCTGGCCGCGACGCTGGTCTTCCGGATCGGCGGCCTGTTTGTCTGAGGAGGCGCGGGCATGAACGGATGGGATATCCTGATCCTGGCCCTGGTGGCGGCCATGGTGTATTTCGCCGCCCGCGCGTGGCGCCGGGGCGGGCGGAAGAACAGTGCCTGCTGCGGCACTTGCGACGGCTGCGCGTCCTGCGGGCAGAAGGGAAAAACGTGCCCCGGCTGCGCTGCGGAGAAAACCGAACCCCCTTCTGTGTGACGGGGGCTTCAAGCGATGAACAAAACCCGGGACGGTCCTTGCGGATCAATCTGGGCGCCCCGGGTTTTGTTTTACTGTTTTTACTTTCTTTTACTGTCGTTTACTGTTTTTGTCAAACGGTTTGGTCCCGAAAGTGCCGTGCAAAAACCCGCCCGGAGTATCGAGCAGGCTGTTTTGAGGGGGTTATCTCGGCGCGCCGCAGTTGGTGCAGGTCTGGTGACGGTCGGCGTTGCGGGTTCCGCAGGCGGCGCAGAACCACCAGCTGTCCGGCAGGGCCATCACCGGGGCGTCCGGGCCGCGGTTCACGCCGCAGATCGTGCACACCTCGGTGCCCTCCGGCATGTACGCGCCGCAGACGGTGCACTTCCAGTGCCGCTCCGTGTCCTCCGTCTCCAGCACCGGGGCTTCCGTCCGGGGCTCGGGCTCGGGGATGACGTCTTCCAGCACCGGGCGGATGGGCTTGACCGGCTCGTCGGGCTCCTTTTTGAGGTTGACCGGCGGGGCTTTTTTCAGGTCCACGGCGGGGGCTTTCTCCGGGGCGGTTTCTTTCACCGGGACAGCCGGGGCGGGGGCCGTCGGAACGGCCGGAGTGGGAGCTGCCGGAGCCGCGGGCCGGGCCGGGACGGCGGGCGGGGCTTCATTGCGGATCTTGCCGCAGCTTGAGCAGAAGCGCAGGTTCTCCGGCACATCGGCGCCGCAGGCCGGGCAGCGCCAGGTGGCGGGGCGCTTGACCGGCGGGGGGACCGGCGTGGGCTTTGTCCGGACGGGCGCCTCCAAAGCCTCGGGCAGACGCTCGGGTCTTGTGCCCCGGGTCACGCCGCAGTGGCCGCAGAAGCGCAGGCTGTCCGGGTTGGAAGCGCCGCAGGCCAGGCAGTGCCAGTCCGGCACGGCGGGCTTCTTCGGCTTGGGGGTCGGGGAGCCGGACGTGTAGGAGGAAGAACGGCTGGGAGCGGACGTTCCGGCGGCGGTGTAGTGCCGGGACCGCTTGCTGAAGCCCAGGATCATCACGTAGATCCGGTGGAGCCAGAACAGGCCCGACCCGAAGGCGCTGGTGCGGCCGTAAGCCTCTGCGAGGCGGTGGCTGAAGATGGCGTGGACCACCAGAAGGACGACGGCGGAGGGGAGGTAAATAAACACGACGAAGCCGGAGGGATCCAGCAGGGTGTTGCTGAGCCACAGGTTCAGGTGGATCAGCGCGGCAGAGATGGTCCCGACGATGACACACCAGCGGGTGATGAACAGGTCCACCGAGTCCGCCACCTTGTAGTGGCAGAATTCGCCGAAGAAGGGGATGAAGTTGAACCCCCAGGGCACGCCCGCCTTCTTCAGCAGGCAGCACCAGGCCACAAAGGTGCCGACGAGAGTCGGGATCGAGATGAGGTAGAAAAACGGATTGTTAAGCAACGCCCTGAAAAACGCGCCGGTCAGGTACGTCGACGGATCAAAGGAATAATACATGCCCATGCCCCCTTGTGAGATGGATTGTCCGGCTGAATTCTTGCTTATTTAATAGTCCATTTTGTGCAAAAAGTCAAGTGGAAACCGTATTCCGGCCAGGACTTACGCATGAACAGAACAGTGATCGCAACCGCCGCAACGACCTCATCCGGCCTGCGCGAGCAAGCAAAGCTGTCATGTGAAAGTCC
>JBGVCH010000044.1:0-9775 GCA_045226335.1 Christensenellales bacterium | reverse complement strand
ACGTTCTTGGCATCCGGGCCGGAAGAGATCGGACGTACGTTCTTGACGATCTTCTCAATGTGCTCAATGGGATAGGAAACGCGGGTGTTCTCGGTAACGCTCTTGTCGGCGAAGTCAATCTTGCCTTCGGCGTCGACGGTTACGTTCTCCAGAAGCGCGTCGCGCTTGATGGCGTTGTAGATGTCGGGCTCGCTCTCCTTGTCGAGGTTGATGACCTTGGCGTAGCAGCCGCCCTCGAGGTTGAAGACACCCTCATCGTCCCAGCCGTGCTCGTCGTCGCCGATCAGCAGGCGCTTCGGGTCGGTGGAGAGGGTGGTCTTGCCGGTGCCGGAAAGACCGAAGAAGATGGCGGTGTTCTCGCCGTTCATGTCGGTGTTGGCGGAGCAGTGCATGGAGGCGATGCCCTTCAGCGGCAGGTAGTAGTTCATCATGGAGAACATGCCCTTCTTCATCTCGCCGCCGTACCAGGTGTTCAGGATCACCTGCTCCCGGCTGGTGACGTTGAAGGCCACGACGGTCTCGGAGTTGAGGCCCAGTTCCTTGTACTGCTCGCACTTGGCCAGGGAGGCGGTGTACACCACGAAGTCAGGCTCGAAGGCGGCCTCTTCCTCGGCGGTGGGCTTGATGAACATGTTCTTCACGAAGTGAGCCTGCCAGGCCACTTCCATGATGAAGCGCACGGCCATCCGGGTGTCCTTGTTGGCGCCGCAGAAGGCGTCCATCACGTACAGCTTCTTGCCGGAGAGCTCTTTCTGGGCCAGATCCTTCACCACGAACCAGGTCTCCTGGGTCATGGGATGGTTGTCGTTCTTGTAGGCGTCGGTGGTCCACCACACGGTGTCCTTGGAGTTCTCGTCCATGACGATGTACTTGTCTTTGGGGGAGCGGCCGGTATAAATGCCGGTCATCACGTTCACGGCGCCCAGTTCGGTGAGCTGGCCCTTCTCATAGCCCGTCAGGCTGGGGTCCATCTCATCCTTGAACAGCTGCTCGTAGGAAGGGTTGTGGACGATCTCGGTGGTGCCGGTGATGCCATACTTGCTCAGATCGATGTTGGCCATGCGCTTTCCTCTTTCCTTAGGTCGATGATTGAACACGGGTTGCTGGCAGACAGAACCCGCCCGGGCGCTGTCCGCTGACCATCATACCATAATGTACGGGTCCCGTCAACGTATCTTTTGGGCGGGTTTTCGGCAAGTTTGTACAGGTTTCCGGTATCAGTTGTCCATGGATCCCATCAGGTCCGCGGCGCGGTAGAGCAGGAGCAGGGACAGGCCGCACTCCAGGCACACCATCAGCAGCAGCACGCCCACGCACGCGTTGATGCCCAGGCGCCATGCCGGGATGATGGGGAGGACGCACAGGGCCAGGAAGCCGAACCACAGCAGCATGCCCAGCAGCTGGTTGGCGTTCTGCTTGATGGCCTGGGTTTCGTTGACCCACTTCATCCGGGGATGCTTCGCGTCCAGCCAGAGGCCGATGGCGGCGCAGCCCACGTCGAAGATGGACGCCAGCACCACGGCTCCCAGGATGGCGGGCAGCATGTTCACGCCCACCAGGAAGGTCGCCACGGCGCCGATCAGCAGGGTGGTGATCAGGTCCAGCTCAACGCCCACCAGCAGCTTGGCGGTGAAGCGGGTGCGCTGGCGCACCGGGAGGCTCAGGGTGTGGGGCCAGTTTTCGCCCTCCCGGGAGATGGCGGTGCACACCACGGGATTGACCATGCTGGCCATGGCCAGCAGCGCGGTGCCGAAGAGGACGATGTACATGGGATCGACGCCCTCGAGGGCCTGCCGGAGACCGCCCATGCCGCCGGCGGCTTCGGAATTGCTGACGCCGAAGAAGGTGCCGATGCCGATCATCAGCGGGAACATCACCACGCCCGCCAGGCCGTTGTACAGCCAGACCGGCGTCCGCAGCACGCGCTTCCACTCCAGGATGTGCAGCGCCTTCAGCGTGGAGCCCTGGCGCATCCGGGAAGCGGTCTTGCTGCCCTTGCCGGTGACGGTCTGCTCACCCGCGGCCAGGCAGTGCTCCACATAGCTGGGGCCCACCAGCTTCACCACCAGCGCGATGCCCAGCAGGGAGACGCCGAGGAAGAGCAGCAGCGAGGAGATGCTTCCGCCGAAGCCGTCGGTGGCCCACTGGGCCGGGGGCAGGATCCGCAGCATGTTGTGCACCATGCCGTTTTCCTTGGTGAAGATGATGGCCAGGTTTTCCGTTATGCCGCCGTTTTTGCTGTTGATCCAGCTGACGCCGACGCCGTAGCCGATGGCGATGGCGAAGGTCAGGATCAGGACGATGCTGTCCCGGTGCTTGGCGAAGACCGAGATCCGCATCAGCAGCGCGGCCACCAGGCAGACGACGCACAGGGGAATGGCCGGCAGGAAGATCAGCACCGGCAGGGCCGTCAGGGCCGTGGGGAAGGCGCCCTCCCTGATCCCGTACAGGATGAAGGCCGGGACGCACAGCAGCAGGTTGAGGAGCAGCTCCGTCACATACAGGGAGGTGAAACGCGCCGCGAACACCTGCCGGGAAGTCAGGGGCAGGGTGGCCAGGAAGGGCGCGTCCTTGCCCTGATAGAGCTCGGACAGCCCCTGGAACAGGCCCAGGATCAGGGTGAAGGCCATGCTGATCATGATGGCCAGGCCCGGCAGCATCAGGGTGTTTTTCGGCATCAGGCCCGTGTTGGCCTCGCCGGTCAGCAGCCTGGCGGGATCGTTCAGCAGATTGAAGATCTTGATCTCGAGAAAGACCACGAATCCGATCACGTACAGCAGCAGCACCGCCATGCCGAGCATCTTGAAGACGGCCTGCTTTTTCTTCTTCGCGTCCTCGTACATCCCGGTGAAGGGGTTCAGCGAGGCCAGCGTGGTCTTCAGCATCAGGCGCGTCAGGGTCCAATAGTTCTTCACGGTGTCCACCTTCAATTCTCGTCGGTTTTCGCGGTGTCCGCTTCCGTCATCTCCAGGAAGACCTGCTCCAGGGAGCTGTCGCCGGTCTTCTCCCGGAGCTCTTCCGGGGTGCCCTCGGCGATGAGCCGGCCCTTGCTGATGATGCCCACCCGGTCGCACAGCTTCTCCGCCACCTCCAGCACGTGGGTGGAGAAGAACACGGTGGCGCCGCGGGCGGCCTGGGCCTTCATCTCTTCCTTCAGCTGGAAGGCGGCCCGGGGATCCAGGCCCACCATGGGCTCGTCCAGGATGAACACGTCGGGCTCATGGATCAGGGTGCCGATGACGGTGATCTTCTGCTTCATGCCCCGGGAATAGCTCTGGATCCGGTTGTTGGCGGCCTCCGTCATCTCAAAGGTGGCCAGCAGGCGGTCGGCGCGCTCCTTGCGCTCCGGGCCCACGCCGAAGATGTCCGCCATGAAGTTCAGGTATTCCCAGCCGGTGAGCTTGTCGTAGAGGTCCTGGCCGTCGGGCACAAAGCCGATGCGGCGTTTGGCGGCGAGGGGATCCTTCTGCACATCGATGCCGTCCACCAGCACCTCGCCCGAGGTGGGCTTCAGCGCGCCGGTGATCATGCGGATCGTGGTGGTCTTGCCTGCGCCGTTGGGGCCCAGGAAGCCATAAACCGCGCCGGCCGGCACGGTCAGGGTCAGCGCGTCCACGGAGGGATGCTTGCTGGCGCCGTATACTTTGGTCACGTTTTTCAGTTCGATCATCGCTCTTACCTCCTGCGCTTCTCTCAGCGCGCCCCCATGATAGCGCAATCCGTCACGATTGTAAAGCAAGAGCGCACGAAATGACAAATCCGCGCGCCCAAAACCGCATAATCGCGCATGGAACGGCGGCCGAAGCGTGAAAAGAAACGCTTGCCTTTTCAAAAAGAATGTGTTAAGATGAGGCCACAGACAAGCAACAATTACAAGGAGGTTCCTTTTATGGACGGAAAGAACAGGTCTTTCTGGCTGACGGCTGCCGGCGCGATGCTCCCGATGGCCGCTCTGGCGGAATCGGAAGAGGCAAAAGACCGCACGCCGCTGGGCGGCAACAGCGCGCTGATCTGGATCATCTGCGCCGCGGTGGTGGCGCTGATTGTGCTGGGAATCATCCTGAAGATGCGGAGGTCCAGGAAAAAGAAGCAGGTTGCGCAGAAGGCCGTGGCGGATTTCAAGGCGGAGCTGCAGGAAAAGCGGGCCGCCCTGGCCGAGGCGCAGGAAGCCCCCGTGCAGACGTCGAAGGCTGTCGCGGATGAGATCGACGACGACGAGGACGAGGAAGAGGACGAAGAAGAGATCAAGGAGCAGGTCACGGAAGAGATCGCGGCCCAGGCTGAGGAGCAGAAGCCCGAGTCGGAGTACGAGGTCCTGGCCGAGACGGCCCATGACGTCATTCCCGCCAGCATCGACGGCCTGCAGATCTACCGCTTCTATCCCGACGTGGTGATCGATCCCGCGAACTACGACGTGTCCAGCGTCCAGCTGGGTCAGCCCGTCAGCTTTGTCAGCATCGGCAAGAACCTCTTTGCCCAGAGCAGGCGGAAGATCATCGGCCGCGTGACCAAGAAGAGCCTGGCGGAGAAGATCGCCGCGCGGCAGCTGGACAAGAAGCCCGTGGCGGCCGTCATCACCGACGCCGACGCTTCCGACGGCGACCTGAAGGTCACCATCGCCTTCTACGACGATCTGCTGAAGATCGCGGAGGAAAAGGGCGCCAAGATGATCAAGCTCAGCGGCACCAAGAACGAGGAAGCCCAGGCCAATATCGTCCGCGCCAAGGTGGGCGACGCCTGCAGCGCCTCCTTCGACCGGCGCGAGGAGAACGGCAAGGAAGACCGCTGGAAGGTCTACACCGCCGACGGCTACGTGGGTGTCCTGCCCGAGGACGACTACTACAACGACGGCACCCTCCGCATCGTGGTGGCGGAAGTGTCCACCAGCAAGAAGGACGACAGGTCCAGCATCTGGGTGTACGTGATCTGAGCCGGAAGCCATTATGTCCCGCTCCCGAAACGGGGGCGGGATTTTCGACGGGCTGCGTCTTTCCGCTCCCTTGACTTGGCGGTCTGCTTCGCTTACAATCATTCCGGGCCCCGGGGACGGCACCCATCGAAAAAAACGGCGGGCCCACACCGCAAGGGGGATGATACCCATCGAAAAAAACATCGCTGTGGTGGACGAAAACGGTTCGGTATTTGAATCGACCTGGCTGAAAAGAGCCAACGGTCTTGTAAAGAAGGGCAGGGCACGCTGGCTGGACGAGCGGACGATCTGCCTTGCGTGTCCGCCGGAGCGAACGGAGGACGACAGCATGGAAAACGGCAAACAGGCGGAGACCGCCGCGGCGCGTGTCGCCGAAACCGGAAGCGGTCCCCAAAAGGATCCCGGTCTTGGCGGGCTGACCGTCGAGGGGATCCTGGACCGGATGGATGCCATCCGGAAAGAAATGCTCTTCATGAACGAACTGATGGCCACGATGGAAAGCATCGCCAACCAGGGCGGTGAGGACGACGCGGGGCACATCGCGGAAGCGGCCAGCCAGGCCTTCATCGCCCGGGAAACCACCTGCCAGCAGCAGCTGCGCTTTCTCGAGCGGATCTACGGCGACCACTTCTCCCCGCCTTCCGATGAGGCGAAAACAGCCAGGACCCGCATGATCCTGGATAAAATGAACGATGTGATCCCCGCGCTGGACTACTCGGACGAGAACGGCCAGGGCAGTGTGGAGGCCCTGAAGGTGATCACGGCGCTGTACGACGATCTGCTGAAACAGAGGTAAACCCAAACGGGGCGGCCGCGGTTCTGTGTGAACCTGCGGCCGCCCCGTTGTCCTTGGCGCACGGGCGCCGTCATTCCGGCGTTTTTTCCGGATGGCGGCGCTTTTCCTGCATCTTGGCGTCCTCGGCTTCCATGATGCCGCGCATCTGCCGGTAGCACTCGTCGCTGATGCGCTTGATCTCCTTCTGGATATCCCGGTTCTCCGGGTCGTAGGAGAACTCCTGGCCGAAGGTGATGGTGCGCATGCCCTTGTGGATGTACATGGGCAGGAAGCGGCAGTTCTTGCCGGTGCGCATGCGGTAGACCTGCCCCAGCAGGGCAAAGCCTTCAAAGAAGGCCAGGAGGCCTTCGGACTTGTAGCCCGGATCCTCGGTGTCGGCCTCGGGGTTTTCCGGGAAGATCAGCAGGTTGTCGCCGGTCTCCAGGGCCTCCGCGGAGGCGCGGAAAGTTTTCATCAGGTACTTGGGCTGGTTGCGGTAGACGGGGATGCTCTCGATCTGGCGCATACAGGCCACGGAGAGCTTTCCGGTGAGGCGGGAGACGGGCCATTTCATCCATTCCGGCATCCAGGTCAGACCGCTGAAGGTGAACTTGTAGACATACTCCGCCACTTCTTTTTTGTCCATCACCATCTCGGAGATGACCCAGGGGCGGATGTACACGGGGATGTTGGACACGGCGGCGATGGGGCCGTGGATCTCGCCGTGGTTGCAGATGAAGACAATGGGGTTGCTGTCGTCGGGGTGGATGTTCTCCACGCCCTGGAGGCGGTGGCGGTACAGATGCCGCAGGAGCCAGCGGGCCACCCGGGTGGCGAAGGGCTGGCGGGAGGGCTGCAGCACCACCTGTTCCAGCTGTGCCCGGAGGGCCTCGTTCTGGTCGCCCTTCTCCTCCAGCCGCAGGAAGCGGCGCAGCTTGTGCAGCGCGTTGGCGGAGAGAGGAAAGCGGAAGGTGAAGAATATGCAGGTCACCACCAACACCAGGGCCGGGAACAGCAGCATGGGATGCACCACGGGCTTCTGCCCACTGCGGCTGGGGTGGGTGAAGACCATCAGGGTCAGGACGCCCAGGGTGAGCATCTGGCCGATCAGGGCGGCCATGTCCCGGCTGGCGTCCCGCATGGCGTCATAGCCCACCGGGTCCTGGCCCAGGGCGAACTGCGCCACGGTGCGCATGGACTTTTCCAGCCAGGTGACGGCGGTGAGGCAGAGGGTGCTCCCGGCGACGCAAAGCCCCAGGCAGAAGTACAGGTTGACGTCCGGGGCGCCGGCCTCCGGGCTGATGGCGTGGCGGAAGCTGTTCAGGCCGTAGAGCCACATGAACAGGCCCGCCAGCAGCAGATTGGTGGGGTCAACCGGCTTGGTGCGCCTGCGCTGGTAGGACCGCAGCAGGAACTCCGCCATGCCGTAGAACAGGAAGGCCACAGCCATGGCGATCAGCAGCGCGATGAGCATGGTGTCCTGCAGGCGCACCGCCATGAAGGAGAAGCAGAGCACCGTGGACATGTCCATGGCAATGACGATCAGGGCGGAGAGCACGTCGTAGACCCGGAAGGCGTTGGCGGACTTCAGGGTGGTGCGCAGTTCCGCTGCGGCCTCCGCCTGGGGCGGGTGCTGCTTGCGGTTCACCTGGACGCCGCGGTCCAGCAGCTGGAAGTACAGCGTCAGCAGGTCGCACAGCCCGTAGCCCCCCATCAGCAGCCAAGCGACGTGGGGCGTCAGGTTCCCCAGGAAGATCCACAGCACCGCCGCCGCCGGCAGCAGGTGCAGCAGCGCCATGTCCGCCATGAAGCGCCGGCGCCGAAGCCGGCCCTGGACATTCGCCCGGATCACCCGGCGGCACAGGGTGTCCCGCACCGCGGTGGCCACCACCAGGCCGAAGAGGATCCACGCGTTCTCGTTGGAGAGCTGGCCGGGATAGATCAGCACCAGCGACAGCACCGACAGCAGCAGCACCGCCAGCAGGGCCGTCCGCCAGATCCGCCATCCCCGGCTGATCTGAAGCCGCACCGTGCCGGTGTAGGTGGAGAAGTACACCTGGGTCACCTGGCTGCACATGAAAAGCGCCGCGCCGAACAGCGGCGACGCCACGATGGCCTGGGACGCCATCATGCAGTAGATGTACGCAAAAAGTCCACCCAGACCGATCAGACGGCCCAGGCCGACGGTGGCGCGCGCATCCTGCATCGAGGTCCCCTCCTCCTGTTCTCCACGCGCATTCTACCACATTCCGGGGGGAAGGGAAAGAGGAAACGGACAAAAACCGCACTTTATGGGCGGGATCGCGTCAATCGTCCGCCTTTTTACCGGAGACGGGCGCCGCGGCCAGGGCTTCCAGAAGCTCGTCCCGGAGCATGCCGGCGCAGGCCGGCCACCGCGCCGCCTGCCGCCGGGCCAGTGCCTCGCTGTGGAGGCGAAGGGTCAGGGCCAGGGGGTCCCGTCCCGCCTGCCCGAGCCGCAGGATCCAGTCGTCCCCGTCCCGTTCGAGGGCGGTGTCTTTTTCTTCCTCCTGTCCCTGGGAGAGGAGCAGGGTCAGCCGGCGCAGAAAGCCCGGGGCGGCCTGCTGCCAGCGGTCGTGAAGGGCGTGGACCGGAAAGCCGTCCGGCAGCCGCAGCACCGCCTCGGTGCGGATGCGGTCCTGCTCCTCCAGCTGGAGCCGCGCGCAGGATGTCCCGTCCGCCGCGGTGAACACGGAGGAAGGAGTGACGCGCTGCAGCCGGAACCGCTCCCGCCAGTGCGGCGCTTCCGCATCCACGAAGGCGCGGCGGCTGCCGGGCAGGCGCACGTAAAAACTGCGGACCGTGTAGGCTCCCGCCTCCGTCAGGGTGATGAGCTCCCCGCCGGGGTGCGGCACCCGCGCCGTTTGGCCGCTGTCCGTCAGCGCCTCCAGGTTCAGCCGCAGGTCAAACCAGTTCAGCAGATCCCCCATGACCAGAAATTCCAGCAGCTGGTCCTCTGTCACCGGCCCGAGACGGTCCAGGCAGTAGAGCAGGGTCAGCCGGGTTTCGGTTTCCGGGATCCATTGCCGTTCCATCACTTCACCTCCCGGGCGCGGGGAAGCGCCGGGGGTCAGGCGCGGAAGGGCGCGATGTCCGCTAGCAGGGCGTCGATCTGCTCCTGGGGCACCTGATCGTCCTCGATTTCCAGCGTGATGGTCCGGGAGAGGTCCAGGCTGAAGATCCCGAGGATGGACTTGGCGTCCACCACGTGGCGGCCCGCCCGCAGATCCATCTCGAAGTCATATTTGTTCAGGGCGTTGACGAAGTTTTTGACATTCTCCGCCAGGGTCAGCCTGATTTCATATTTCTGCATCGATATCCCTCCTGCAGCGGTGATGATGGATTCATTATACCAAGCCGGCCGAAAAATGCAAGGCGGCATTCGGCCAAAACCCCGGAACCGCCGATGTCATTGTTGACTTTTTTTGCTTTCTTCGATACAATAAGGGCCATGGAAGTGTCGGACAAGGGAGGTTTTTCGGTATGACGAAGAAATCCAGGTTCTTTCTGGTGATCGCGGTGATCATCGGCGTGGCGTGTCTGGCCATCGCTGGGAACCATATTTACTCTGAATACGACGCGAGAAGGGCGAAAGAAGCCGAAGCGCCCGTCGAGAGCGTGGAACCCACCGTGGAAGCGCCGCAGGAGGTGCCCGTGCCCCCCGTACAGACGGAGGAGGCGCCGGCAGTTGTCGTGGAAACCGTGGAAGCGCCGCCGGCAGCCGTCGTGGAAACTGTGGAAGTGCCGCAGGAATCGCCGGCGGCCTCTGTGGAGCCGGACGAAAAACCGGTGGAAGAACCGGTGCTTTCCGTTGAGGCGGCCGGGACGCCCGTGGAAGAACCCGAGCCTGTTGTCGAGAGCGTGGAAGTTTATGAAGAAGAGCCCGTGACTCCTGAGGAGACCGTGGAATCGAAGCAGGAAGAGACTGTCGTTCCCGAAGAGACCGAGGAAGTAAAGCCCGAAGAGACTGAGGAAGCAAAGTTCGAAGAGGTTGCTGCCCCCGAAGAGACCGAGGAAGCGAAGCCCGAAGAGACTGTCGCTCCCGAAGAGAC
>JBGVCH010000043.1:0-30266 GCA_045226335.1 Christensenellales bacterium | reverse complement strand
GTGTACTCCAACACCGGCGGCCAGGCCTCCAAGGCGACGCCCACCGGCTCCGTGGCGAAATTCGCCGCCGCCGGCAAGCGCACCAAGAAGAAGGACCTGGGCATGATGGCCATCTCCTACGGCTATGTCTACGTGGCGCAGGTCGCCATGTCCGACCCGGCCCAGGTCATCAAGGCCATGCTGGAAGCGGAAGCCTACAACGGCCCGTCCCTGATCATCGCCTACGCGCCCTGCATCAACCACGGCCTGCGGGCCAAGGGCGGCATGGGCAAGGCCCAGGCTGAGATCAAGAAGGCGGTTGAGTGCGGCTACTGGCAGACCTACCGCTACAATCCCACCCTCGAGAACCCGATGAAGGTCGACTCCAAGGCGCCCACCGGCGACTATCAGGAGTTCCTGAAGGGCGAGGTTCGCTACACCTCTCTGGCCCAGCAGTTCCCGGAAGCTGCCGCGACCCTGTTCGCGCAGCAGGAGGAGGACGCCAAGGTGCGTCTCGAGTCCTACAAGAAGCTCCAGGGCTGAGAAGGCTGACTTTCCAAAACGACTTTCCCCCCGCCGGCGACGGCGGGGGGATTTTGAGTGGGATCGGTCAGTTCAAAGACGTTTTGCGTCCCCTGTGTATGGGTGTGTCTTTGCGTATTCGATGGCCTTCTGGTGAAACTCTCCGGGCTTCATTGCGTCGAAATACTCACGCTGCCATTTGGTGTAATCGAATTTCTCGCGATTGACCAGTGAGATGAACCGTTCCGCTTCGACAACGCCGAGAGCTTCGGTCAGGCATTTCATACCGCGGGTCATCAGGTCAGCCGTATTGGTTGTCATTTTTCTCCCTCCATTTGGATGACGAACTCAATGGGCGACACAAGCTTGATGCGTTCATTTTGATGTCTGAGCAGTCGATAATCCGTCGTAATAAAGTAATCACACGAGGCGAAGATTGCAGCGGCTACATGGTATTGATCCTTTTCTTTCACTCCTGTTTTCATAAGCCCGTTTGCGATTGCGGTCAAGGATTCCGATCGCTCTATACCGACGTATCCCGTCATACATTGCTCAATGAATTGTGTGATAGACTTTCGCCTTGATTCAAAGGGATTCTGGCTGATCTCATAATCCAATGTGTACGAACCGATCAATCCGAGTTCCTTGGTTTAATCAGCTCCTGTATGTGTAACTTTGCCTGTATTTCAAGAGAGACACTCAATTGCGTCTGATCATCGTATGGGCGATTGTCCCCCGCCTGCGATGGCAGGGGGATAATGATGCGATGAGCCTTGGCCGGTGTACGAATGCTCAGACCGGGAGAATGCAGCTTTCATCAAAAAGGCGGATCTTGCTGTCGTGGGTCATCAGATGGAAACCTTCCGTCTTGGCCTGTGCCAGGAGAAGCCGGTCGTAGGGGTCTTTGTGCTCCTCACCGGGGCCCTTCCATCGAAGCTCATTTTCGTTGATCAGATGCTCGGAAAGGAGCGGCAGTTCGACAAAACCGGCGATCCTGCAGTATTCAACGAACTGCGCTGTGGTGAACTCCAGGTTGTTCGCTTTGCTTTTGCGTTTGTTGTTGACTTCAAGAACGGAAATGGCACTGATATAGATTTTGTTCCGGGGATCAAGGATAGCTTTTCGTGCCTTTGATGAGAGCCTGGCATCATCGGTGATGGCCCAGACGGCAATGTGGGTGTCAAGCAGGATCTTCACAGCGAACCCTCCATGAGCATTTCGGCAGCCTCTTTGTTCGCGGCGTCAAAATCGTCGGGCGCTTTGAAAACGCCCTTTGCAGCGCCGATCCTCCTGGATGCCTCCGGTTCCTCCGCAAGGATGATTCTCGCGACCGGCTTTCCGTTTCTCGCAATGGTAATCGAGGACTCTCTCCCGCTTTCCAGGATGCGGATCAGTTTGGAGAAGTCTGTTTTGGCCTGTAAGATATTGACTTGCATCGTAATGCGCTCCTTTCCCGCAGGAAAATAAATCTGGTCTGCTGACCAGATTATAGCATGTTTCATGGCCGGAGTCAATGTGATTTCACAAAGGAGCCCGGATCAACCGATATAGTCGCTGCCTTACAGCGCGCACACCGCCCAAAGCGGCACATTGACCATCCAGCCCTGATCCCTCGCGGGCGACATGGAAAGCCGCACGGCATAGGGAGGATCGAATTTCTGATAATACACCTGCAGGCTCTTGGAGCGCAGGTTTTCTTCTGCCTTGACTTCCAGGGGCAGGACTTCGCGGGCCTTCTGGACCACAAAGTCGGTCTCGTACACCGACTTGTCCCCGGCGTAGTAGTAGGTGGTGTATCGGCCGGCGGCGATGAGCTCCTGCAGCACATACTGTTCTGTCAGGGCTCCCTTGAACTCCGTGAAGATTTCGTTGCCGCGCAGGATCGAATCCCGGTCCAGCTCGCTGAGGGCGCCCAGCAGGCCCACATCGATCAGGTAGAGCTTGAAGGCGGAAAAATCCACGTAGGATTTCAGCGGTATGCCGGGCCGTGTCACCTTGTGGACCTTGTGGATCAGTCCCGCGTCGCACAGCCACTGGATGGCGATCTCGAAATCCTTCATGCGGCTGCCCTCCTTCACCTGGCCGAAGAAAAACTTCCGGTTTTCCTTGGCCAGCTGCAGCGGCACGGCGTTCCAGGTCATCCGGATCCGCGGCAGCTGAGCGGGCTGCACGTGCTTCCCGAAGTCCCCCTCGTACTGGCTGATGATGGCGGTCTGGATCTCCCTCACGTCAGACAGGTCCCGGCTCTCGCGGAACCGCGCCACCACCTCGGGCATACCGCCGGTATACAGATACAGCCGGAGCAGTTCCGCATACCGGAGATGAAAAGAAGAGACCTCCGGCCGGCGCCAGTCATCCAGGAAGCCGGCCAGTTCCGGCTCGTCCATGGCCAGGAGAAATTCCGTGAAGGAGAGGGGATGGAGGCACAGTTCGTCCACCTTGCCGACGGGAAAGGACAGACCCTCGTGCTGGGCGACCCCCAGAAGGGATCCGGCGGCGATGACGGCGTATTCGCGGGCCTCCTCGCAGAGATACTTCAGCGATTCCACAACCCTTGGCGCGGTCTGGACTTCGTCGAACAGGATCAGGGTCGAAGCCGGATCGATCCTGGTGTGGGTTTCAATCGCAATGGCCTGCAGGATCCTCCGGGTATCGTAATCGGTTTCAAAGATCTCGGCCATCCGGCGGTTGTTGTAGAAGGAAATGTAGACACACTGTGAAAAATGCTGCCGGCCGAATGCCTGCATCAGCCAGGTTTTTCCCACCTGTCTCGCGCCCCACAGGATCAGTGGTTTGCGATGCGGGCTGTCTTTCCAGCGGATGAGGTCGTCCATCAGAAGTCTTTGCATCGTTTTTCACCGCCTTTCCGTTCAGCTCTCTTCCCGGATTATAGCCGCCTCGATCTCCCTTGTCAAGACGAATCGACGAAAAAGTGTATCCGCACCACACTTTTTCCGACGAAAAAATGTATTACCAGCACACTTTTTCGCCGATAAAGCCGATCAGCCGATACGAAAAAACCGTCGCGATCTTTCACGCGGCGGTTGTTTTCGGTTGCCCCGGCCTCGGTCCGTCAGCCCCGGACCACTGCCAGCACGCAGAAGCCCGCAATGGCTATCAGGGTGGAAATCGACAGCACCGAGGACACATAGACCCGCTGATCCGCGTCGTCCGCGAAGACCGGCAGGACGAAGGGCGGGGGCAGCAGGAACATCAGGTTCAGCGCGTCCCCCATCTCCTCCTCCAGGGAGAGAGCCCGCAGGCCGAGGCGGAAGGCCAGCCACAGGGCCGCCATGATGCCCAGCCGCAGGGCGGCCGCCTGCAGGGTGACCCGCCAGGGGATGTCCCGCAGCACCAGGTCATAGCCGATGGTCAGCAGGATCAGCACGCTGGTGGGGGCCGCGATGAGATCCGCGCAGGCGTCCACGATGCCCTTTTCGCCGGTGATCCCGGAGGGGATCAGCGCCCGGTACAGCCCGGTGGCGCCCACCAGCACGCCCGCCAGGATCGCGATGATGATGGGCGAGGCCACCATATCCCGCACCAGCTTTTTCCGGTCGGTTGCCTGCCCGCCGCTGAGGCCCAGCAGCAGTTTGTACAGCGTGAAGACGAACAGCACCTGCCCCAGGTCGATCCGGGCGAAAGAGGCCACCCGTTCCTCGCCGTACAGCATGGGAAATAAAGCATAGCCCAGCATGCCGGCCTCAAAGCCTGTGGTCAGGAAGGGCACGAAGCGGGATTTGAGCCCGAAGACACGGGCCCCCGCCCGGCCCAGCAACCAGCCCAGGACGCACACGGCGAACATGGCCAGGGGGATCAGGACATCCGTGAGGCCGTACTCGGTGGCCGCGAAAGCCTTGAACAGCACGGCGGGGAGGCAGATGTTCACCGCCACCTGCTTCAGGGTGTCGATGCCCGCCCGGGTGATCAGCTTCCGGGACCGGCAGAACACGCCGATCCCGATGATCACAAACACCGGCAGGACAGTCCGGATGACGTCGGTCCATTGACCCATGATCATTCTCCTTTTGCGGGAGGATTTTGTTCATTGGCTCAGCGGGACCATTATAGCGGGCGACACGGGGGATGTCAATCTTGCGCCGAAGCAAAACCCCCGCCGGATCGGACCGGAGGGGGTCGTTTCAGGCGTTCGGTTCATTCCGGCTCAAATCCCGGCCGGTGAACCCAGCGCCTTGAATATTCATGGGGGATACCTTCCCGGGACTTACGCATGAATGACAATTCTGTGAATAGAAGCACAACGGAATGCTCTCTCGTCCGCCGGATAGGTGACCTCATCCACCGCTGCGGCGGTCCCCCTTCCCCTGAAGGGGAAGGCAGGGGGGCATAAAGTAACCAAAGACCTTCCCCTTTAGGGGAAGGTGGCCTGCGCACATGAACTTTTACATGACAGCTTTGCTTGCTTGCGCAGGCCGGATGAGGTCGTTGCGGCGGTTGCTATCACTGTTCTGTTCATGCGTAAGCCCTGCGTGGGCGCCGCCGGGCCGTTGACAATTGACGCCGCGCCGCTATAATGGAATCAGCCCGAACATGAAAAGAGGGGTCAGAATGAAAAAACGGCTGCTGCTGTTGATCGCCGTGTTTGCGCTTGTCTCCGCCGCCGCGCTGGCGGAAACGGTGATCGACGGAACGGAAAACCGGGGTATCGTGCCGCAGGCGGTGGGCCTCAACGAGCCCCCGGAGGGGGAAAGCCCCACCACCGGCCGGAAGCTGAGCAGCCTCAGCGCGCCCTCCGGCTTTTCGGGGCTGGCGGTGAACGGCCGCTATATGCCCATGCTGGTGCAGATCGACAACACGGACAACGGCGCCGGAAACCGGGCCCCCTGGGGCGCCCAGTACGCGGACATCGTCTATGAGTCCCCCCTGCGCCGGGAAGGGCACACCCGCATTTCCCTGCTGTTCTCCGACCTGATCCCGGACGACGTGGGGCCGGTGCGCTCCGCCCGCCTGGGGCACGTGTGGCTCCGGGAGGAGTGGGACTGCGGCTTCATGTTCTACGGCCAGCAGACCCTGGCCAAGACCAACGTGCTGGAGGAGTTCTCCCGCCTCGGCGCGGACAAGAAGGGCCTCCTTTTCTCCGGCACCCAGGGCGGCAAGACCTGGAAGCGCTACTACTACGCCCGCAAGGGCCTCAGCAGTCCCCACGACAAGGGCGGCGACGCGGCCGCCATGCAGGGGCTGATCCCGGCGGACTTCACCGCCCCCAACCACGCCTTCCTCTTCACGGATGAGCCCGCCCAGGGCGACCCCGCCTACAGCATCAAGGTGGACTGGGGCCTGAAGGACTACTGCGCCGAATACCGTTACGACGAGGACAAGGGGATCTACCGGCGAATCATCCGCAAGGGTAAGAGCGGCACCGAGGTTTACCACGACTACGACACCGAGAACGCCATCTCCTTCAGCAACGTCATCATCCAGTGGGTGGACGTGGACTGGGTGCAGACCACCGCGCCCGTCACCCGCAGCACCGGCGACGCCTTCTTCTTCACCGCCTACGGCGACGGCGCCTTCGTGGCCCAGGGCAACGCCGACTTCTTCATGAACGGCGTCCACGTCAGCGGATACTGGAAGCGGGAGGGCATGACCAGCCGGACGGTGTTCTACGGCCCCGACGGCAGTGAATTGCAGCTGCAGCGCGGCAGGACCATGATCATCATGTTCCCCAACGTCGAGCGGCAGATCCACACCAACTCCTCCCAGAAGCCCACCGTTCTCGACATCGAGCGGTCGGTGCGGTACAACTGATCCTGCTTTTCTCATAGTAAACGCCCCTGGCCGGTTATGGTCGGGGGCGTTTGCTTGTTTTTCTGTCCTTGTCTGGGGATGCTAAACGTACAAGAGGGGTTCCGCGCCTGCGGGCGCGCCAGGGCTTTCCGATCGCCCTGGACCTTCGGGTACATACCCCTTACTTGGTTTGTTGTTTTAGCTGAATAATGGCAAAAACCTGGAGTTCGAGCCTCTTCGCTCCCGTCGACAAGAGCCCTCTCCGCCGCCGGGGGCGGCACCTCTCCCAGAGGGAGAGGCAAGGCTCGACGCTGCACGCGCGCTCATTTCCCGGGACTTTGCTCAACACACTGCACCGGCCTTCGCTCCCCCTCTGGGGGAGCTGGCGCCGCAGCGCCTGAGAGGGCTCCATATGGGCTGATCATACACGCTTCCATTTCAGGTCGCTCCCGCCGACGAGAGCCCTCTCCGCCGCCGGGGGCGGCACCTCTCCCAGAGGGAGAGGCAAGGCTCGCCGTCGCATGCGCGCTCATTTCCCGGAACTTTGCTCAACACACTGCACCGGCCTTCGTTCCCCTCTGGGGGAGCTGGCGCCGCAGCGCCTGAGAGGGCTCCATACGGACTGATCATACACGCTTCCATTTCAGGTCGCTCCCGTCGACAAGAGCCCTCTCCGCCGCCGGGGGCGGCACCTCTCCCAGAGGGAGAGGCAAGGCTCGACGCCGCACGCGCGCTTATTTCCCGGGACTTTGCTCAACACACTGCACCAGCCTTTGCTCCCCCTCTGGGGGAGCTGGCGCCGCAGCGCCTGAGAGGGCAACCCAGGGCTTGTTCCGCGAATCCATCCCCTCGCCAGCCCTGTCACACAAAAGCTGCCCTTCGCATGATCAAATTCAGCCTTCCGGCTTCAGGTATCCGCAGTAGACGCAGTTCTTTGTGTCCGCCTTGTTGTTCATCAGGCAGTTGGGGCAGTTCCACATGCCCGCCGGCGCCTTGCGAAGGTTCACCGCGGGCGGGGTGGGAACCGGCACGTCCTCCGGCCGGACGGGCGCCACGGGGGCCGGGCGTTCCGGGGCCGCGGGGGCTTCCGCCGTGTCCGCGGCGGGCTCTGTCTCCGGGGCTTCCGGGGCGGTCACCGGGGTTTCGGGCTCGGGCTTCGGCGCCTCCGGAACGGGCCGCGCGGTCTCCTCCTCGGGCTTCGGGGTTTCGGGGGCGGGCTTCGGGGCTTCCGGTTCGGCCACAGCAGCCGGCTTGGTGGGCCGGGGCGCCTCCCGCTTCACCGGATGAGGCTCCGCGTTGGAAGGCCGCGCCACACCGCAAACCGGGCAGGAAACCCGGCTCCAGGGCGCTTCCGAGCCGCAGCCGGCGCAGGTCCAGGCCAGGGCCTGGGCGGACCGGCTGTCGGGCCTGGGCGTGGGCTTCTTCCCGGTTTTGGCCGGCGCGGGCGACGAGCCGTCCCGGAGGTTGCCGCAGCGGCGGCAACTCACCCGGGCCTTCACGTTGAGGGTGCCGCAGAAACGGCAGGTCCAGGCCTCTCCCTCAGAGGGATCCGGGCGGACGACGGGATCCGGCCGCTTGGCCGCGGGCGCACCGGTCCGGACCGGCGTCCTGGTTTCCCCGGAAGGCTTCGCGGGCTTGGGCGCCGGGGCAGTCTCCCGGCTCTTCGCCTTGCCCGCGCCGCCCGAAGCAGCCAGTTCCTCCCGCAGGGCTTTGATCTCCTGGCGAAGCAGCCGGACCTCCTCCTCCGTCTCCTCCGCCTTCTCCGCGGACTGACCCAGGGCGTACAGCGGCCAGCTGGCGATCCAGGCAAACAGGAAGGCCAGCGGCAGGATCACCAGCAGGATCAGCAGCGCCGAGTTCCCGTTGGAAGTCGTCGTCAGAAGGACCAGCGGCGCGGCCGACCCGCCGACAATCATGAGGACAAACAGGATGATCGCCAGAACCTTGACTTTCGTTCCGATGTGGCTGAACATGATCTTCCCTCCGATTTCTGCGAGATCCGTCTCTCGTTTTTCGCTCACTCGGGGTTGGCCTGAGGGGCGTTTTCCTGGGTGATGTTGCGGAGCCATCCGTATTTCCGGTAGTGATGGATCTCCACGGGGATCTTGGTGAATTCGTCCAGATAGAGGATGAAGTAGACCAGCAGCGGCGGGGCGTCAAAGCGGAACGCCGCCAGGGCCGCCGCCGGGATGATGAGGCCCCACAGGTTGGACAGGTCGCACCAGAAGCCGAACTCCGTGTCCCCGCCGGCGGAGAAAATGCCGTTGATCAGCATGGTGTTCAGCGTACGGCCGATCATGTAGTAGGAACACATGTACAGCATCATCCGCAGATAATGCCGGGTGCTGTCGTTGGCATTTTGGATCAGGATGCCGGAGGCGGAGACGATGAGCGGGGACAGGGCCAGCAGCACCAGACCCGCCGCCGTGCCCACGATCAGGGATAGGATCACCAGGCGGCGCCCGTCCCTCCGGGCCCTGTCAAACTCGTTGCGGCCCAGCTCGTTGCCCAGCAGGATCCCCCCGCCGATGCCCAGGCCGCCGCCCACACAGTCACAGCAGTCCTTGACGATGTTGCTCACGGAATGTGCCGCCACCACGTCCTCCGGGAAATGCCCCATGATCATGGCGTACACCGTCATGCCGCCGCCCCAGGCCAGGCAGTTGGCGATCAGCGGCCGGGAATAGCGCCAGAAGTCCCGGGAAAGCTGCGGCATCCGCTCCGTCAGCAGCCGGGGTTTCAGCAGGATCTCCTTCTGCCGCACGTTCTCCAGCAGGCACAGCGCCACCTCCACGCCCCGGGCGACGGAAGTGGCCAGGGCCGCGCCCCGGATCCCGCTCACGGCATCCCAGCCCAGCAGGTTGAAGATCAGCACGCCGTTGAGGAGGATGTTCAGCACCACCGTCGTGGACGCGTAGACAGAGCTCCGCGCCACACGGCCGCTGTTCTTCATCACCGTCAGGACCACCTGCGAGAACCCCATGAACAGGTAGGAAAAGCTGGCGATCCGCAGATACTCCGCTCCGGGCCCCAGCATGTCGGGGTCGTCGGTGAACAGCCGCATCAGCAGCTCCGGCGCGAAGAAGGACAGGGCAAAAGTGAGGAGGGAGAGGGGCAGGGTATAGCGCAGGGCGATGGCCTGAATGCGTTCCACCGCGTTCTTGTCGCCTTTTCCCCAGTACTGGGCCGCCACGGCCGAAATGCCTGCCGTCACGCCGAAGATGATGAAGGACTCCAGATAACTGATACGGGTCGCCAGGGACACCGCGGCCAGCAGGGTCTTGCCGTTGGGCCTGAGCATGCCCAGCATCACGGTGTCCGCCGCGCCCACCAGCGCCGTCATCAGATTCTGGGCGGCCATGGGCAGCACCATGCCGGCCAGCTTTCCATAGAAGGAATTCCCGCTGTCCGGTCTCGCGGTTCTTTTCATCCTGTCTTGCACCTGATCCGTGTGTTCCCGGCGCCGCCGGGGTCCCGAAACCGACCGGTCCGAAAACACCCACTGGCGCCGTGCTTGCTTGTCATGCTACCATACTTCCGGCGGTTTGTCAATTTGCGCGCGCGGCCGCCCGCTCCATCCGCCAGCGGCCGGAGAGATAGAAGGCCGCGCCGATGACGAAGGGCATGAAGCCCGCCAGCGCGTCTCCCAGCCAGAAGCCTCTGGCCCCCATCTTCAGCGCGTATCCCAGCAGCGCCGCCAGGCCCACGCGGCTGATCATCCCGTCGATGATGGCCACCGCCAGGTTCAGGTTGGACCGGCCGGAGCCGTTGATCAGGGAGAAGGCCGCGCTGCGGGTGGCCGAGCCGTAGAAGTTCAGGATGATGGGCAGGGTCAGGAGCGCCACATTGCTCAGCTGCTCCGTGTCGAAGATGCCGTAGACAGCGTCCGGCCAGGTCAGCATGACGACCGTGCCCGCCAGCGCCATCACCATGCCGGCGGTGAGCACGGCGGCCAGGATGACGTTGACCCGCCGGTATGCCCGGGCCCCCAGGTTCTGCCCGGTCATGGTGCTGCCGGCGGTGGTAAAGGACTGGGAAATGACGCCCGCCATCATGTTGATCTTGTTGTAGATCCCGGCCAGGGAAGCGTACAGCAGGCCCTCCTTGTTGATCCAGGCGGTGAGCACGATCTTCGAGAGGCTGATGGCGGCGGACTGGATGGCCATGGGGATGCCCAGCATCAGCAGGCGGCGGGTGGCGGCCCGGTCCGGGCGAAAATTGGCCGGCTTGAAGTCAAACCCGAAGGCTTCCCGCCGGTGGAAGAGATAGATCACCGAGGCCACAAAGCTGACACCCTGGCCGATCACGGTGGCCAGCGCCGCGCCGAAGGCCTTCCAGTCCAGCACCATCACGAAGAGGATGTCCAGCAGGATGTTCAGCACCGCGGCCACGGCGATGAACACGAAGGGCCGCTTGCTGTCCCCCATGCCCCGGAGGATGGCGCTGACGATGTTGTAGCCGTAGATGAAGGGCAGGCCCACGATGCAGGTCACCATGTAGTCCATGGTGAAATCCCGGGCCTCCGCCGGCACCCGGAGCCAGTCCAGCACGTTGAACCGCAGCCCGAAGCACAGCAGGGCCATGCCCACCGCCGCGCCCATGAGCAGCGTGAACATGGTACCGATGGTTTTGCGGATCTCGTCGGGGCGCTTTTCCCCCACGGCCTGGGCAATGATGACCTGCCCGGCGGAGGCGAAGCCCATGGCGATGAAGGTCAGCAGGTGCAGGATGTCGCCGCCGTTGGACACCGCGGCCCGGCCCACCTCGTGCAGGACCCGGCCCACCACCACCATGTCCACCAGGTTGTACACCGCCTGAAGCGCGTTGGAGACGAACAGCGGCATGGCAAACCGGAACAGCAGGGGCACCACCGGCCCCCGGGTCAGGTCCCGAACCATGGTTTTCTGCATGAGGGCAGCCTCCGTTTCTCTTTCTTCTCCGTTTGCCGGATCACGGCTTTACCCGATGCTCCGCAATACCGCCACCCGGTCCGCCAGGCTCTTCCGGAACTGCTCGTCCGTCATGGAGGGGTCCCGGGTCGCCTGCCAAACCTCGCAGGGCAGCCGGTCACAGGCCGCGCAGGTGGCGAAGCGGTGCCCGGCACAGCAGGCGAAGATGGGGCACGCCTTCCCCTCCGGCGCGTGAAAGACCTTGCCACAGGCCTCGTTGCAGCCGGCGCACATGTTCCCCCGGAGCGGGCAGGCGGCACAGTCCGTCCCGCAGACGGAGAGGCCCAGGATCTCCCGCTGCCTGGCCTTGCCGAAGTCCCGCAGCACCAGCTGATAAGAGCGGTCCAGCCAGTGCTTCAGCAGCTCGTCGGGGATCTCCCCGTCCGGCCTGACGGAGTTCCAGTGCTGTTTGTTGCTGTAATAGCCCGGAATGACGTCCGGATACTGCTTCCGCGCCAGCTCCCCCTCCAGAGGCTCCAGCTTCAGGTTGATGTAATACGGTCTGTCGTCCCGATCCAGCAGGATGGCGGCAAACATCTTTCCCCCGATGTGGTAGCGGATCCAGTTCCACTCCGCCTGCAGGTCCTTCGTCACGCCGCGCTTGGCCATCAGGTATTCGTCGATCCAGGGGTATTTCACGGGCGGCCCCTCCTTGTCCGACTTTTGGGGGTGATCGGAATGCACAACCCGATTATATGATTCCGCGGGCGGAAAAGCAAGACAGGAATCCCATGCAAACCCGCTCCATGCCGCGTGATCGCACGAAAAAACCCGTCCGCTCCCGGGCTGCCGGACGGGTCATCCCCCGGATAAACGGCTTCGGGTGGCTTTGGAGAAAGCCCGCGCGTCAATCCGCTCCCAGGATACGATCACGCCGATTCCACGACGAAAGCCGGCTCACCCCTCCGCCGCCAGCACCGCCCGCATGTCCTCCGGCTCGCCGCCCTCCAGCATGCCCTGGACCATGTCCGCGGGGCCGCCGGCCCGGCCGCCGAAGCGGTCGCACAGGGCCTTCGCCGCGGGGCGCACGTCCTGCGCGCCGGAGATGGCGAACTGCCAGCCGCCCCCTTCGCGGGGGATCAGTGCCAAGGCCAGGCGGGCGCCTTCCGCCAGGCGGCCGGCGGACTTCCGCAGCTGCGCCGGGTGCAGGCCGTCCGCCCGGACCACCCGCACGGCGCTGCCCGCCTCCGCCTCCGCCAGCCGGGCGAACTCCGCCAGGGCGGCGGCTTCCAGCCTGTACAGGGCGGCGTCCCGCTCCTGCTTCAGCCGCTCCACCGCCTCCGCCAGGGTGCCGGGCTTGGCGCTGAGGGCCTGCGACACCGCGCGGTTCTCCCGGAGCAGTGCGTTCTCATAGTCCAGCGCCCGCATCCCGCAGAGGATGGACAGCCGCACGCCGCCCTTGTAGTGGATGCAGGACAGCACCTTGATCTGCCCCACCTGCCCGGTGAAGGGCACATGGGTGCCGCAGCAGGCGCAGCAGTCCACGCCCTCGATCGTGACGATCCGCACGTCGCCCTCCAGGGCCTTCTTGCTGCGGTAGGTCATGGCGGCCAGGGTCTCCGGGTCCGGCACCGTCACCAGCACCGGCTGGTTGCGCCAGACGCACTCGTTGGCCAGCCGCTCCACCCGGTCGACGTCCTCCGACGTCAGCACCCCGTTGAAGTCCACCGTCACCGCGTCGGTGCCGATGTGAAAGCCCACGTTGTCATAGCCGTAGAGCCCGTGCACCAGGCCGGAGAGGATGTGCTCCCCCGTGTGCTGCTGGGACATGGCCAGTCTTCTCTCGCCGTCGACACGCCCGTGAACGCTTTCCCCCGCCGGGAGCGCCCGGTCCGTCCGGTGGCGGATCACCCCGTCCTTCTCGTGGGCGTCCGAAACCCGGGCCTCCCCCAGGGTCCCGTGGTCCGCGCCCTGGCCGCCGCCCTCCGGAAAGAAAGCCGTCCGGTCCAGCACCACGTCAAACCCGCCGCCCTTCGCCGGCTCACAGGCCAGCACCCGGGCGTCAAACTCCAGCGTCTCCGGCTCCAGATCAAAGAGCCGCACGGTTCTCTCGCTCATGTTTTCTCTCCGCGTTCTATCGGTTTTTCTTTTCCTCTTCCGATACACCGTTCCCGGCAAAGGTTCCGCGCCTGCGGGCGCAGGCAGGGGCTTTCCGGTCGCCCCTGCACCCTTCGGGGCTGCCATGTTGAGTCAGGGAAGTTTGCGTCAGCAGAGGCATTATAACAGACGGGCGGGGTTATGGCAACGGGGGTGCCTGTTTTCGCCATGGCTTGCGCATGAATCGCAATTCTGTGAATGAAGTCACGACGGGATGCTTTTCTGTCCGTCTGATGGGCGACCTCATCCACCGCTGCGGTGGTCCTCCTTCCTCTTTACTGTGAAAATACATCGTATTTCATTTATCTTGAACAATAATACTCCGTAAAATTGATGTGGATTTCAGGGGATTGAAGGGGCAATTAAGTAACCAAAAGCCTTCCCCTTCAGGGGAAGGTGGCCTGCGCGCATGCACTCACACACCGCTATTCTGCTTATTCGCGCAGACCGGATGAGGTTGTTGAAGCGATCGTGATCTCTGTTCCGTTCATGCGTAAGCCATGATAATCACCCCTGCAGGTCTTGCCCGTTTTTTCCGGGAGTGTTATAATCCACCCAGAGGAAAACGGGAATCGGAGGAAACGCCATGGACCTTCAAACCATCATCGACCGCTCGAAGAGCGTTGTGTTCTTCGGCGGGGCGGGGGTGTCCACCGCCAGCGGGATCCCGGACTTCCGGTCCGCGGAGGGGCTGGCGGGCGAGGCGTGGCGGGGGCTTTCCCCGGAGGAGATCCTGTCCGTCCGCTTTCTCTACCTGAACCCGGAAGCGTTCTTCGACTACTACCGGACCCACCTGCTCTTCCCGGAGGCGCGGCCCAACGCGGCGCATCTTGCCCTGGCCCGGCTGGAGAAGGCGGGGAAGCTGCGGGGCGTGGTGACGCAGAACGTGGACGGGCTGCACCGGCTGGCGGGCAACAGGCTGGTGTACGAGCTCCACGGGTCGATCCACGAGAACGTCTGCCTGGAGTGCGGCGCGCGCTACGACCTGGCCTGGATGCTGAGGACCCGGGGCCTTCCCCGGTGCGGGTGCGGCGGCGTGGTGCGGCCGGAGATCACCCTCTACGGCGAGGCGCTGAACCCCTACGTCTGCCGGGGCGCCCGGCGGGAGATCGCCGCCTGCGACACCCTGATCGTCGCCGGCACCAGTCTGCAGGTGGAGCCCGCCGCCGGCATGATCGACGGCTTCGGCGGCCGGAACCTGGTGATCATCAACCGGGAGCCCACCCCGGCGGACGGGCAGGCCAGCCTGGTGATCCGCGGGGACGTGGCCGAAGTCCTGGGGGCATTGAAGATCTGACTTGCAACGGAGCATGTATGAAGACAAAGAAGAAACTGATCACGGCCGTCACCGTACTGACCCTGGTCCTGGGGGCGTCCCTGGGCGCGGCGGTGCTGGCCCTGTACATCGCCGGCGCCCGGCAGCGGGCGGAGGCGGGCTCCGGGCTGATCCCCATCTTCACCCGGGAAGCCATCGGACGGCAGCTGATCTGGGTGGGCCCGATCTTTCTGGTCTGGCTGGGGGCCGTCCTCGCGGCGGCGGTGGCCGGGGCAACGCCGCGGCAGACGCTGCCCTCCGCAAAGGAGCTGCCCCGGCTGAAGCAGAACGGCGGAGAAAGTCCGGCGCGTTTCATTCTGCGGATGGCCCTGCTGACGGCGGCCATCATCCTGGTTTTGTACGGCATCCGCGCCGGCGGCCCGCGGGAAGTCCTGGCGAAAGCCATCAACATCTGTACGGAGTGTATCGGCCTTGGCTAAACAACAAAACTGGTGGCAGGCCCACCGTCCCACCACCCGCCGCCTGGTGCAGCTGTACGCGGCGCTGCTGCAAAACGCCCACCTGAAGGGATTCGCGGAGGGCAAGATCTACACGGGCCCTGCGAAAAACGCCTGTGTTCCGGGGCTGAACTGCTATTCCTGCCCGGGGGCGGTGGGCTCCTGCCCTCTGGGCTCCCTGCAAAACGCCATCGCCGCCGGCAAGCGCGGCGCGCTGTTCTATGTCGTAGGCGCGCTGCTGCTCTTCGGCCTGGCGCTGGGCCGGGTGATCTGCGGCTGGCTCTGCCCCTTCGGTCTGGTTCAGGACCTGCTCCACAAGATCCCGACCCCCAAGCTGAAGAAGAGCAAAAAGACCCGGGCGCTGTCCTGGGTGAAATACGGCGTGCTCATCGCCTTCGTGCTCATCCTGCCCCCGATGCTGAAATCTCCGGCCTTCTGCAAATTCATCTGCCCCGCCGGCACCGGGGAAGGCGCCCTGCCTCTGCTGAGCAGCCCGGCGAACGAGGGCTGGCTGAGCATGCTGGGGCCGCTGTTCACCAACAAGTTCGTGATCCTGGCCCTGTTGCTGACGGCCTGCGTGTTCGTGTACCGGGCCTTCTGCCGGTTCCTGTGCCCCCTGGGAGCCCTGTACAGCCTTCTGGCCCGGCTGGCCCTGCTGGGGGTCCGGGTGGACGAAAACGCCTGCACCGCCTGCGGCAAGTGCCTGCGGATCTGCCCCATGGACATCCGCCGGGTGGGCGACCGGGAGTGCATCCACTGCGGACTGTGCATCGACGCCTGCCCCGAGAAGGCCATCACCCTGAAGGCCGGCCGGATCACCCTGAAGGGGCCGGACATCGCCCCGCGGAAGGAGGAACAGGCATGAGCAAGACCGCCTCCCGCGTCCTCTGGGCAGCCGCCCTCTGCGTCCTGGCCGCGGCCCTCTTTTTCTTCAACAGGCCGGTGACAGAACCGGCCCTCGCGTCCGAAGGCGCGGCGGCTGTCCCGGCCGCGTCCGCCGAAACCGCGGAATCCCCGGCCGAAGCCTCCGCCGAGGCGAGCGAACCGGAAAAAGACATCCCCCGGGGGAACGCGGTGGGTCAGCGGCTGCCGGACTTCACCCTGACGGACCTGGAGGGGAATCCCTTTGTGCTGGGGGATTGCCGGGGCCGGGCCGTGTTCATCAACCTCTGGGCCACCTGGTGCGACCCCTGCGTCAAGGAGCTGCCGTACTTCGACCGGCTGCAGCGGGAGCACCCGGAGGACGTGACCGTGCTGGCGGTGCACTCCGGGCTCATCATCGAGGACGACATCCCGGGGTTTGCGGCGGCGTTGAACTGTGATCTGACCTTCGCCGTGGATGAGACCGGCGATTTCACGTCCCTGGTGGGCGGGACCTCCGCCCTGCCCCACACCGTGGTCCTGGACCGGGACGGCGTGGTGATCTACAACCTGCCGGGGTCCGTGACCTATGAGACGCTGGAGGAGCTGGCGGCCCTGGCGACCGGAGAATGATACGCTTCCCGTTTATGAATGCCAAGTGCACAAGAAGGGATTTCGAGGCCTGCGGGCCTCGACCAGGGCTTTCCGTTCGCCCTGGACCTTCGGTCGCATGCCCTTACTTGACTTGTGATCCTTAACGGAGAATCGTATGAGAAAACCGCCGGGGTCCTTCCGGCGGCCGCTGCGGTCAAAGTATCGTTTCCATCCCGATCTTCTGCGGCTTCAGGCCGCATTTTTCGTAGAACCTCATGGCAGCCTCGTTGCAGGCCCAGACGTTCAGGGTCACGTTGTAGCAGCCCCGCTCCTTCGCGAAGGCCAGAACATGGCGGTACAGCCGGGTGCCCACATGCTGTCCCCGGCATTCCTCCCGGACGCACAGGTCATCGATGTACAGGGTCTTCACGTCCGTCAGCACGTGATCCCCCACGTGCCGCTGGAAAATGCAGAAGGCATAGCCCAGCACCCGGGCGTCGGCCTCGTCCGTCAGCACGAAGATGGGCCGGCTGTCGTCCGGGATCAGGGCCTCCAGCTCCTCCGCCGTGTACTTGGTGGCCGGGCCCTTGAAGAGATCCGGCCGGCCGTTGTGGTGCACCATGCACACCTGCACCAGCAGTTGCAATATGTCCGGGATGTCCCGGGGTTCGGCTCTGCGGATCATGCGCCTCTCTCCTTCTCCGCCGCGATGCGCCGGGCCTCGGCGATCAGGATGGCCGCCAGGTCGCCCTCCACCTTCCGGGGCGCCTGGCCGCGGATGAACAGGGCCCCGACGCCGTCGCCGCCCGCGATGCCCACGTCCGCCTCCCGGGCCTCCCCGGGGCCGTTCACCACGCAGCCCATGACGGCCACCTTCAGGGGCACGGTCAGGTCCCGCAGCTCCCGCTCCACTCGGGCGGCGATGCCCGCCACGTCGATGCGGGTGCGGCCGCAGGTGGGGCAGGCGATGAGCTGGGCCCCCTGCCGGCGCAGGTCCAGGGCCCGCAGGATGTCCCAGGCCGCCTGGGCCTCCGGCAGGGGATCCCCCGTCAGGCTGACCCGGATCGTGTCGCCGATGCCGTCCGCCAGCAGGGCGCCAATGCCGATGGCGCTCTTCACCGTGCCCTGGCCCGGCAGCCCGGCCTCCGTGACCCCCACGTGCAGCGGATAGTCGCAGCGCTTTGCCGCCAGGCGGTAGGTCTCGATGGTCAGGCGCACGTCGCTGGCCTTCATGGACAGCACAATGTCGGAGAACCCGGCCCGCTCCAGCATGGCCGCGTGGCGCAGGGCGCTCTCCACCAGGCCTTCCGCCGTGGGCCCGCCGTATTTCGCCAGGATGTCCTTCTCCACGGACCCGGAGTTCACCCCGATGCGGATGGGGATGTGATGGGCCTTCGCGCAGTCCGCCACCGCCCGGACGTTGGCCTCGCCGCCCACGTTGCCGGGGTTCAGCCGCAGCTTGGCGATGCCGTTCTCCGCCGCAGCGATGGCCAGTTTGTGGTCGAAATGGATGTCCGCCACCAGGGGCACCGGGGAGCCGTCCACCAGCGTCCGGACCGCCGCCGCGCAGGCCGTGTCATAGACCGACACCCGCACCAAATCGCAGCCCGCCGCCGCCAGCGCCCGGATCTGCCCCAGGGTGGCCTCCGCGTCCCGGGTGTCCGTGTTGGTCATGGACTGCACCAGCACGGGATGTCCTCCGCCGAGGGGAAGGGAACCGATGGTGACCGTATTCTTTGATGCCATATTGTCCTCCGGAAGGTTTTTCTCTGATTATGGGGACAGAGATCGACTGAAGAAGATTTGTTCTGAGGTGGGTGAGGTTTGCCCCTCTGTCGCCTGCGGGCGACATCTCCCCAGCAAGCTGGGGAGAAGGGGTTGCGGCTTGTCTTCTTCCTCCCCGGCTTGCCGGGGAGGGGGACCGCCGCAGCGGTGGTGGGGCAACCTTCGCGACCGCCGCAACGGTAGGGCATTCCAATTCCGAATTCCGCATTCCGAATTCCGAATTGGAACCGCTGCCGCCGCAGCGGTTACGGGGCTTCCCCGTCACTCCGCCCGCCAGTCCCGGGCGTACACGGCGCCGTCCGAGGCCACATAGGGCTCCGGGCCCTCGATGGCGTCCTCCCCGTGGCGCTCCACGGCCGCCATGTCCTTGGGCAGGTTGTAAGGCAGCCGGCCGGTGGCCCGGCGTTCGCCGAAGAGCACATCCAGAAGCACCCCGGTGTTCACGCTGAAATCCGCCAGGATGGCGTCCGCCATGGGTTCGAACTCTGCCGGGACCGTGGGATTGTGCAGGTGGATGCTGACGATCACGGGCTTGTCTCCCACGCGGCGCCGGGCCTCCAGCACGTTGTCCAGATCCGCCTCGTTGACGCAGATGCCGGTCTTGCCCCGATAGCTGCGGTCCGGGGAGGGCTCGCGCCGGTCGCCGCCGGCGATGGAGGGCTGCCGCGCCGTTTCGGCGGTGTAGGGCCGGTACTGCAGCGTCAGCGGGCGGTAACCGTTGCCGCCGGCGGCCGCGTCCTCCGGGTCGTAGGGATCGGAGAGGGGGCTCTCCATCATCACCAGGGCCGCGTCCGCCTCCTCCGGGGTCTTCACCCGGACAAACCAGGGGGACACGTCCAGGCCACCCAGGGGATCGAGGACCTTCTCCGGCTCCCAGCGGCGGACGAAGGCCTTGCGGCGGCGAAGGGTGCGCTCCGGCACCCAGATCTTCATGCCCTTCCTCAGCGGCAGGACGCCGCGGTTCTTCAGCATGACCATGGCCCGGGCCTGGGCTTCCAGACCGGCCCTGACAAAGGCGGTATTGCCCACGATCCGGGCGCTCTCCTCCGGGTCCAGGTAGGGGTTCTCGAAAAGGCCCAGGCGGAAGATGCCCGTCAGCAGGCGGGCCGCGGAGAGGCGCATCCGCTCCAGCATGACCTCCGCCCCGTAGCGCTCGTCGCCGATGCGCCAGGCCTCCAGGATCGGCGCCATGTCGTTGTTGCCGCCGAACTGGTCCACGCCGTTCATGATGATCCGCAGATGGCGCTCCGCCACTGTCAGTCCTTCCACGCCGTAGCAGCGGCTGCCGAAGGCATCGATGACCGGCTCCGGGTCGGCGGTGATGCCCCAGTCCGTGCAGACCACGCCGTCGTAGCCGAACCGGCCCCGCAGCAGGTCCTTCAGGATGTACTCGCTGTAGGAATTGCCCACCCGGGGCTTGTCCTCCAGCCAGGAAACCGTGTAGTAGGGCATGACCGCCCCGGCGGCCTTCGTGGGGCCGTCCAGCCGGAAGCCGCCCTCCGTGAAGGGCCGCAGATGCTCCTCAAACCGGCCCTCCGGATAGACCGCGAAGCAGCCGTAGGCGTAGTGGGCGTCCCGGCCGCCCTCGCCGGTGCCGCCGCCGGGCCAGTGCTTGATCATGGTGATGACGCTGTCCCGGCCCCAACCGTCCGGCGCGCCCTCAGTGGTCTGCATGCCGTCACAGTAGGCCTTCACCATGGGGATCACCCGCTCCGGATCGCTGCCCAGGGTGTCCTCCAGGCGCATCCAGCGGGGCTCGGTGGAGAGGTCGATCTGCGGGCCCAGGGCCGTGGTGATGCCCAGGGCGCGGTACTCCTTCGCCGCGGTTTTCGCGAAGGCCCGCACCAGTTCGGGGTCTCCGATCGCCGCGAAGCCAATGCCCTCGGGCCACTTCGAGACGTCCTCCGACCGCTGGCGGAACTCCGCCCCCGTGGCCGCGGCGCCGTGCCGCGGATCCGTGGAGATGTTCACCGGTATGCCCCAGGGCTCCGCCTCACAGGCCGCCTGCAGGTTGTTGCTCCAGCGGGCGGAGGTCCGGGTGTCCGACACCCACTGCTGCAGGATGTGGCGGATGTGGTCCCGGTGCAGCAGGTCCTTCTGCTGGTCCGTCAGCGCCGCGGGATCGTGCTTCCCCGGGTCGTAGGTCTCTCCGCCGTAGGTGTCGTGGGCCCAGCTGTCGATGGCCGGCACCCGCTGGTGGGAGGAATACAGCATCAGGCCGGCGATCTCCTCCCGGCTGAGCCGGGCCGCCAGGTCCGCCGCCCGGGTCTTCGGGTCCAGCCGCCAGTCCTCATAGGGCAGCAGCTTCCCGGTCCGGGCCAGGTCCTTGAAGGCAAACCCGTCCGCCTCCACGACGCGCCCGGCGTCCGCCAGGCCCAGGACCGCGCCGCCCTCGTTGCGGATCAGGGTGAATCCGTCTTTCTTCTCCGTTGTCCAGCTCATGGGGCACCTCCGTTTTCCGGGTCCATTATATGAATCGGGGGAAGGCCTGTCAAGCGCGGGGGAGCGGGCCTTGCCAGCAAAAAACCGGCCGGGTTGATCAATCCGGCCGGGGATGGAAAGCTCATTCGCCGTCGATGAAGAGGACGCCCAGGGTGCGGGGACCGCAGTGGCTGGAGACCACGCAGCCGGCGTGGGTTTCCAGGATCTCCTCGAAGATGCCCAGGGACTCGATCCGGGCGTGGATCTCCGCGGCCCACTCCTCGGGGCAGAAGCTGTGGGTGATGAACACGCGCCTGGGCCTGGCCTTTTTCATGGCGGGGATCAAGTCCTCGGTGTACTGCATCAGGACGTGGTGCATGGCGCCGCGGTATTTCTTCCGGGGCTGCATCTTGCCGTCCTTCACCTCGATCTCGGGGTGGATCTTGAGGGCGGTGCCCATCAGGGCGGTGACGCCGCCGCAGCGGCCGCCGCGGTGCAGGAAGGTCAGGGTATCCACCACAAAGCTGGCCCGGACGGCCGGCTTCAGGGCCTCGATCTTTTCGACGATCTCCGCGGCCGGAAGGCCCTCCGCGATCATGTCCCCCGCCGCGCAGATCAGCAAGCCCACGCCGGTGGACAGATTGGCGGAGTCGATGACATGAACGCGATCCGCCGCCTTCAGCTCCTCCACCGCCAGGCGCATGACCTGGACGGAGGCGGACATGGTCTCGGAAATGCCGAAGCAGATCACCTCGTCCCCCCGCTCCAGGTAAGGCTTAAGCCTGCGCTTGACCTGCTCCGCGGAGAAGACCGCCGTCTTGGGGGTTTGCTTGGTGCGGTCGGACCACTCAAAAATCTGCTGCTGGGTCACGTCCACGCCGTCCTGGTAGGCCTTTCCGTCCATGATGATATCCAGCGGCATGACTTCCACCGAGTACCGCTCCAGAAGTTCGGCCGAAAGATCGCAGGTGCTGTCCGAAATCAGCCGTATCATACGTTCAATCCTTTCTCTGCCGGATCACACCGGCGCAGCCATATTATACCACTTTCCCGCCTCATTGCAAGGGCTTGACGAGAACAGACCACGGCTTCCGCGTGAATGACAATCCTGTGATTGAAATCACATGGGATGCTTTCCCGTCAGGCTGATGGACGACCTCATCCACCGCTGCGGCGGTCCCCCTTCCCCTAAAGGGGAAGGCAGGGGCAATTAATCAACCAAAGCCTTCCCCTTCAGGGGAAGGTGGCCTGCGCGCATACACTTTCACATGGCTGTTCAGCTTGCTCGCGCAGGCCGGATGAGATCGTTTCGGCGGTTGCGATCACTGTTCTGTTTGTGCGTAAACCGTACGCCGCGTGAGGGTTTTTCTTGACCGCTTTTTCCGCTTGGGGTATAATGCTCCCGTATCAACGATCGGGAGGATGCCTCATGCACATGCGGAAGAAGAAATGGGCCAGGCCGGAGCTGGCCGCCTGTCCCTGGGTGGTGCAGATCCCGGAGCAAGCCCGGGGCCGCTGGCGGGCGCTCTTCCCCCGGGAAGCCCCGCTGCACCTGGAGCTGGGCTGCGGCAAGGGCGTGGCCACCGCCGCCATGATCGCGGACAATCCCGGGATCAACTACGTGGCCGTGGACATCTCCCCGGACGTTCTGGCGGACGCGAGGCGGAACATCGCCAGGGCCTGCGGTGAAGACGTGGAAAACGCGCTGCTGGCCCGGGCCAACATCGAGCAGCTCGACGGGCTCTTCGCGCCGGAGGACTTAGTGGAGCGCATCTACATCCGCTTCTGCAATCCCTGGCCCCGGCGGGGACACAAAAAGCGCCGCCTGACCCATCCGCGGCAGCTGGTCCAGTACCGGGCGCTGCTGCCCGTGGGCGGGGAGATCCGGTTCAAGACGGACGACGACGGCCTGTTCCGGGATTCGATGGTTTACTTTGAAGTCAGCGGGTTTGAGCCGGTGTGGCTGACGGAAGACCTCCACGCCTCCGGCTTCAACCCCAACTATGTCAGCGAGCACGAGCGCCGTTTCGCCGCGGAGGGCATTCCCATCAAGGCCGGCATCTGGCGCAAAACCGCGGCGGAAATCACGGAGGATTTTACCCGGTGGGAACTGGAGGAAGACAGGCGCTGAACACGCGCCGACAGCGAAAGGGGGAACGGCCATGAGCGACAGGCAGAACAAGGGATTGACGGTAGCCGCCGTTATCGGGCTGTCCGCGTCGGCCCTGCTGCTGGCCGCGGCGCTTTTCCTTTGGCTGTGGAAACTGCCGGATTACCAGCGGGAGGCCGGCGCGACCCCCACCCCCACGGTACGTTACGGCAATGTGGCCGCCGTGACCCGGGATCCCAGCCTGCCCACCCCGGCGCCGGCGCTGGCCCGCGGCGACAGCGGGGAGCAGGTGATCGCGCTGCAGACGCGCCTGGCGGAACTGGGGTACTACACCGGAGAGATCGACGGGGATTTCGGCGCCATCACCGAGCGGGCGGTCATGGCGTTCCAGAAGGCCAACGGCCTGGACGCGGACGGCTATGCGGGGGAGCAGACGGAGAAGGCGCTGTACGGCGCGGACGCCGTTCCGGCCCCGGCCGCCGCGGCGCCCACGGATCCCCCGACGGCGGCCACCCCCGCCGCGTCCTTTGAGGTGCTGAAGTCCGGCAGCAAGGGCGACCGCGTCCGGCAGGTGCAGGAGCGCCTGAAGGAACTGGGCTACTACGAGGGAGAGATCGACGGAAAGTACGGCCCGGGCACCAAGAGCGCCGTCTACCGCTTCCAGAACGCCCACGGCCTCAGCGCGGACAGCGTTGTGGGCCAGATCACCTGGGACAGGCTGTTCTCACCGGATGCCATGCCGGCGCCCGTGCCCACCCCCACCCCGGTCCCGGACGCCTCCAGCAGCCTGCCCTACGTCCGGCCGGACGGCCTGCCCCTGGTGGTCAACCGCCAGCATCCCCTGCCGGAAAACTACCGCACCGCCGACCTGGTGGTCATGAATTCCTACTGCGACAGCAGCGTGGTGAAGATCAAGTATTCCGACACCAAGGCCGAGCGGCAGGCCGTGGACGCCCTGATGACCATGCTCCGGGCGGCGGCGGCGGACGGGGTGAAGAACTGGCAGATCAGCGCCGCCTACCGCAGCGAGACCTATCAGCAGCAGCTGTTTGACAAGAAGGTCAAAGAGCTGATGAACAGCAACGGCCTGAGCAGGAGCAAGGCCACGGAGGCCGCCCGCAAAGAGGTGGCGGACCCCGGCACCTCCGAGCACCACCTGGGCACCTGCTTTGACATCACGGTGCCCGGCACGTCCTTCAAGGGCACCAAGCAGCACAAATGGCTGCTGGCCCACTGCTGGGAGTACGGCTTCATCCTGCGCTATCCGGAGGGCAAGACGAAGATCACCGGCTTCACCGCCGAGGCCTGGCACTACCGCTGGGTGGGCCAGCCCCACGCGCAGATCATGCACGACGAAGATCTCTGCCTGGAAGAATACGTGGAGAAGTACGGGGTGGAGATCGAGGAACCGTAAAACGAAAGCCGCCGCGCTGTCCGACGAACGGCAAAAGAGGAAGAAGAGAAAAATGCTGACGGAATACTTTCTCATCGGCGAAGTGCTGAAGCCCCAGGGGCTTCACGGGGAGGCCAAGGTGAAGCCCTACGCCCGGGACCCGGAAGCCTTTCTGGACTGGAAGACCCTGTACCTGAAGGAGAAGGACGCCTGGATCCCCATCGCGGCGAAGTGCTCCCGGGTCCAGGGCGGTTTTGCCTATGTGACCCTGGCGGGCTGCACCCGGCCGGAGGACGTGGAGAAACGGCGGGGCCAGGCGCTGTACATCGACCGGGCCCACGCCTCCCCCCTGCCGGAGGGCATGGTGTACATCTCCGACCTGATGGGCTGCGAGGCCACCGACGAAACCGGCCGGGTGCTGGGCACGCTGACGGACGTGCTGCAGCACGGCCCCACGGACGTGTACGTCTTCCGGGGACCCGGCGGCAAGACCTGGATGGCCCCGGCCCTGCCGGACGCTTTCCCGGAGAAGGATGTGGCCGCGGGCGTCATCCGCGTGAACAGCGCCCGGCTGAAAGAGGTGGCGGTCTATGAGGATTGACATCCTCACCATCTTCCCGGAGATGTTTGCCGGCGTTCTGGACGCCAGCATTCTGGGCCGGGCCCGGCAGCAGGGCCTGCTGGACGTGCGGCTGACGGACATCCGCCCCTACTCGCAGCTGAAGCACAAGAACACCGACGACTACCCCTTCGGCGGCGGCGCCGGCATGGTGATGCTGGCCCAGCCCGTGGCGGACGCCATGGCAGACGTGTGCGGCCCTGACTTCCGGGGCCGGCGGATCTACCTGGGTCCCCGGGGGAAGACCCTGACCACCGCCCTGGCCCGGGAGCTGGCGCAGGAAGAGCGCCTGGTGCTGCTGTGCGGCCACTACGAGGGCGTGGACCAGCGGGCGCTGGACACCTGCGTGGACGAGGAGATCTCCATCGGCGACTACATCCTCACCGGCGGCGAGCTGGCGGCCATGGTGCTGACGGACGCCGTGGCGCGGTTCATCCCCGGGGTGCTGGGCAGCGCCGAGAGCCCGGAGGAGGAGTCCTTCTCCGACGGCCTGCTGGAATACTCGCAGTACACCCGCCCCAGAGAGTGGAACGGCCTGACCGTGCCGGAGGTCCTCCTCAACGGCAACCACGCGGAGATCGCCCTCTGGCGCCGCCGGCAGTCCATCCTCGCCACCGCGAAACACCGCCCGGACCTGCTGGAAAAGGCCCCCCTGACAGACAAAGAGAAAAAATGGCTGGCGGAACAGACGGAGGAGGCCCCATGATCCCCGACATTGTGTATGAAGACAACCACGTCATCGTGGCGGTAAAGCCCCCCAACCTGCTGTCCCAGGCGGACCGCACCGGGGACGGGGATCTGCTCAGCGCCTTGAAGGAGTACATCCGGGAGAAGTACCGGAAGCCCGGAGACGTCTACCTTGGCCTGGTGCACCGGCTGGATCGGCCCGTGGGCGGACTGATGGTCTTTGCCCGCACCTCGAAGGCCGCGGCCAGGCTCTCCGCGCAGCTGCAGCAGCACGACATCGGCCGGGAATACCTCTGTGTGTGCGAGGGGATCATGCCGGAGGCCCTGCACCTGACGGACTGGCTGCTGAAGGATAAGCAGCAGAACCACGTGGCGGTGGTTCCGGAGACCGCCCCCGGCGCCCAGAAGGCCATCCTCCACGCCGCCCCCCTGCAGGCGGCCGGCGGCCTCACCCTCTGCGCCATCCGCCTGGAGACCGGCCGCAGCCATCAGATTCGGGTGCAGCTGGCGCACGCGGGCTTTCCGCTGTGGGGCGACAACCGCTACGGCCACGGGGTCCCCGGCCAGCAGGTGGCGCTGTGGGGCTACCGGCTGACCTTTGAGCACCCCGTGAGCCATCGGCTGATGGCATTTCAGCGGATGCCCGTCGGCGGGGTGTGGGAGCGGTTCAACCTGAATGAGAACAGATAAGCACAGCAAAACGGGCCGTGCCTGAAAGCATCCCGGAAGTCTTTCCCTCCGGCTGCTTTCCGGGCACGGCCCGTTTTTATGGTCTGTCCTTTTGTCAGAGCAGCATCACGCTGGGCCGGAGGATCCCGTCGTCGTCCATGACCACGGAAGCCAGGACCACACTCTGCCCCTCGGTGTACTCCTCCTCTTTCAGAGAGCCCAGGACACTCTCGCCGTGACGGACGCGCCAGCGGTCTTTCTTGCCCTCCCGGACCTCCCGCTCCACGGTGCACTCCCAGCCCACCTCAGCGTTCATCAGGCTGTTCTGAACCGCTTCGCCCTTGACCGAGTGAAGGCGGATCGGCTGGCAACCCTCCCGCAGGGCCCTGTCATACAGCCGTTCCACCGACTCCAATTCCACTTTTTCCTGGTCATCCGGATGGCTTCCCACCGCGAGGCTCAGATCCAGTTGCCAGAAGAACATGATCAAGCCGGTGGGAAGCGCGAGCAGGACCTCAGCAAGGATCTTGCGGCTGCCGGTCAGCGTCAGCACCGCGTCGGTCAGGAACAGGCCAAGGTACAGCGCGGCCAGGATGATCAGCGGGACGCGCAGCCCTTTGGGCAGCCTCCTGTCCGGCCTGAGGCACACGATGGCCGCCACCGCCAGCAGGACAAAGAACAGGGCCTCAACGGCGTATTTGGCGGTGCCGAGCGTAAAGCTCCCGCTCGGGAGTGCCCGGGAAACCAAATAGCCGTAAAACGCCGCCGAGATCAGGGAGGCGATCAGGATCAACACGCTGCGGTGGCGGATCAGCAGGCCGACGGCCAGGATCAGCGCGGCGACAAACCCGACCGGGTACCGGAACATATTCACGTCCCAGCGGAGCGGCAACCCATAGGACCGGAACACCGAGATCCGGTTGATAAACTTTGTGAGTTCAGTCAGCGCCAGATACGCCGACAGGATCGCGCCGAGGATGGCCCAGGCGTTGGCCCTGATATATCCGGCAGGGCCGAAGGTCGGGGGATTGCCCTGTTCAGCCGGCCGATGGGAACGCCAGACGCCCCGGAAGAAGCCCCAGGCCAGAGCGTACATCGCGGCATACAGGAAAAGGATGATCAGGTAGTACTGGTAATAATCCTCGGCAAAGCCCAGGTCGATGGTGTCCGCCACGAACCCCGGGGCGAAGCAATACACCGTCACGACCACAGCGCTCAGCACCATCAGGATGATGCACATCACACCGGGAGAACGCGCCGCACCCCGGATGTTCCGAGGCGCGTCCGGAACAGTGGCCTCCGCTTCGATGACTTCCAGCACGGAAATCACCCGGTTGATGAAAAACAGCATGAACAGGAGAATGCCGAAGATCAAGCCGTAGATCAGCAGAACAAGCAGAGCAGCGAGGAAGCTGAAGCCGATGACACGGAAGAAGCCGATCAGCGCGACCAGGACGATCAGGATCATACCGATGGCCAGCAGCACCCTGCGGAACAGGCAGGCGCTCAGCATCATCGACGCGCCTTTGGCGTTGCCTTTGCGCAGTTTCAGCGCTCCGAAGCCCGCGATGATCATGGGGATATAGCTCAGCGACAAGGCCAGGATCTCAATGCCGCCCACGACGTTCTGCGCGCCGAAGACGATGACCGAAGCCACGAGGAACGCTGCCACCAGTAGGATGGACACGATCCCCAGCGCAAAGAGCAAAGCGGCCAGCGCACCCGGAACACCGCCGCGAAGATACGGGAGCAGTTTGCTTTTTCGGGCTTCCGACACAAAGATCCCTCATTTCCGACGCAGATTGAGCTTATGAAGACATGATAGCACAATCCACGGCAAAGCACAAGCAAAAAGGGCTGCCGCGGAAACAATCCACACGGCAGTCCCTTTGATCCGTGATCACGCGTTCTTGGCGACATCCACCAGCTTGGCGAAAGCGGCGGCATCGTTCACGGCCACGTCGGCCAGCATTTTGCGGTTCACTTCGACATTGGCCTTCTTGAGGCCGCTGATGAAGGTGGAATAGCTCATGCCGTTCAGACGAGCGGCGGCGTTGATACGGGTGATCCACAGGCGGCGGAAATCCCGCTTGCGCAGCTTGCGGCCCTTGTAGGCATAACGCAGGGAGCGGCGCACCTGTTCGGTTGCGGCCCGGTACTGCTTCGACTTGGCGCCCCAGTACCCTTTGGCCAGTTTCATGACCTTGCGCTTTTTCTTTTGAGCGGTAACAGCTCTCTTGATCCGAGCCATGGTTCTTTCCTCCTATTCGGCCAAAGGCTTATTTGTAGGGCAGCAGCTTGTGGATGGTGCGGGCTTCCGCGCCGTTGTCCACAACGCCGTCATTCCGCAGATGACGGGTGCGCTTGGTGGTCTTCAGGCGAACCTGATGGTTGGCATTCATCTGCTTGTGCTGAACGATGCCGGACTTGCTGAAATGGAACCGTTTCGCGGCACCGCGGTGCGATTTTTGTTTCGGCATGGGGTGGGTCCTCCTTCCTTGTGTTGACCATCCGCCGGAAAGCGGGTGCTGTTTATTCCTGCGTCTCCGTCTTTTCGGAGGCGGCTTTCTCCCGGGCAGCCTTTTTCTCGGCGAAGGACGCCTTGGCCGCCTTGGGAGCCAGGATCATGATCATGTTGCGGCCATCCATCAGCGGGCGGCGTTCCACCACACTGACGTCGGAGCACCGTTCGGCGAAATCCTGCATGACCTTCAGGCCGATTTCGCTGTGGGTGATCTGCCGGCCGCGGAAGCGAATGGATACGCGCACCTTGTCGCCATTCTCCAGGAACTTGACGGCCGCCTTTTGTTTGGTCTGCACGTCGTTCTCCGCGATGGTGGCGGACAGCTGCACTTCCTTGATCTCCACGACCCGCTGATTCTTCCGGTTTTCGCGCTCCCGCCGCGACTGCTCGTAGCGGTACTTGTCATAATCCAGCAACTTGCACACCGGGGGGCGTGCGTTGGGCTGGATCGCGGCCAGATCCAGGCCGCGCTCCTCCGCCAAAGCCAGGGCTTTGGGCGTGAGCATGACGCCGAGCTGTTCGCCGTTCTCGTTAATCACACGAACTTCCCGGTCGCGAATTTCTTCGTTGATCATCAGATCGACAGCGATATCCATGCACCTCCAAATCCGATTCCCTCCGCCGCAACGAAAAGCGACGGATTTCAACCCGTCGCTCAACACATCGAATGAAGTGCCATGAACCCGGCAGCGTGAGCCGCGCAAGGTGAGAGACGGGCAAGCCTCTGCTTGATACAGGTGGGATCATACCATGTTTCATCCCGGTTGTCAAGGGTTTTTCTCATTCATTTCCCGGCGCTCGCGGCTTCTTTTACCTTCAGCCGGTAGTAGATGCGCTCCTCTGTTTCCCGGTCCAACACCGCGCCTTCGCCGAGGTTTTCTTCTTCCCTGAACCGCTCGAGCGCTTTCTTCGTCTGGGGGCCGAAGAAGCCGTCCGCCGTTACGTCGCTGTAGCCCAGCGTGATGAGCTTTTCCTGCAATTCGATGATTTTCATGCCCACGGGTTCGTCCGCCTCCGCGTCGAAGGCCGCGATTTCGCCCGCCATCTGTTCCGAAAGCTTTTTCTCCGCCGCCTCGGTCCGCGCCTCCGCTGCGAATTCCTCCGCCTTCAGGGCGCCGTCGTCGAAGCCTTTCCCATAGCCTTCCCGATAGCCTTCGTCATGGCCGCTATCCCTGGCGGTTTTCCTTTCGCCGTTCAGCTTCTTGTCGTAGTCATCCTTTGCTTCCGCCCTGGCCGTGTTTTCCCCGGCGGTATGGCCGGCATTGTAACCGCTCGTGTAGCGCAGTGCGCCAAACAGCAGGCCGAAGATGAGCGCGCCTACGGCAAAACAGGCCCCGGCAGCGATCAGGAACTGCTTGAAGGAGAAGCTGCGGTCCATGAAGGACCCGGTGGTTTCGGGCGCTTCCCGGTCGGAAACAGGCCCATCGAGCCTGCTGTCCCGGCTGGCGGCAGTGTAGCCGTTCCGGTAGCCCTCCTGCAGGCCCTTCTCATAGCCCTCGCGGTACTTATTGCCGCCGTCCGTAGCGTTCTTCAGC
>JBGVCH010000042.1:0-20633 GCA_045226335.1 Christensenellales bacterium | reverse complement strand
GCGGGCCTCGACCAGGGCTTTCCGATCGCCCTGGACCTTCGGGCTCATGCCCCTGCTTGACTTGTAATCCTTAATTGAGAAAAGTATAAAGCCTGCTTTGGAATTGCATGACACATCCATTCCGAATTCCGAATTCCGCATCATCCCTTCACCGCGCCCAGCATGATGCCCTTGACGAAGTAGCGCTGCATGAAGGGATAGACCAGCAGGATGGGGATGATGGTGACCATGGCGATGGTGTACTTGGTGGTGACGCCGTTGTTCATCAGGTTCTGAGCCATCTGTTCCGAGATCTGCTCGGTGTTGATGGAGGTGGTCTGGTTCAGGTAGATGTACAGGCGGTGCTGCAGGGTGTAGAGGTTCGGGGTGGAGGACATGAGCAGCAGAGAGTCCTGGAAGGAGTTCCAGTTGCCCACGGCGCCGAAGATGGCGATGGTGGCCAGGATGGGGATGGACAACGGCAGGATGATCCGCAGGAACACCTTGAAGGTGGAGGCGCCGTCGATGATGGCGCTTTCCTCCAGGGAGCCGGGGATGGACTCGATGTAGGTCTTCACCAGGATGATGTTGTAGGGCGCCACCATCCCCGGGATGATGTAGGCCAGGAAATTCCCCGTCAGGCCCAGCATCAGCATGTTGGTGTACCAGGGGATCAGGCCGGCGTTGAAGTACATGGTGATGACCAGCGCCCGGTACCAGAAGGACCGGTGCCACATCTTCTGCTTCGTGACCAGGTACCCGGCCCAGGCCGAGGTCAGCACCATCAGCACCGTGCCGAGGACGGTCCGGCCCACGGTGACGATCAGGGCGTCATAGAGCTCCTTCTGCCCCAGGATGCGGGTGTAGTTGTTGAGGTGGAGGCCCCGGGGCAGGAAGTTGATCTGCCCGCCGGCCACCAGGTTGTTGTCCGAGATGGTGTTGATGAACAGGTAGTAGAAGGGGAAGACGCAGATGAAGGTGAACAGGGTGAAGAAAATGACGATCAGGCAGTCGATGAGCCCCAGACCGGAGAAGAGGAAGAAGCTCAGCGCCAGCGCCGCCAGGGCGGTGAGGCCTACGATGACGGGGGTGTTGGGGGACTCCTTCACATGATTTCGCTGATACGCGGGCTCACCGAAGCTGACCTCGAAGACCTCCGGGGTCCGACCGAAGATGTGGGCGGCGGCGGTCTCCGCAGCCGCGGAGGCCAATTCCGCGGCGCCGGGATCCCGATCCGCGGGCCAGGTGACGGTGAAGTTCATGGTGCCGATGCCGCTTTTCACGGCCAGCCGGCCGCGCAGGTCGGAAGGCAGGGCGTCGGAACCGGCTCGGCTCAGCACGTCCCGGAGCAGCGCGTCGTCCGTGCGGAATGCGCTCACCGTGCCGCTGAGGTCCAGTTCCCGTGCGAAGAATTTCGCCTGGGGAAGGGAGGCCACCGCCTCGTCCGATAGGCGGAAGGAGACCTGCCAGTTGACGGCCCGGTTGCCCTCCACCGCTTCCACGGTGATGTCGGCCTGCTCCGGGGCGGCCTCCGCGCCGAAGATCAGCACGCCCAGCTGGCCCGCGGCAGACCGGGCCACCTGTTCGGCCAGCTCCGCCTCCGCCGGGTTGTCGGTGGATACGGTGATCAGCAGGGTCTGGCGGTCGTCGCCGAGGGCTTTTTTGGTGATGAGGGTTTTCTCCAGGTAGGAGGGGCGGACGCTCTCCATCTCTTTGGGATCATACCCGTAGGAGGCCGCGAGATCGTCGGAGATCAGGTAATAGAACAGGGCTTTGACCTGGCCGTTGCGCAGGTCGCTTTTGCGGCTGCTCCCGGGCCCGGTGAATTCGCTTTTGAGGCCGGTGTTCAGCAGGTCCAGCACCAGTTCGACGTCGTCCGGGTTCTCCGCCACCAGGCGCTCCATGGCCTCCTGATCGATGGTCAGGCTGACCTCGGCGGTGTCCACATAGACGGGTGTGAGGACCTTTTCGCAGATCACCCACGCCGCGGCGGTGCACAGGGCGGTGATCCCGGCGATCAGGAGGACGCGCTGCCAGAGCGGGCGCGTGCGCTTTTTGCCGCCGGTCCGGGCGACCTTGTCCTTGCTCATGCGCTCACCCCCCTCAGATGATGCTCTCGCCGCGGATCAGCTTGGAGAAGCCGTTGGCGCCGAAGAGCAGGATGACGGCGATGACGGACTTCAGGATGCCGATGACGGTGGAGACGCTCAGGTTGTTGTTGCCGATGCCCAGGTTGTAGACATACAGGTCCAGCACCTGGATGACATCGCCGTTGTAGGGATTGGAGAAGACCAGGTACTGCTCCATGCCGTTGGACAGGATGCCGGCGATGCTCATCAGGAGCATGACCATGTAGGTGGGGATCAGGCCGGGGATGGTGATGTGCCAGATGCAGTGCCAGCGGTTGGCGCCGTCCACCCGGGCGGCCTCGTAGAGCTGCTGGTCGATGCCGGCGATGCCCGCCACGTAAATGATGGCGCTCCAGCCCAGGCCTTTCCAGGTGCCCCACAGGAGCATCTTGATCCAGGTGAGGTTCGCGCTGGCCAGGTAGTCCGTCCGCATGAACCCGTAGTTGTTCAGGATGCTCATCAGGTTGTTGATCAGGCCGTCCGCCGAGAAGATGGACAGGGCCACCGCGTAGACCAGTACCCAGCTCAGGAAGTTGGGGATGGTGGTGAGGGTCTGCACCGTCCGCTGGAACTTGCTGGAGCGGATCTCCGCCAGGAGGATGGCGAAGGCGATGGGCAGCCAGCTGGTGAGGATGCCCAGGCCGGACATGATCAGGGTGTTCCGCAGAACCTGCAGGATCTTCGAGGAGAAGCCCGGGTCCGTGATCAGCATGCGGAAGTTGTCAAAGCCCACAAAGATCTCGGCCGTCAGCTCATCGCCGGCCTTGGCGTCGTAGAAGGCGTAACGCCAGCCGTAGATGGGCAGGTAGGCGAAGACGAAGGAGAGGAGCAGCACCGGCAGGAACATGATGAACAGCCGGAACTTCTCCTGCATCTCGGCCTTTGCCTCCCAGTCCCGGGTGTAGGTGACGACGTACACCAGCACGGATGAGAAGAGGATCAGCAGGGCCGCGGCGGTCCAGGCGTTGTGGGCGAAGGCGGGCCAGCGCAGGTCCAGGTTGGCCAGGTGGGAGGCGATGTCCGCCGGGGACGCGTCCATGTTCCGCACGAAGGCGGTGATCCGGTTGAAGGCGGCCTCGTTCACGAACAGGCCCGCCAGCACCATCACGGCGCCGCCCATGGGCAGCCACAGGCCCACGCTCCGCAGCTTCCGGTTGCCCAGGCTGACGCAGGCCCCCGCGGCGGCGGCGGCAACGCCCGACAGCACCATGGCGCAGCCCAGCATGGAGAGCTTCATATCGCCGGCGTTCAGCGCGAAGCGCAGGCCGGGCTCCATGAAGGCGGCCATCCGGGTGGTGATGGTGCCGAAGGAGGTGGCGGAGGTCAGCAGGGTCAGGTTGCCGCTGATCTTCCCGGAGATCCGCCCCACGTTGAAGGGCGGAAAGAAGACCATGACGAAGGCCAGCAGAATGACGAGCCGGTGCAGCCACAGCACGGCGCGCTCTCCGGCGGTCTGATCCAGGGACGGCCGGACCTTCCCGGCCCGCTGTCCGGTGAGAACGTTCTGGGACATACGCAAACCTCTTTCTCTGCGGAGGCGGATCCGCCGCGGGAGGAAAATGAGGGAAAACACCCGGAATGAAGCGGCGGCGCCGCCCGCTGAGGAGAAGCGCCGCCGCGGAGCTGACAGCTGGGGATCAGTCGGTCAGGCCGGTCACGGTGAAGGTGATGGAGATGGTGGCGTCCGCGCCGGGAACGGTGTATCCGAAGGGATCCGCGCTCCGGTTGTACTGATCGATCACCACGATGCGGACATACTCGGCGGAGGTGTCGATGTCCGTGTACTTCTGGGTGGCGGCGCCGCCGATCTTGGTCTGCACGTCGTCGAAGGTGACGAAGCCGTCCTTGACAAGCTTGGAGGGCACGTCGGTGGAGACGAACAGCAGACGGAAGAAGGAGTCGCTGCCGAAGCCCATCTCGCCGGTGGTGAGGGAGACGGTGTAGGTGCCCTCAGCCGTGAGCTGCGCGTCCACGAAGGTCCCGCCGTAGTCCACCGCGTTGTTGTCGGCGTCCCAGCCGGTCAGCCGGCCGAAGAAGTCGGGGTTGGCCTCGGAATCGCGGCCGTAGTTGGCCTCGTCCCAGCTGTTGCGGAAGATGTAGTTCTCGGTCTGCACGCCGATGTAGGCGTTGTAGTCCGCAGCCTGCAGCGCGGCGGCCTCTTCCTCGGTCAGAGGCGCGTCGGCGTTCTTCTCCACGGGCTTGCCGTAGATGAAGTCAAAGCTGACCTCGATGCTGGTGACGGCGGTGAAGGCTTCCTTGTCCACGATCATGGGGGAGGCGCCTTCCAGCTGGCCGTCGGCGCGGCGGGCGTCGTCCGGCAGGCTGCTGACCCACTCGTTGTAGATGTTCTCGCGGGTGGTGACGCCGTCGTCGGAGGAGGTGTAGCCGGCGTTCACGGTGATGCTCTCGCCGTTGACCTTGATGTCGGTGATGTCGATGAAGTAGCCGTTGAAGGTCTGCTCGCCGGTGGTGATGCCCACAGCCGCGAAGGCCAGGCCTTCGGAAGGCTCGTCAAAGGTCAGGCCCACGGTGTAGGCGCCCTGGCCGTCCACGGTGGCGTTGGTTACCGTCACGCCCTCGGGCGCGTCGCCGCCCCAGTACTGCTTGGACCAGTCGGCGTTGGCGAACATGAGGTAAGCGGTGTCGGTCACGGGCACCAGAGTGAAGTCGATCTCCACGCTGTTCACGGCCGCGAAGGCTTCCTTGTCCACAATGATGGGGGAAGCGCCTTCCAGGGCGCCGTCGAAGGAACGGGCGTCCTCGGGCAGGCTGCTGACCCATTCGTTGTAGAGATTCATGCGGGTGGTGATGCCGTCGTCGGAGGAGGTGTAGCCCTTCTTCACTTCGATGGCCTCGCCGTTGACCCGGATCTCATTGATCTTCAGGTAAGCGCCGGGGTAGGTCTTCTCGCCGTTGACGATGCCCAGAGCGCTGAACGCCAGGCCTTCGGAGCCTTCGGGGAATTCCAGACCCACGGTGTAGTCGCCGAAGCCGTCGATCACGGCGTTGGCGGCCTTCACATTCTCAGCGGCCTCGCCGCCCCAGTACTGCACGGACCAGTCGGCGTTGGCGTACATGATGTAAGCGGTGTCCACGCCGAACTGATGCAGGACGAAGTCCACTTCCACGCTGCTGACGGAGGCAAAAGCGTCCTTGCTCACGGGGGTGGGGGTGGCGCCTTCGAGGCTGCCGTCAAAGGAACGGGCATCCGCCGGCAGTTCGCTGACCCACTCGTTGTAGAGGTTGACGCGGGTGGTGATGCCGTCGTCGGAGGAAGTATAGTACTTGCCGAATTCGATGGCCTCGCCGTTGACCCGGATGGCCTTCACCTCGATGGTGTAGGTGGGGAAGGCGATCTCGCCGCCGTCAATGCCCAGGGCGGTGAAGGACAGCCCCTCGGCGGGGGTGTCGAAGGTCAGACCCACGGTGTACGCGCCGGGGCCGGTGACGATGGCGTTGGCGGCGGCCACGGGATACTCGTTGCCGTCATACCAGTACTGGGTGGACCAGTCGCTGTTGGCGTACATCAGATAGGCCACCATGCCGCCCGAAACAGGGGCCTCAACGGCCTCAACAGACGCGGCCGTCTCAACAGACTCGACTGTCTCAACAGACTCGGCCTTCTCGGCGGGTTCGGCAGTCTCGACAGACTCGGCCTTCTCGACGAGTTCGGCAGTCTCGACAGACTCGTCTGCCTTAACAGAATCGGCTGCCTCAACAGACACAGACACAGCGGCCTCTTCGGTCTCGACAGCAGGGGCAGCTTCAGGTGTAGCTTCAGGCGTAGGTTCAGGTGTAACTTCAGGTGTAACCTCGGGCGTAGGTTCGGGTGTAGAATTGATATTCGGTGAAGCGGAAGCAGAAGGAACAGGTGTAGTCTGAGGTGCTTCGGGCTCTTTGGCCAGCCCGAACCAGTTGGTCAGCAGACCAACGACGGCCAGGATCGCGATGCACAGGACCGCGATAATGGCAATCTTTTTCTTTTTGCCGGCGTTCTGCATGGAAAGGATCCTCCTTCAAATTTGGCCGATCGGTGCTATGCGCCTGTGTGACGGCAAACCGGATTGAGATGTTGATTTGGCATGCTGTCTTCGGGCGCTTCCATCGCGCGGCTGAAAGTGTGTGTCCGCCGGCGATGTATCAGGGGTTCCCGGCGTGACGCTGCGGTCATTATAACACGACAAGTGAGAGAAATCCATGGCGATAAAGCGAAATATACATACACAAAACGGATGTCCGATATCAAAACAGGACAGCGCGGCGGCGAGGCCGGCTGTCCCGGGAGGCGTGTCAGTTGAAGCGCGTGTAGTAGACATTGGGCAGGATCTTCTTCCCAAGGTCCAGCCATTCGTAGGACACGGTGAAGCCGGAGGCGTAGGGGAAGAGCAGGATGAAGAGCGCCAGGACGATCAGCAGGTAGCCGCCGAAGGCTGCCCATCCGGCCAGGCGGTTTTTCCCGCTGACAGCGTTCAGCAGCAGCGCCACGCAGAGGATCAGGAAGGGCACGGAGGCGAAATAGTGGTAGATGTACGTGCCGCGGGGCACCAGCACCCAGGGGAGGTACTGGGCCAGCAGGGCGATGAGGACGAAGGGATAGGCGACGGACCGGTCGGAGGCCCGCAGATGCCAGGTGTCCAGGCTGATGCCCACCCGGTAGCGGTGCCGCAGCAGCCAGGCTCCCACCGCGAAGGCCACCCCCAGCAGGCCCGTCCACCACACGGCCGGGTTGCCCATGCAGAAGATGGAGTAGCTCATGCCCTCCGGCACATAGCTGGCGGAGGCGTAGTACATGGGCTTTCCGATGACCGGCCACTCGTACCAGGGGGAGTAGTAGGGGTGATCCATGCCCAGTCCCGGGGTTTTGTGGTAGTTGTACATACTGATCTGCTGGTCCCAGACGTTCCGCAGGAAATCCCCAAAGCCGTCGATCTCCTTCCAGGCGAAGTGGGGCACATAGCACAGCAGATAAATGCCCACGGGGATGACGGCGAAGAAGATCACGCAGCACACGGTCAGCCACACCAGGCGGCGCCGGAGCCCGAAGGCGATAAACCGCTCCCGCTCCCCGGGCTCCTCCTGCAGCTCCGGATCCGTCAGCCGTTTCCGGACCCGGGAAGCCAGCAGCAGATGCCGTCCGACGATCCAGAAGTACATCACCGCCAGGCCCGCGCCGGCGTAGAGGCCGATCCACTTGGAGGCGATGGCGCAGCCGATGAAGAAGCCGCTCAGGGCCAGTTTCAGCGCGGCCAGGCGGAAGGTCCGGCCGCCGGGGGCCGCCAGGTCCGTCTGCATGAAGCCCAGCATGAAGTAATAGCTCAGCAGGATGAACAGCACCGGGAAGGAGTCGATGGTGGCGATGCGGGTCTGGGTGTAGTGCATGCAGTCCAGGGCCATCATGATGACGGCGGCCGCCGCGGGGAGGGTGCGCCGGGTGAGGCGCTTGGCCAGCAGGTAGATCACCGGCAGCATCAGGATGCCCGTCATCGCCCCGGCAAAGCGCCAGCCGAAGGGCGTCATGCCGAAGACGGAGATGCACAGGGCCATCAGCAGCTTGCCCAGGGGCGGGTGGGTCCACTCGTAGATCGCCTGCCCGTTCAGGTACTCATAGGCCGTCCGGGCGTGGTAGATCTCGTCGAAGTAGGTACCGTTGAACCAGCTGGGCTCGCCCTCCAGGGTGTCCTGCTCGTCCAGCGCGGCATCACCCTCGGACCAGGCGGGATCCTCGGGGTCGCCCCCGGCGTGGGCGCAGACGGTGGCCGGGATCCGGTTCCCGGAGACGGCGACGGTGTAGGTCCAGGTCTCCCCGTCCTCGTCCGTGGCGGTTTTCTCCTCGTACGCGGTCTCCCGGAAGATGACCTCGCCCAGCTTCAGGCCGTACTGGTTCGCGTTGATCCGCACGTAGCGGCCGCTGAGCTTGGCGGCGCTCTCATAGGTGCTGCCGCCGCCGAAATACAGCCAGCGGTAGCAAAGGCCCTCGTCCATGTCCGCGTCGTAGGCCTCGGACCAGTACAGGCCGTCCTCGCTGACCTGCACGGTGAAATCGTTGGAGCTGACGCCGCAGTAATAGAGCATGGTGTAGTCTTCCCGGAACTCGCCCAGATCGAAGACCACGGATTCGTTCCGGGCGGTGGAGGTCCAGAAGGACTGGGGGGCCTTCGTGCTGCCCAGCCCCGTGAGGGCCAGCGCGCTGTACAGGGCGGTGACGGTGAAGACGATGACGGTGTCCGCCCACTTCCAGCGGAGGCCGCCGCCGGGCTTGCTCACGGCGGGATCGGGCAGGCTGTCATAGTGGCGCGGCGCCCAGATGGGGTGCACCTCCTGGGTGTCGCATTGTTTCACGGCGGTGACGATGGCCAGGACCAGCGCCCCCATGTTTACCACCGCCAGCACGCAGGCAAGCGGGTGGGTGTCCACCCCATCCCCCAGGTAGGCGTAGGCGGCGGTGAGCAGGTGGCCGTTCTCCTTGCCGAAGCGCAGGGCGTTGTCCAGCGGGATGGCGATGTTGATGAAAACGGTGCAGGACAGGATCAGGAACAGCAGGGTCTGCTTCCGGTCCCGGCGAAGCGCCGTGGCCAGACCCAGCAGGCTCACGGCGGGGAAGAGATACCGCTCGTGCATTTTGACCCCCAGCACATACATTAGCAGGAACAGCAGCGCGCCGCAGAGGGGCAGGTCCGACATCCTGCGGCTCCGGAGCCACAGGGGGAGCACCGCCGCGAAGGCAAAGGCCATGGCGCCGTACCCCAGCACCGCCCAGGACAGGCGGAAGAGGCCGCACACCACGAAGAAGACCGTGAACAGGTCGATCAGCACATGCTCGAACCAGGCCGTGCGGTGACCGTACTTCCGGTCGAGGTGCAGCACCAGCCGGTGCCACAGCACGCTGAAGCCCGCCAGCAGCAGCGCGGGCCAGGCGGTCACCGTCCCCGTCAGCGGCGCCCAGTTCAGGCCGAAGAGGTAGTACTCGTTGGCGGTGTTGACGGTGACGTAGCTGTAGGAGGACAGGGTTTCCGCGTACTTGTCGAAGATCCAGGTCACGGGCTGGTTCACGGTGAAGGGCGCCAGGATGACCACGGCCAGCAGCAGGGCCCAGCCCGCGCCGATGAGCATTTCCTTCCGGGCCTTCGGGTTGCGGATCCACTCAATGACCAGGGCGGTGAGGCCCAGGAAGCCCAGCATCAGCGCCTGGGGCTTCACCAGCACCGCCAGCATGAAGGTGGGCATCAGCACCCGCCACCGGCCGTGGATGGCCTGGACGGCGATGAGGAGGATCAGCAGGGCCAGCACGCTGTCCACCTGGCACCAGGCGGCGCTGTTGATGATCAGCACGGGGTTGAAGGCGATCATTACCGCCAGGAGGCCCGCGTAACGGCCGCTCTTTCCGGCCCGGACGGCTTCCCGGGCCACCAGCGCGGCGATGGCGATGTCCGCCAGCATGGGCGGCAGTTTCACCAGCATCACCTGGGCGGCGTCGCTGCCGCCGGACAGCCGGGCGATCATGTTGCCCAGGCCCAGCACCAGCATATATCCCGGGGGATAGTCGCAGAAGGTGCCCTGGTAGAAGTCCACGGGGCTCACGTCTGTCAGGTGCGAGCCCCACGCGGTGAAGCAGCCCACGTCCACCTCGTAGCCCCGCACCGCGCCGGCGATGATGACCCGGATCGCGAAGGCGCAGAGCAGCGCCGGGAACAGCCACAGGGGGAAGGCCCCGGAGCGGATCTCCTTCCGGTCTGCCCGCAGGGTGTACCAGAAAGCCGGCACCGGCGCCAGCAGACACAGCGCGATCCGGAGCCACACCGGGTCCGCCACCGTGAACCACAGGGGATCAGACCCGGAAAATGCCGCCAGCACCAGCAGCGCCGGCGTCACGGCTGTCGCAAGCAGCATCTCCGCGGTTCGCGGCCAGTTCACATTCCGCAGCCAATCCGCGATCTGCCGGCAATCCTCGATGGGCCGCCAGCCGGCGGCCTGCCACCGATCCGTGTTTTGCTGCCATTCCGAGATCCGTTTTCGGCGCGCGGGCAGCTTCGGACGAAGGGCGGGATTCGTCTCCCGGCGCTGGAACCGCAGGAAGAAACCGCCCGCCGCCAGATAGGCCAGGCTCAGCAGCACCGCCAGCGGCCAGAAGGGCTTTCCTTCTTCCTCTTCCTCCCAGGTTTCCATCCCCGGGAAGCCGGGCTCTTCGTCTGGCTCATCTCCGTACAGATTGTCGTAGGACACGCTGTCCATGTCGAACCAGAGGGCCGGGATCACATCGTCCGGGATGTCCTCCGCCTCCGCCAGGCAGAGGTCGTCGAACAGGGCAAAGCCGTCGGCCTCGCCGCTGTATCCCCCCAGCCTGAGCCAGACCGTCACCTCGTCCTGACCCGGGCCCGTCTCGCCGTACAGGGTCACATAGGTCCACTCCCCGCCGGTGTCCACGATGGCCCCGGACCGGGCGTCCGCCAGGCCGGCGATGGAGAAGTTGGCCCCCCAGATGTACCGGGAATCGGTGGTGACGCCTTCGGCCAGGATCCAGCCCGACAGGCAGTAGACGGTCTCGGGTTTCACGGACACGCTCTGGCAGAAGCGGGCGTCGTTCAGGTCACGGCTGCGGATCGAGGCGCTGTACTGGCCGCTCCGGGCGGCGTCGCTGACGGAGAAGGAGGAGCGGCCGTCGCGCTGATATGTCTCCGTGTACCAGCCCGCCGGCAGGCCGTTCTCGTCCAGCACCTCAAAATCCGGGTTCTCCAGCAGGTTTTCCTCCTCTGCCGAAGCCCCGGTGAGCAGCGCGGCCAGACAGGCCGTCAGCAGCAGCCAGGCGATTGTCTTTCGCATCGCGAACCTTCCTCACTGTGCAGGCTTATCCCCGGAACGCGTCCGGGACGTGGCGGATGCCGTCCGCCGTGATCTCCACGACATCAAAACGAACCGGGAGGTCGTCCGCTTCCCGTTGGGCCAGATAACCCACGGCGGCGGAGATGAAGCGCTTCCGCTTGGCGGGGGTCACGGCGGCCAGCCCGTCCCCGGCCCGGCCGTCGGGGCGGTATTTCACCTCGGTGAGCACCAGGGTCTCCCCGTCCCGCATCACCAGGTCGATCTCGCCCAGACCGGCCCGGAAGCGGCCCTCCACAAACGTCATCCCCAGGCCCTCCAGGTAAGCCCGGGCCAGCGCCTCTCCCCGGAGGCCGGCCTCATAATTCCGCGGGCTCACGGCGACACAAAGTGCCCGATGAAGCTGCGCCGGTGCTGCGGGCAGGGGCCCAGGGCCTTCAGGGCCGCGATGTGCTCCGCCGTGCCGTAGCCCTTGTTGCGGGCAAAGCCGTAGCCGGGATATTGCCGGTCCAGTTCCAGCAGCATCCGGTCCCGGGTCACCTTGGCGATGATGCTGGCGGCGGCGATGGCGTAGGAGGTAGCGTCCCCCTTGATGATGGGCACCTCCCGGCAGGGGAGCCCCAGGCCCTTCACGGCGTCGATGAGGCAGACCTCCGCCGGCGCGTTCTTCGCGGCCCTCCGCATGGCGTTCTTCGTGGCCTCCAGGATGTTGACAGCGTCGATCTCCTCCGCCTCCGCCAGCCCCGTGCCCACAAAGACGGCCTCGGCCATAATCCGGTCGAAGAGCTGCTCCCGGCGGCTCTCGCTGAGCTTCTTCGAGTCGTCCACCCACAGCAGGGCGGAATCCGGCGGCATCACCACGCAGGCCGCCACCACCGGCCCCACCAGCGGGCCCCGGCCGGCCTCGTCCATGCCCGCCACCCGGATGCCCTCCGCCCGGAAGGTCCGGTCAAAGGCGGTGAGGGCCTCCATGCGGGCGACCCGGTCAATCTTCGCCATATTTCTCTTCCCTTTTCTCCGGTTTCGGCGGCAGTTCCAGGGTGATCCGGCCGCACTTGCCGCCCCGGAATTCGTCCAGCACCACGGCGCAGCAGCGGTCATAGTCGCACACGCCGCCCTTCATCAGGAAACCGCGGCCCTTGCAGACATCCTCCAGCAGCGCTTCGCCCCGCAGGGACGGGTCGGAGATGCGGTACCGGGCGCAGGCGGCCTCGGGCTTCACCGCCAGCAGGTCCTCCAGCAGGTGGATGGTGAGCATGGGCAGGTCCACCACGTCGTCCTTGACGGAGCCGATGTAGCATAGGCGGCGGGCGGCTACCTGGTCGGCCAGCTTGGGCCACATGAGGCCCGGGGAGTCCATGAGCTGCAGGTAGGGGGAGATGTTCACCCACTGGTTGGCCCGGGTGACGCCGGGCTTGTCGCCGGTTTTGGCGATGCCGCTGCCGTGGAGGCGGTTGATGAGGGTGCTCTTGCCCACGTTGGGCACGCCCACCACCATGGCGCGAACGGTCTTGCGCATGCCCTTGGCGGCGGCTTTTTCGACGGCTTCCCTGGCCGCGTTGTCGATCCGGGAAAGGGCTTCCTTGGCCTTGCCCGCCGACGCGCTGAAAGGCGCGGCGTCGATGCCGGCGCTGCGGAAGTGCCGCACCCAGGCGGCGGTGATGTTGGGGTCGGCCAGGTCGGCCTTGTTCAGCAGCAGCACCCGTTTCTTGCCCGCGATGAGCCGGTCCAGGTCGGGGTTGCGGCTGGACAGCGGGAGCCGGGCGTCGCAAAGTTCCAGCACCACGTCCACCCGCCGGAGCTGATCCGCCAGCAGCCGCTTGGCCTTGGCCATATGGCCCGGATACCAGTTGATTTCCATACGTGATCCCCTCGCGCGTGATTCCCTTGATGACAAAGTACAGAGACTATTAAACCATCAAAACGACGAAAATGCAACCGTGCGGCGTTTCTTTCGGAAGCTCGGCCCGCCCTTTCAGCCGCCCGGGGCGAAGAAAAAGCGCCGTTGCGACGGGTCGGCAGGCGCTTTGTTCCGGCTGGCTTATTGTCACGGGCTATCCGACAGGGCCAAGCTGTCCACGGTGTCTATCAGTGCCTCCAGGCGGGCCGCGGCGTGGCGGATCCGCCGGTCCTTCTGCTCGCTGTGCAGGTCGGCCTGCTCCACGATCAGCACCTCCAGGAACCGCAGGTATCCAAGAACGCTCACCTTTTGCAGGGCCGCCTGAAGCTCGTCGGCGTTGACGGCGTTGACACAGATGGACAGGGACCGGTAGAACACCGTGCTGGCGGTGTCGTGTGTGATGCCGTGGAAAGCGACGGTCTCCCCGGGGTCGTCCTCGGCGAAGGCGATGTAGGACATGAAAAGGGCGGCGAACTCGAAGACGGGGTCCCCGTCGCACAGGGCGTCCATGTCGATGAGCATCAGGGCGTTCTCGGTGACCATGACGTTGTTGAGGTGGGCGTCGCCGTGGACCAGGTGGCGGTTTTCCGGCATGGCTCGCACCAGGGCTGTCAGGCGCTCCCGGACGCGGGGGGACAGGATCTCCGCCACGCTGTCGATGCGCAGGAGGCAGCGGTCCCTGGCGTCGGGCAGATCGCCCTCCTCATCTGTCAGGCGGTGGAGGCCGCTGAGAAAGTCCGCGTACCGGACGATGATCTCGTCCATCCGCTCGGGCTCCTCCTTGAGGACCTGGTTGCAGCTGCGGGCGTTCACCATCTCAAACACCGCGCCGTAGCAGTCGTCCACCTGGACGATGTCGAAGGGGATGGCGGTGGGGACGCCCAGGAGGAAAGCCCGGCGCGCTTTCTGCTGTTCCCGGAGGATCATGGGGTAGTACGCCTCGGCTCCGGGATAGACCTTTACCACCGTGTCCGGGTTCAGCCGGTACACGGTGCCGTAGGCGCCCCGGCCGATCACCGGGCAGCCCTCGACGCTCACCACCCGCAGCTTTTTCCGCACGTCCATCAGCGCTTCGAAGCCGGTGACCTCGAAGATGTCGTAGACCTGCGGTGAGACATTCCGGATGGACAGGTTCTGCCCCAGCCGCTTCTGCAGGGTCAGCAGCACCCGCAGGCCGGAGGAAGAGATGTAGCGCAGGCGTGTCGCGTCCAGGCAGACCCGCCGGCCGGGGTTGGCGTCCACCATGTCCAGCAGCGCTTTCTCCGTGTCGGCGGCGTTGACGGCGTCGATGCGCTCGTCCAGGCTGACGGTGAACCCGTCGGCTGTCTCAAAGATTTTCATGCTGTTTCCTCCTCCGGCGGTTCGCGGAGACCGGCGTCACGCCAGCCCGCGGCTCTTCAGCCAGGCGTGGGAGCGGCGGAGGCAGTCGAAGGGGTCCTCCCCGCCGCAGTCGTCCTGTTCCACCAGCAGCCATTGGGTGCCCCCGGCTTCGGCCTTCTCCAGCACCCGGTCGAAGTTGATATTGCCCTCCCCCAGCACGGCCATCTTTCTCCCGTAGGCGTAGTCCTTCAGATGGATGCAGGGAATCCGGCCGGCCAGCCGCTCCAGCCATTGGGCGGGGTCCCCGCCCCCGGCCTGCACCCAGAAGGTATCCAGGGTGAAGCCCATCTCCTCTGCCGGCATGGCCTCCGCCAGCCTTTCCAGGATCAGCCGCCCGTCCAGGCGCCGGAACTCCTGGTCGTGGTTGTGGTACATGAACAGCTTGCCGTTCTCCCGGAGCTTCCGGGCGATGGGGGGAAAGACGGCCAGGAAATCGTCCCAGCCCATGCCCTCCTCTGGCCGGAAGGACCACCAGCCCAGCCCGACGCGGCCGCAGCCGAAGACGTCGTGCTCGGCCATCACCGCGTCCAGCTCGTTCCGCAGCCGGGGCACCGGGGTGTGGGTCAGGACGCACTGCAGACCGTTTTTCTCCAGCTCCGCCTTCAGCCACCCCGCCTCAAAAGGACAGGTGGCGGACACCTGCACCGCGGGGTAGCCCATGTCCGCCACGCGCTTCAGGACCTCCGCGAAGCCGTCCAGGGTTTGGGTGTATTCCCGCAGGGTGAAAAGCTGGGCGCCGATCCTCATCTCAGCGGCCTCCTCACAGCAGCGCCTTCAGCGCCTCGCAGGCCGCATCGAAGGCCGCGTCGGGGCTGGGATAGGTGTAGGCGTCCACGGCGCTGCGTCCGCCCTCCCGCTCCAGCTTCTCCAGGCCGGAGAAGACCGTCAGGTGGGGCTCCAGGGTCATGGCGCTGCCGCCGCGGCGCAGGTAGTCCGCCAGGATCTCCGGCAGGTGGCCTTCCCCCTTGCCGGCGGGCACCACGCGGCCGTCTGCGAAGAAGGCGTCCTTGATGTGCAGGTAGTCCACGCGGTCCTTCAGCATGGCCCAGGCCTCCAGGGTGTCCTGGCCGCACTGGACGAAGTTGGCCGGGTCGAACACGGCCCTCAGCCGGGGCTCGGCGGTGAGCAGGTCAGAGCAGCGCGCGGCGTTGTCGCCGTAGATGCCCTTCTCGTTCTCATGGCACAGCAGGATGCCGGCGTCCTCGGCGCAGTCCGCCATATCCCCCAGGCGGTCCAGCACCTGCTGGCGGTATTTCGCCGCGTCCTCCCCCGCGGGGATGTAAAAGGAGAACATCCGGATCCGCTCCGCGCCGAGGACGGCGGCGGTGTCCAGGGTGCGCTTCAGCTTGTCCATGTGGGGACCGAAGAGGTCCAGCACGCTGATCTTGCCCAGCGGAGAGCCGGCCGACCACACGGTGAGCCCCGCGTCGTTCAGGGCCTGCCGGATCTCCCGGGCCTTCTCCCGGGACAGATCGGACACGTTGCACCCGTCCACGTTCCGCAGCTCCACACCCCGCAGCCCGTTGCGGCGCATGGCCGCGATCTGCCCCGCCAGGCTCGGGCTCGCCTCATCCGCAAACGCAAAAAGTTTCGGTTGACTGATCATGTTCATAACCTCCCGTCGGCTCTCACCGGCAGTATACCGCATCCATGCGGGAAAGTAAAGCGCGGGTCAAAAACCCGATTGCAAATCTCCCCAAAATACGGTATACTGAACCCAGACCGAAAACTTCATGACTGAGCGGAGGAGGAATACCCCATGGATGTGCGTACAGCGTATGAACAGTGGCTGACGGATTTTGCCGCGGATGCGGACACGGTGGCGGACCTGAAGGCCATCGCGGACCAGCCTGCGGAGATCGAGGACCGTTTCTACACAGAGCTCTCCTTCGGCACCGCCGGCATGCGCGGCGTGCTGGGGGCCGGCACCAACCGCATGAACCGCTACAACGTGCGCCGGGCGACGAAGGGCCTGGCCCAGTACCTGAAACAGGACCCGGAGAACGCCAAACGCGGCGTGGCCATCGGCTACGACAGCCGGAACTTCTCTGCGGAGTTCGCCAGGGATACCGCCCTGGTGCTCTGCGCGGAGGGCGTGCCCGCCTGCCTGTTTGACGCCCTGCGGCCCGTGCCGCTGCTGTCCTATGCCGTGCGCCACCTGAACTGCGCCGCCGGCATCGTCATCACCGCCTCCCACAATCCGCCCCAGTACAACGGCTACAAGGTCTACGGCGAGGACGGCGCCCAGGTGGGTCCGGAGGCCGCCGAGGGCATCACCCGCTGTATCCGCTCCCTGAACTACCTGGACTGCGTGCCCATGGACGAGGAAGCGGCCAAAGCCGCCGGCCTGCTGCGCATCATCGGCGACAAAGAGGTGGACGACGACTACATGGTGGAGGAGAAGACCCTCACCATCCAGCCCGACATGCTCAAGCGCATGGGCGGCAAGCTGTCCATCGTCTACACGCCCCTGCACGGCTCCGGCAACGTTCCCGTGCGCCGCATCCTGAAGGAGCTGGGCATCGAGAGCCTGGCGGTGGTGAAGGAGCAGGAGAAGCCCGACGGCAACTTCTCCACCCTGCACTGCGCCCCCAACCCGGAGAACCCCGAGGCCTTCGAGCTGGCCATCAAACTGGCGGACCAGGTGGGCGCCAACGTGATCTTCGCCACGGACCCGGACTGCGACCGCCTGGGCGTGGCCGTCCGGGGCAAGGACGGCAGCTTCCACCTGCTCACCGGCAACCAGATCGGCTGCGTCCTGCTGCACTACATCCTCTCCACCCTGAAGAAGCAGGGCCGGCTCCCGGCCAACGGCGCCGCCTGCAAGTCCATCGTCTCCACCTCCCTGGCCAACCGGATCTGCGAGGACTACGGCGTGCAGATGTACGAGACCCTGACGGGCTTCAAGTTCATCGGCGAGAAGATCCAGCAGTTCCAGGACACCGGCAGCAACACCTTCCTCTTCGGCTTCGAGGAGAGCTACGGCTTCCTGTCCTCCACCTTCGTGCGGGACAAGGACGGCGTCAACGCCTCCCTGCTGGTGACCGAGGTGGCCGCCGCCTGTGAGGAGGAGGGCATTACCCTCTACGATCGGGTGCAGGAGATCTTCGCGAAGTACGGCTTCTTCGTGGAGAAGGTGGTGTCCACCACCCTGCCGGGCAAGGACGGCCTAACCCGGATGAAGGAGATCATGGCGGGCCTGCGGGAGAATCCCCCGGCCGAGATCGCCGGCATGAAGGTCACCGCGGTGCGGGACTACCTGAAGGGCACCCGGGTCACCGCCGAGGGCACCGAGCCCACCGGCCTCCCCGCCTCCGACGTGCTCTACTTCGAGCTGGAGCAGGGCAACTGGGTCTGCGTCCGCCCCTCCGGCACCGAGCCCAAGATCAAGCTCTACGTCAATTCCAACGCAAAGGAAAAGGCCGCCGCCGAGGCCCTGAACGAGACCCTCTGCGAGGCCGCCAAGGCGCTGGTGCAGTAACCTTTCGGAAGGCTGCCTGACGGTCCGCGCTCTCCGGGGCCCCTTTCCGCTGATGAGGCGGCGGGGGCTCCGTTTTTGTCGCACTTGCGGTTTTCTCCGGAGTGTGGTATGATTTTACTGCATCAAAATTGGCAGATTTGATGCAGTAAAGGAGTGACATATGCATCGGTTTGATTATCGGTTTCTGGCAGACAGCCTTCCGGCCGAAATGATCGGCATCACGAGCATCATCCACGATCTGCGGGGAAGGGGCGAGATCCGCAGGAGCGAGCACCCCGCGGTGTTCCGGGAACTGCGGCATACCGCAATGGTCGATTCCGTGCAGAGCAGCAACGCCATCGAGGGCATTGTGACATCCGCGAAACGAATGAAGGCCCTGATGGACCGGCAAACCGAGCCCTTCAGTCACGAAGAGCAGGAAATCCTGGGGTACCGGGATGCGCTGACCGAAATCCATGAGGGTTACGAGGGAATGGAAGTGTCGGACGAGCTGCTGAAGCATTTTCACCGGCTGATGCTCCGGTCGACTTCCGGGGACGCGGGGGAATACAAACAGCAGAACAACTGGATCCAGGAACGGGATGAACAGGGGAGGATCAGCATCCGCTTCGTACCTGTCGGGGCCAGGGAAACGCCCGAAGCCATGGAACAGATGATCCTGGCCTTCCGTGAGGCAAGCCAGGACAGCGGGATCAACCGGCTGCTGCTGATCGCCTGCGTCGTTGTCGACTTTTTGTGCATCCACCCGTTTCGGGACGGAAACGGGCGGGTATCCCGGCTGCTCACTTCCCTGCTTCTGCTGCAGGCCGGGTTTGACATTGACAGGTATATTTCCGTCGACAGGAAAATTCATGAGTATCAGTACAACTACTACCAGGCGCTGAAGGCCTGCAGTGACGGCTGGCATGAGAACCGGAACACCTATCTGCCCTTCATGACTTATCTGCTGCAGATTCTTTACAGCTGCTACAAGGAACTGGACCAGAAGTTCGTTGAGAACACGGCGCAGAAGGTTGGCAAAGCCATGCAGGTCGAGAATGCTCTGCTGCAGTGCTTTGTCCCCGTCTCCAAGGAGGAGATCGCCGGGCGGCTGCCGGAAGTGAGCATCTCCACCGTGGAGCGGGTGCTGGCCAGACTCGTGAAAGAGGGAAGGATCGAGAAGATCGGAACCTATCGGAATGCCCGATACAGAAGGATTTGACGCTGTTTCCAAAAGAATGAAAAGGACTGCCGCGATTGATCCGCAGCAGTCCTTTCGTTCGGGCTTCAGGCCATTTTGAGCCGGTACCCGGTCTTGTACACCGTCTCGATGCTGGAAGCGCCCAGCTTGCGGCGCAGGCGCTGGATGTGCACGTCCACCGTGCGGGTGATACCCATGCCCTGGTAGCCCCAGGCGGTGCGGAGGAGGTCCTCCCGGGTCACGGCCTCGTCGGGGGAGCGCATCAGGGCCTGCAGCAGGGCGAACTCCTGGGCCGTCAGGGTCAGGGATTCGCCGTCCTTGGTCACCTGGCGGGTCACCATGTCCAGCTTCAGGCCGCCCAGGGTCAGGGTGGTCTCCGCGGTCTCCAGCAGGGACCGGACGGCGTCCGTCAGCTGCGCGCCGGTGTAGGGCGCCGGGAGCACGTCGCAGCTTCCGCGGTACAGGGCCCGCAGGTGCGCGGTGTTGGCGGCGTCCGCCGTGATAAACAGCACCGGCAGCCCGCGCTCGGCCAGGGTCCGGATGAAATCATAACTCTGGGTAAAAGGGACCTGCGCGTTGATCACGGTCATCATCCGGGTGTTGTGCAGGCGCTTTTCCGCCTCCCGCACAGAGTGGGAAGCGACGGCGCGATGCCCGGCACGGGTCAGCGCGTCGCACATGAACCGGTTCTGCTTCCGGTCGGGTTCGAGAATCAGCACATCAGCCATCGTCTCACCTCTTTTCACTCACAAGACGATCGTCGAGGCCGTTTTGTTGCATCCCGTCGGAAATTTCTGCCGAATTCACGGTTTGTTTACAATGATGACGGGATGTCAGAAGCGGGTGAAGCCTTTTCTTTTCTGCTTTTTGGTATTCGTAGAAGTACTTCTGTTCAACTTCTGTTTTACTTCTACAACAACTTCTACGAAACTTCTATCTCACTTCCGCAACACTTCTTCTTCGCGAGCCGCGGCTGGCGTCCTGGGGCCATTCCGCCGGCCGTGTCCGGGATCCCGGCGAGAAAAAACAGCACAAAAAACGGCGCGGACAGCGCCGGGAAAGACAGCAAATCGGTTCAGACAAAACTCTCATCCTCGTTGAACACCGGCACAAAATCCACGGTCGCGCTGGTAGGACCCTGCAGGAAGCCGGGGAGATCGAGGGCGGCCATGGCGTCGGCGACACGGCGGTATTCCCTGGGGGTGATCCGCCGGTCCAGGCCGGGGATGGCCACGTTGTTGCAGGGGACGTACTGCTGCATCAGGGAGACCGGAATGCCTCGGGGAATGGCTTCGGCCACCCAGTTCAGCAGGCGGATGGACTCCCCCGTGGCCCCGGGGAGGATCAGATGGCGGATCAGGGTGCCCCGGGTCATGATGCCCTCGCCGTCGTACTGCGGGAGGCCCGTCTGCCGTACCATCTCGGCGACGGCGGCGGAGGCGGCCTCGAAGTAGTCGGCGGCCCCGGCGCACAGGCGGCCCATCTGCGGCGAGAAGTGCTTCAGGTCCGGCAGGTACACGTCCACGGCGCCATCCAGCCGCCGCAGGGTCTCCATCCGCTCGTAGCCGGAGGTGTTCCAGACCACCGGCACCGGCGGCTTCCACAGCTCCAGGGTTTCCAGGATCGGCTCCACAAAGGGGGTGGCGGTGATCAGGGAGATGGTCTGCATGCCCAGGTCCGTCAGGCGCTTCAGGCTGTCGGAGAGCTGCCGGGGGGTGAAGGGACGCCCGGCGTTGCGGTGGCTGATGTCCGCGTTCTGGCAGTAGGCGC
>JBGVCH010000041.1:0-5640 GCA_045226335.1 Christensenellales bacterium | reverse complement strand
GCGGGCCTCGACCAGGGCTTTCCGATCGCCCTGGACCTTCGGGCTCATGCCCCTGCTTGACTTGTAATCCTTAATTGAGAAAAGTATCAGACGTTGGTGGGATCCCGCCGGGTGTGGGCGCCCCGGTGGGACCGGAGGAAGAATAGCAATTTGATCAGGCTCTTCTCATAGGGGATGAAGGACCCGTCGTCGATCATGCCCAGGATCTCCTCAAGGCTTGCCCACCGCACCGCCTGGACCTCCTCGGCCTGCAGGCGCAGCGCCGTCAGGTCCATCGGCCGGGTCAGCACATAGTAGTCGTCGAAACCGGTGCCGAAGTGGAGGGTCAGGACCGGGCGCACGTCGGTCAGGTCGATGGGGAGCCCCAGCTCTTCCAGAGTCTCGCGCTCCGCCGCCGAGCGGCTGCTGTCCCCGGTGACGGCGCAGCCGCCCACGGTGACGTCCCAGAGGTCGGCCCAGCCCCGCTTGAAGGGCTGGCGCTGCTGGATCAGCATCCGGCCCTCCGGGTCAAAAACGCAGACATGGACCACCAGCCGATAGCAGCCGGCCGGGATGGGGGCGCCGCGCTCCACGGTCAGGCCGGTCTTCTCCCGGTCCGCGGTGTACAGGTCAAACCGTTCCATTTTCCTTCTCCTCCTTGCCCTCTTTGCGGCGATACGCGGTCCGGTGGTCAATTACCGCTTCCGGACCACCCACACGTACCGCCCTCTGTCCTCCCGGCTGAAATGGTAGTCGCCGAAGCGGTCGATGACCTCGTAGCCGCAGAGCTCGAAGAGGTACAGCAGTTCCTGCACATAGGTCTGCCGCATGGCAAGCGGGCGGATACGGGTCCCGATGACGGCGCCGTCCGGGCCCAGGGTCTCGAACTTCCAGTTGCCGCGCATGATCTGGGTGACGGGGTCGAACGTGATGGCGTTGTAGATCCGCTCCCGGTGCCCCTCGTGGTTGGTGTACTCCAGACGGAAGGTGTAGTCGTCCGGCGCGGTGCGCATCTGCTCCGCCTGGATCGGCGGCCAGGGCGCGAAGGTGTTGAGGGACAGCACGCCGTCCTCCGTCAGGCAGTCCCGGATGCTTAGCAGGGCCCTGCGCTGGTCCTCCGGCGTCAGCAGGTGCATGAAGCCGCTCCGGGCGATCACCGCGAAGGAATACGTCCGGCCCGGGTGGAGGTCCGTCATGTTGGCGGGGAAGATACGCGCCCGCAGGCCCAGTTTCGCGGCCTTCTCCCGGGCCACGGCGCACATGGCCTCCGACAGGTCGGTGCCCTCCGCGTCCAGCCCGGCCTGCAGCAGCGGCAGCAGCACGGCCCCGGTCCCGCAGGCGATGTCGATGGTGCCCTTTCCGCCATACCGCTTCGCCAGCTCCAGATAGAACGCCTGAAAGCCCTCGTAGTTGTCGTCCCGGCTGTACATGACGTCCAGGTAGGCATCATAGTTCTCGGCGACGTCTTTGTAATCGTGCAGGTCCATGCGTGTTCACCTTCCTTTATTCCTCCAGGTACCTGATCTCTTTCCCCATCGATCGGGCATACTCGATCTCCGACCGGGTGCTGGAGCCGATGTAGCCGCCGACATTGATGACGAAGATCCCGTCGGCCATGTCGATCTTCCGCTTGTGCATGTCGTCCAGCATTTCTTTGGTGCCCTCGGCCCAGACCTCCTCGTCTCCGGCGTGACCGAACAGCCCCACACTGATGACGATGTTCCCCTCCAGTGTCAGCCGCTTCTGGGCCTCCATGAACGCCTCCCTGATGCGCGTGCTGCCGCAGAGGGTGATGACCTTGTATTGTCCGACCATTTCACTCCGGCCCTTTCGCAATCTGTCTGATCCGACCGTCCGCACCCCGAGCCGCCGCTCACCGGATCAGACCGCCGTGGTAAAAGCACTCGTAGATCAGGAGGCCGCGGCGGTGAATCGTCTCTTTCCCCTGGAACCATTCGAAGTCCCCGTCCGCGCCGCAGCGGTAGGTGTAATCGCGCTCCGTGTATTCCCGCGGGCCCCGGAACGGTTCCTCTTCCGGGACGCGAAGCAGCGCGGCCTTCAGGAAATCGCCGCTGAAGCCTTCGCCGATGACCCGGCCGGCGTAATTCATGCTCCAGACGGGAACGTCCGAGATCCACAGCGCTTCCTCTCCGGCAAATCGGTCGCCGCCGAGGTAGGTGTCGTAGTACATCAGCTCCCCTTCCCGGCAGACCAGATCGTGGGAGCCTGGCCTGGAAGAAGCCGTCTCGGCGCCTTTCCCGGCATAGGTGGCCCGCTTGGCCCTGATCAGAAATTCTATGATCCGCTTTTCCAACTTCCTCCACTCCCTTTTCTTCAGCTGTGAACAAACGGTCTTTTGTCCTCTGCGTTCCAGCCCAATATAAGCGATGACGCCCGCTTTTGTCAATACGGACGCCGCGCGGAGGCTTGCTTTTTCACGAATCACCCTGTACAATAACGGCAGTTTCCGGACCCGGACGCGAACAGATGAACCGGCCGAAGAAAGGACGTTGCAGGCATGAAAGGGAGAATCGGACGGACGGCGGTGCTGCTGGCGCTTTTGCTGCTGTTGCTGCCCGTCGGGAGCTTTGCGGACGCCGGCACGACGGTGGCGGGGATCTATGAGAAGGCGATGGACGCGGCCCTGGAGAAGGCGCTGCTGCTGGAACTGGACACCACAGCCGCCCTGCTCAAGGGGCGCACGGGTCGGTCCGTGGCGGCCGCCCTGGTTTCGCTGCTGAAGGCCGCCGAAGAGATCGAGGGCAGCGGCGATGACAGCGGAAAAGACGAAGCGAAAACCGGCGGGGAAGAGGACAAGGACGGAAAGTCCGATTCCGACAGCGCTTCGGGGAAGAAAAAGATCTCCGACAGCGCATACAAGCGGGCCAAGCTGTACGGCGAATTCATCCGGGACGTGGACACCCAGCTGATCTACTGCGCGCTCCTGAAGAAGGAGGGCTACGACATCGCGAAGGTCTACCCGGACGGGGTGGAGGTGGACATCGACCTGCGGCAGTATCAGCCGGGGCTGTATTCGGACCCGGTCCGGGACTTGCTGGAGGGCAGCCCCACGGGTCAGGTGTTCGACGCCTCCAAAGTCCTGATCTTCTCCCGGGAAGACGCGGATCAGCCCGAACTGACCTGGACGGATACCGTGGATCCGGCCAGAGTGGAGCTCGACACGCAGAAGATGCGCGGTCTGCGCTATGAAAGCGATTACGGGTATACCGTCAAACTGCGCGTGGACCTGATGCAGAACGAGCAGCTCAGTGACCGATACGCCCGGAGCCTCACGGAATGCAAAGCCTATGTGATTCTCGACCGCGGGTACTGGAAATCGATTCGGCAAGGGTATACTGTGACAGACCCGCAAACCGAGGAGACGACGCACCATTACGGTTTTGGTTTCTCCGCGTTTGAGGCCATCACGTTCTTCTCAAGGGAAAACCCGCGGGCCAGGATGATCTGGGATTCCTATGACGAAAAGCCGCCGGCATACTCTGCCACATATGAAAACGAAGGCACAGAGTCCCTGACCATCATCTTCAACTACACGGATCGGGACGGCGCGGCGCATACCGAGTCCTACCTGATGAAGAATCAGGGGGCGTGGAATATCCCGCGGCTCATGATCGGCACCCACCGGGACGGCTGGCCGGATCGGTACCTGAAGAAAACCGGCGTCGGCCTCACCTGGGTGGAGCAGCTCATGGGCCAGGAGGAGAAGAAAACCTGCGAGCTGGATGCCGTGATCCAGAACACCAGGATGTTCATCGCGCGGTAACCTCCCGGCGCGGAGCGCCACGGCGGCACACCCGGCCGACAAAAGAGCACCCGCGGTTTCGCAGATGCTCTTTTGCGTTGGATGGATCGCGGCTTCCGGCCGACGCCCGAACCATGGGAGACGTCAGTCGAGGGTGAACCCCTCCGGCAGCTCCTTCATCACGACGAAGGCCTGGACGTTGAGATCGAGGTTCAGAAGCGCATCGACCTGGCCGCAGACGGAGACCAGATACCACCTGTTCCCGTAACGCGCCACCTGCGGTGCGCAGAAGAAGATTTCGTCCCCGAGATCGGCCAGCACGGGGACTTCGACGAGCTCGTCCGCCCCGTAGATGTCCTTCAGGACGGCAAGCGTTTTCTGAACACCCGGGTCTGAGTATTTTCCGCCGGTGACCGCGTCGGGGTCCGGGAAACGGATGCCGGCCATGGAGGAAAGCGTTTCCAGGCGGCCACTGTCGAACTTCCGGAAGAACACGCCGACTTCCTCCTCGCCCGAGAGAGGGATCAGGTAACCGTCAGGCCTGTCATCTCCCAGAATGAAGGATTCCAGGGACTGGTAGATCCGGTTGGTCTGGTATGAGCGGACGCTGTACAGGTTGAGGCCGGACAGGAAATCATTCGACATCGGCATCCGCGGGATCATCGGGGAGAAGTATGATTGAAACCGGCTCGCGCTTCTTTGCACGGAATAGTGCTCCATCTGGGTCTCCCAGGCGAAGGCACTGAGCATTTGCTCGTAGTCGAGGTTCTTCAGTCCATCAAGGTAGCAGGCGACGGCCGCTTCGGGGGTGTCGAAACCGTTGCCCTCAAAGTGGGTTTTCTCCCGGCCATGCTTTTGCACCGGTGCGCCGCATGCCCCGCAGAACGCAGCATCGGTGCCTGCGGGAAAGACCGCGCCGCATACCGGGCATACGATCTCCTCCGGCTGCCCGCTTTCGAAGCCGTCATCGGCCCATTCCGCTTCGTTGACGGTGTACGTACGGCAGTCCGGGAAATCATCCGGGAGCGCCTTCATTACGATGAAGGCCCGCTGATCGACTTCGATGCCCAGGATGGAATCCACCAGACTATTGACGGAGACCAGATACCACCTGTTCCCGTAACGCGCCGCACGGAGCGCGCAGAAAAAGGTCTCATCACCGACGTCGGCCAGCACGGGGACCTCGGTGAGTTCGTCCGCGCCGTAAACGGCTGTCAGTGCGGCGAGGGTCTTCTGGCTGCCCGGACTGGTGTACTTGCCGCCGGTGACCTCGTCGGGGGACAAGAAGCGCGGGCTGGACAAGGCCCCCAGCGCTTCCAGACGCCCATTGTCGAATTTCCGGTAGAACGCATTTACCGCGTCCTCGTCCGGAAGGCGAATTGACATGACCGGCGTGTACTGATATGCGTCTTCTCCCAGAATATACATCTCAAGGGACTGGTGGATCAGGCCGATCTCGACACCGAGCAGCGAATACAAATTAGCGTCGGACATGAAATCATTCAGCGCGGGCATCCGCGGCCTCGCTGAGGGGTCGTAGGTGTGGCGCATCAACGCGCTTTCTTCAACCGAATAACGCTCCGCCTGGGTTTCCCAGGCGAAGGCGCTGAGCATCTGATCGAGATCATGGCGCCGGAGCCCGTCCAGATAGCAGAGAACGGCCGCTTCGGGGGTGACAAAGCCGTCGCCCTCATACCGGTGCTTCCCCGGATCAGACTGCTGCTTTCCTCCACCGGTCCCCTGCGCCTCCTCAGAGAGGCCAGCGCCGCAGCCAAGCAGCAGGACCAGCAGCCAGATGACGAACAGGCGTGCCTTCTTCACGGTCATCCCTCCTTTTCCGCCGGACGGACGGCGGCTCCCGTCAGGGGCCCGGGCCGGCGCGGCGCGGTCAGCGGCCG
>JBGVCH010000040.1:0-17551 GCA_045226335.1 Christensenellales bacterium | reverse complement strand
CTCGATGCCGTAGACGTACTGCCGCTTGATCTTGTCCTCGGCCTCCTCCAGGGTCACGTCCAGGCCGTAGACCAGGTCCGCGGTGATGTTGCCGCCGCCGATGTCAATGGTCTCCAGGTACACCAGGGCGTCGCCCTCGGCGATCATCACGTCGGTGGTCAGGTAGCCGACGTCGATGAGCACGGCGGTGTGGTCCCGCTCCTCCTCCGGGAGGAAGAGCATCATCTCGCCGGGGGCCGTGGCGTACACGCCCACCACGTTGAAGCCCAGGTCGCTCATCCGCAGGGTGACGTCCTCCACAAAGAAGCGGTCCGCGAAAACGAAGGAAATCATGGCCTTCAGCTCGCGCCCGGCCTTCCCCACCGGCTCCAGCGTTTTCTTGCCGTTGTCGATGGCAAACCAGGCCGGCGTGGCGTGAACCTTGATGCCGTTCACGGCGCCCACCTTTTCCTCCGCCAGCCGGAAGGCCTGCTTGATGTCGCTGCTGGTGACCCGGGGGTCCGTTCCCTTCAGCTCCACCGTCACCTCCGCCGAGTAGGCACGGGTAAAGGCCGCGGGCACTCCGATGTTGATGTCCCGCAGCTTCCGTTTGCTCTGGATCTCGGCGTCCTCTATGCTCTCGCGGATCCGGCTGTTGACCTCCGCCGGATTGTTCCACCCGTCATCCATAAAGCCATCGTAGGCGGCAATCCCGGCGCCGACAATGTCGCAGCGCAGGCTGCCGGAATTATCCGCAACCAGCGTCACAATCTTGCTCGTGCCAAAGTCCACCGCCGCTACCGTGGTTTTCATGTCCCTTCAGCCTCCCACGCTATCCGTATGAGGATGCAAAACGGCACGTGCCCGCGGCTGCGAACACCTGTCCAATTTGCCATTGTCATTATAGACGCTTTTTTCCCGGATTGCAAGCCTTTTCACGAAAGAAGTTAAGAATTTGTTGCGATTTTACGCTTTTGTGACATCAATTTGCGCCGGTGGGAGGCAGCCAGCGGGGTTCCTCCGGCGTCGTGACGTCGATGGTGCCCCCGGCGTTGCCCATTTTCTGCAGTTCCGCCCGCACCAGGTCAAAGGCCCGGAGCTTGGCGTGGATCCGCGTCAGGGGGCCTATCCGCACGTCGTAGCCGTCCCTGGCCGTCACATAGATCTCGTTCTCGCCGGCCAGGTTGATGCGCTCGATCTGGTCGGTGAAGCCGATGGCTTTGATCTCGATCATCAGCTCGAAGAACGCCGGGAGCTGCCAGGTTTTCCGCAGTCCCACCGGCCGGCCCTGGATGACACTCTTCACGTCAAAGCCCGTCACCCGGATGAGCCCCGCGGTCTCCGGTCCGGCGGCGTCCCGGTATTTCTCCAGAATCACGCCGTGATTGTCGATCACATAGGTGTTGCCGTTGTACAAAAAGCAGGCGGCCGGTGTACGCTCCGCCACACTCAGCACCACGCTGTGGGGCAATTCCTTTTCCACGCTGACCTGGCGGATGTAGCGCCGCTGGTCCTGTGTGCCGGGTTCCCCCGTCATGCGCCTGACCACGTCGTCCTCGTTCAGCTTCAGGAGGTTGTCCCCCTGCTTGATGCCGGAGATGGCGATCACCTCGTCCGCTGTCAGCAGTTGGTTCCCCTGCACCTCTATCTTGTCGATCCGGTAAGCCAGGTTGACAAATAATCCCACGCCCAAGGCCACCGTCGCCAGGGCGGCGACGATCACCACGATCAGTTTCCCGCTGCCGCTCAGCTGCTTCCGGACCTTTTTCAGCACAGTGGACTTGTGGTGGTTCCGCTCGATGACCTCCGACGCCGGGGCCTTGTCCGGGCCGACCCAGAAATCGGACTCATGGCTGGACAGGTCTTCGGAACGGCCGTCCCGGAGGCTTTCGTCCACCGCGCTGTCGTCAAAGGGATCCCCGTTCCACTTCTCCGGGTCGTCTCCCCGGACATAGCCCGTGTCGTTCTGGTCGTTGATGGGGGTGATGTGTTCGCAGGGGGCGTCCTCCATGTGGTAGCCCGCCTGCTGCCAGTCCGCCTCCGGTCTCCCGCCTTTTCTCGCCGTCATGCCTTGTCTCCTGTGTCGGGCAGGTCCGCCACCAGCTGCTTGAACACCCGGCCCCGCTCCTCATAATCCCGGAACATGTCAAAGGACGCACAGGCCGGGGAGAGCAGCGCGTTCCAGCCCGACGCCGCGATCCGGTCGCACATCAGCACGGCCTCCGCCATGCTGCCGGCCCGGTGGATCTCGTTCCAGCCGCAGCGGCGCAGGGTGTCCTCGATCTGGTTGGCCGTGACCCCCAGCAGCACCGTGGCCCGGATCCAGGGCGACGCGAGGATCTCCTTTGCCAGGGGCGTGAAGTCGCAGTGTTTGTCGGAGCCCCCCAGGATCATCACCGTCGGCCGGTTCATGGTCTGGACCGCCCGGATGGTGGAATCCACGTTGGTGCCCTTGGAGTCGTTGTACCAGCGGACGCCGTTCCGCTCCCGGGTCAGCTCGATCCGGTGCTCCACGCCCTTGAAGGTCCGCAGGGTTTGGGCGATGGACGCCGCCGGGACCCCCACGCTGTACGCGACGCACACCGCCGCCAGGGCGTTCTCCAGGTTGTGGGGGCCGGGAATGTAGATTTCTTCCGGCGGCAGGATGGCTTCTTCCTTGCCGTCCCAGCGGACCGTCAGCATACCGTCCCGCACGAAGGCGCCCTTCTCCACCGGGTGTTTCCGGGAGAAGCGCATCACGCGGCCGCGGACCTGCGAAGTCAGCGGCTCCAGGGCGGGATCGTCATCGTTGAACACCGCCGTGTCCTCCGGGGTCTGGTTCTCGAACATCCGCATCTTGAGCCGGGTGTACTCCGCCATGGTGCCGTGGCGGTTCAGGTGGTCCTCCGTGATGTTGGTCAGCACAGCGGCCTTCGGGTGGAACGTCTCCACGGTCTCCATCTGGAAGGAGGAGCACTCGCAGACCGCCATGTCCTCCGGCGCCCCCTCCAGCACCGCCTGGGAGAAGGGGAAGCCGATGTTGCCCACCGCCCAGGCCTTCCGCCCGGCGTCGTCGAAGATCTGCCGCAGCAGGGAAACCGTGGTGGTCTTGCCGTTGGTGCCGGTGACCGCCACCATCTCCCCGGGCCAGAGGGACGCGGCCAGCTCCAGCTCGCCGATGACGTGCAGGCCCATCTCCTTCGCCTTCACAACGAAGGGCGCGGTGTCCGGGATGCCGGGGCTGATGACCAGGGCTTCCTGGCCCGGCAGGAGTTCCAGCGCGCCGCAGCCCAGCCGCCACTGCACCGGCAGTTTTTCCAGAGGCTGCAAAGCCTCCCCCAGGCCCTCCCGGGTCTTGGAATCGTTCACGGTCACCGTGGCGCCCTCCCGCACCAGCAGCTGCGCCGCCGCGATGCCCGAGCGCGCCAGGCCCACCACCAGGACCCGCTTTCCCTGCCAGGATGCTTCTTTCTTCATGCCCCGCCGCTTCCTTTCCGATCAGAAGACCGCCAGCACGGACCAGACCGCCAGCGCGCACAGCACCAGGGTCACCAGGGCGTACATCAACACGATCTGGTTCTCCTTCATGCCGCTGAGCTCAAAGTGGTGATGGATGGGCGCCATTTTGAAGATGCGCTTGCCGGTGCCGGTCTTTTTTCTCGTGTACTTGAAATACGTGGTCTGCATCATCACGGACACGGAGCTCATGATGCAGGTGAAGCAGACGGGGATCAGCAGGAACTGGCACTTCAGCAGCATGGCCACGCCCACGAAGGCGCCGCCGATGAACATGCTGCCCGTGTCCCCCATGAAAATCTGCGCCGGGTGGTGATTGAAGAACAGGAACCCCACGCTGGCCCCGGCCAGGGCGAAGCACAGGATGGCGATGACGCCGAACCAGGGCTCCTGTACCAGTCCCTTGAAGAGCTTCTCCGCCAGCTCCGCGTTTTCCGGCGCGGCCACAAACCGGCCGATGAGCAGCGCGATGACGCCGAAGGCCGCCATTCCCACCACCGTGACGGATGAAAGGATGCCGTCCACGCCATCCTGGAGGTTGGCGCTGTTGGTGATGAACATCACCAGCACCGTCATGACGGGGATGTAGAAGATGCCCAGATTCCAGGTCTTCTGCGTAAAGGGGACCCACACGTCGGGGCCCACGTAAAAGTAGCAAAACAGCGAAAAGACCAGGCCGACGATCATCTGCCCGATCAGCTTCTGTTTGGGTTTCAGGCCTTCGTGGTCCTTCTTCACGTCCTTGATGTAGTCATCCGGGAAGCCGAAGAAGGCCATGCAGCCCAGGGTGATGAAGAGCAGCGGCCACAAGGCGCACCGCAGCCCCATGGCACTGCCCTCCGAGACGCAGAGGAAAACGCTCAGGACCACGGTAGTCAGCGTCGTGGCGCCTGCCGTGACGATGCCGCCCATGTTGGGGGTCCCCTGCTTGACCTTGTGGGCCTGGGGGCCCAGGTCGTAGATGGTCTGCCCGAACTTGAGCTTTTTCAGGTACGGCAGAAAGAAGGGCATGACCGCCAGCACCAGGCCCATGGCGATCAGCGCAGCCAGCGCGCAATACATCCGCATCACTCCTTGTCGCGGCGGACTCAGCCCTCCATCTCCCGGAGCAGTTCCGCCACCACCACTTTTTCGTCGAAGGGGTGCTTGACCCCCTGGATCTCCTGATAGGTCTCATGGCCCTTGCCCGCCAGGATGATGACGTCCCCCTCCCGGGCCTCCTTCAGGGCCCAGCGGATGGCCTCCCGGCGGTTCTCGATGACCACATAGGGCTTGCCGGTGGGCTTGATGCCCTCCTCGATCATGTCCAGGATGGCCATGGGATCCTCGCTGCGGGGGTTGTCGCTGGTGAGGACGCACAGGTCCGCCAGCCGGCCGCCGATCTCGCCCATCATGGGGCGCTTGCCCTGGTCCCGGTCGCCGCCGCAGCCGAAGAGGGCGATGACCCGGCCCCGGGTGAAGACCCGCACGGTCTCCAGAATGTTCCGCAGGGCGTCCGGGGAATGGCTGTAGTCCAGGATCACCTTGTAGGGCGTGTTGGTGGGCAGCATCTCCACCCGGCCCGGCACGGAGGCGATCTGCTCCAGGCCGGCCTTGATGCGTTCCGCCGACACCCCCAGGATCATGGCGCAGCTGGCCGCCGCCAGAGCGTTGTACACGTTGAACATGCCCGTCATCTGAAGGTTGACCCGCTGGTTGTACACGCCCTTCAGCCGCATCTCAAAGGAGACGCCGTCCTCGTCGATCTCGATGTCCCGGGCAAAGAGGTCCGCGTCCACGCAGATGCCGTAGGTGAGGTGGGGGACTTTCAGGTCCCGAACGATGGCGACCGAGGTCTCCTCATCCGCGTTGAGGGCGGCGTTCTTCACCATGCCGCCGGTGAAGAAGCGCTTCTTGGTCTCGAAGTACCGGTCCATGGTGTGGAACCAGTCCAGGTGGTCCTGGCTCAGGTTGGTGTAGCAGCCCACCTCAAAGGTCATGCCGTCCAGGCGGAACATGTCGATGGCGTGGGCGGAGACCTCCATGCTCACCGCCTGCACGCCCTCGTCCGCCATCTGCCGCAGGGTCCGCTGAAGCTCGATGGGGTCCGGGGTGGTGAGGTGGCTCTCGATGCGGCGGTCGCCGATCATGTTCCCCGTGGTGCCGATGAGGCCGCACTTCAGGCCGGCGCTCTCCAGGATGCTCTTCACCATGTAGGAGGTGGTGGTCTTGCCCTTGGTGCCGGTGATGCCCACCAGCTTCATGCCGTCCGCCGGGTGTCCGTAGAAGGCCGCCGCCAGCCGGGCCATGGCGATGCGGCCGTTGCTCACCAGCACCTGGGGCACCGGCAGGTCCAGCCAGCGCTCCACCGCCAGGGCCACACAGCCGTTCTCCACCGCCTGGGCCGCGAAATCGTGGGCGTCGAAGCGGGCGCCGCTGATGCAGAAAAACAGCGCATCCGCGGTTTTCTCGCGGCTGGACGCTGTGATGGCTTCGATGGGTGTGTCCAGATCCCCCCGGGTGTCAATCAGCACGGGGAGATCCCGGATCAGATCCCGCAGTTTCATGCTCTCTTCCCCCTGTCCGGGATGTCAGTTTTCCGCGGCGATGTAGGGCATCACCACGGCGTCCTCCGGGACGGTGATGGCGATGCGGGCCGCCCCCTTGGAGGAGATCATGCCCTGGCCCGCGGCGGTGTAGGCCACGTCCACCGACGCCGCCTTTTCTTCCAGCTCCGCCGTCAGCAGTTCGCAGCGGCGGTCGATCTCCTCGATCCGGCTCTCCGTCCGGGCGATCCGGCGCTCCGTGGCCCGGACATCCGCCCGGCTGATCCGCCAGCACACCATCAGGGTCAGGGCGATGACCGCCAGCATCGCCAGGGCCACCGTGCAGCGGAGGCCGCCCCGGCTCACCGTCGGCACTTCCCGCCTGGCCCGGGCTTCCCGCCGCCGGAGCACTTCCGCCGAGCGGACGCCCGTCCCGTAGTTCTCCGGATAAATGGGCTGCATGTCGCCGCCCATCACCGGCAGTTCCACGCCAAAGGTCATCCGCTCGCGGCCGGAGCGCCCCTCTGCCACATAACCGTAGGGGTTTCCGACGCGGCGGACCCGCTCCTGCCAGCTCAGATCAGCCGTGCCGCGCCCGGCGTAACGGGAGCGGCTCCGATATCTGCGCAATGTCTGTTGCATCGGTCAACGCCTCTGTTTCTCCTGCATAATCAGCCCGCCGCCCTCAGCGATCCTCCTGTTCGCGCTGGGTGGAAAGCTGTCCGATCACGTCCAGAATGCCCGGCAGGTTCTCCTTGAAGCGGCTGAACTGCTCGGCGCCCTTGCTGGCGGCCACGATCCTCACGTGGTCCCTGGCGCCGGTGATCTCCACGTCCCGCTCGTCTCCCAGGAAATGGTTCCGGATCTTGGCCGGCAGCAGGATCCGCCCCTGGCTGTCGCACTCCTGGCCAAAGAAGGAGAAGGCATCGAACTGCTCCTCAAACTCCACCAGTTCCTTCCGCAGGGGCGCCAGCTTCGCGTAACGGTCCCGCAGCCTGGCCCAGGCGATGTTGGAGTAGAGGGCGATGCTCTCGAAGTCCTTGGAGGGCGCCACGCAGAACACCGATCCCAGCTGGTCCCGGAAAGCCTGGGGCACCACCATGCGCCCCTTGCCGTCCAGGGTGTGGCTGTATGAGCCCGTGAAGGAGCGGCTGTAACGCCTCAACAGGGCCTGATCCGCCTCGGTGAGTTCCTCGTCGAGCGGCAAGCCTTGCAACAGCAACAACTGATCGTCGCTCACGGTTCCCCCACCTTTCACCATTTTTCTGCCACAATTTGGGCTTCAATCCCATAATACTACACCTTTTGGTCTTGTCAATAGAGAATTTCCTTTCAAAATCCGGCAAAACTGTTGAACTATTACAGATTTGTCATTATTTCTTAATATTTCCTTAAATTTCCATCAACGCATTTGTGATGCTGAAAAAAGCGCACCACCATATTTTGTGGAAATCGGGGCGCGCGATGTGAAATTTCATGAAAAGCCGCCCTCGGCAGGCGTAAAATACTTTTTTTCGTTTACAATCATGAACAGTTTTGAAACAAACCTTCGGGATCAAAAAAGCGCCTGTCCAGTTCGGACAGACGCTCAGGGATCGGGGTGGTTGGCGAGGGGACGTTCAGCCCATCGGCGCGGTTTGAGGGTTCACCAGGATGTTGACGTCCAGGCGGGTCCAGCCGGAGAGCGCTCCGGGGGCCACAAAGCCCAGGACGCACACCGTCAGGCAGAAGGCCATGCACAGCGCGCCCATCGCCACGCCGACGATGCCGGCGACCCGGCTGCGCCGGATGCCCAGGGTGCCGAAGAGGATCCCCAGCAGGGCCAGCAGCGCGCCGGTCATCAGGAGAAGCTCCGGGATTCTCGGGGCGCTTAGCAGACCGCCGGGATTCAGCACGGCCAGTGCCGTTGCCAGGCAGCCCAGCGCGCTCAGGGGCAGGGATGCGATGGCCATGTCTCTCCCCCCTCGCGGATCAGGCCTTGCGCAGGGTGATCACCACGTGGCGGTTGGGCTCCTCCCCCTCGGAGTGGGTCTCCACCGCGTCGTTGCTCTGCAGGGCGCTGTGGATGATCCGGCGCTCGTAGGGGTTCATGGGATCCAGGGCCACCTTGCGGCCGGTCTTCACGGCGTGGTTCGCCTTGCGGTTGGCCAGGCGGATCAGGGTGTCCTCCCGCTTGGCGCGGTAGTTCTCCGTGTCCAGGGTCACGCGGGTATAGCCCTCCTGGCCCTTGTTGATCTTCAGGCTGGTGAGGTACTGCAGGGCGTCCAGGGTTTCGCCCCGGCGGCCGATGAGGATGCCCAGGGTGTCGCCGTTCATGTAGCCGTAGACATTGCCCTCGGCGTCCGTGCCCATGTCGATGGTGACGTTCACGCCCATGAGGCTCGTGAGTTCCTGCAGGAAGGCCTTGGCGCGGCCCGCGGCGGACTCGGGATCCAGCTCTTCCGCGGCGATCATGGTGACCACAGGCTTCTCCAGCGGCTTCACCGGAGGCTTGGGCTCGGCGGGCGCTTCCTGCGCTTCGGCGGCGGCAGCGGGCTTCTTCCCGCCGCGGCTGCGGTGACGACGGCGGCGCTTCCTGGCCGGGGCGTCACCGGGGACCTGCACGGCGGCATTGTCCTCTTCCTCCTCTTCGTCCGCGGCTTCCTCAGTCGGGGCGGGGGCGGCGGGAGCGGCGGCCTCGGCGGGCTTGCGGTCGGGGTTCACCCGGCGCACAGGCTCGGGGCGGCGGTTTTTCTTCTCTTCCTTTTCTTCCTTGGCTTCCTTTTCCTCAGCAGGCTTGTCCTCCGCGGCGGGAGCCGGCTTGGGCTCGGGCTTCCGGGCGGGCCTAGGCTCGGGCTTCTTCGCGGGATCGGGCTTTTTCGCGGGCTTGTCGCCGTTCAGCAGGCTCTTGATGTCCAGCTCGTCCTCGGCTTCATCCTTGCTGTTCTTCAGGGTCACGCGAATCTTGTAAGGCCGGGAGCCGAAGAGACCGAAGAGGCCCTTGCTGCCCTCCTCCAGGGTGAGGACATCCACGTCGGTGATGGACGCGTTCAGTTCCTGCAGTGCCGCCTCCAGCGCCTCTTCATAGGTCTTGGCGGTCTTGATGACTTCTCTCATTGCACAATGCCCTCCCCGGCGATGACATCCTTCTGTTCTTTTTTGTCAAGGTACTTGTTGATCGCGATGGTGCTGACCATGGCGATCAGGTTGCTGGCCACCCAGTACAGGGCGAAGGCCGCGGTGGAACTCGAGCAGATCCACAGGGAGAAGATCGGGAAGAACCACTTCATGAACTTGCCGGTGGCCTGCTGGGTCTGGGCCTGCTGGTCGTTGGCGGCGGGCTGCTGCTGGTTGCCGCCCACGATCTTGGTCATCAGGAACTGAGACGAAGCCGACATGATGGGCAGAATGAAGAAGCCGTTGGGGATCTTGTAGACGGTGATGTTAAAGAGCAGCAAGGAGATGGGGGCGAAATGGGCAGTAGATTCCTGATAGATTGTCGTCGTTTCAAGGTACTCATAGATACTCTGAGCTGTTGCACTCAGGTTATCCTTACTGAAACTCTCAACAGTCAGCGTGAGCGTTTCACTCAGCTTCAGGCTTCCTTCTGCACCGAATCTTTCAGTAAACAGCTTTACCCAGACGTCCGAACCGGCATTCATCAGGGATCTGGCATCCAGTACGGTGCTGGCCATGGGGCTGTCCGCCATGACCAGGTTCTTGATCCACAGGAAGTTCAGGAAACCGGGATCCTCGCCCTGCAGCATGTTCAGCGCCTGCCGGACCGCTTCCTGATTGGCCACGTTGCGCATGGCGTTGAACATGATGATCAGGATGGGATAGGAGAGCAGCATGGGTACGCAGCCGGACAGGGGGGAGACGCGCGCCGTCTTGTACAGCTCGGACATCTTGCGGTTGAGCTTTTCCTTGTCGTTGGCGTACTTCTTCTGCAGGGCCTGCATCTTCGGCTGCAGCTTCGAGATCTTCCGCATGCTGACGCGGCTCTTGTAGTCGAAGGGCAGGAGCACCAGACGGACCAGGATGGTGAAGGCGATGACCGCCAGGCCGTAGTTGTTCAGCCATCCGTAAAACCAGTAAAGGATACTCTCAAACATGGGTCGGTTATTCCCTCCTCAGGTTGGTGCGGGGATCCTCCGGAACCGGGTCATATCCGCCGGGATGCATGGGGTTGCACCGCATGATGCGCCGCGCGGCCATCCACCCGCCCTTCACCGCGCCGTAACGCTCGATGGCGGTCTGAGCGTACTCGGAGCAGGTGGGGATGTAGCGGCAGGTCGGGGTCCGTTTGCGGGCCGAGAGATGGCGGCGGTAGAAGCGGATGCACCACAGCAAAAAGCGTTTCACTGCGCGACTCCCTTTCCGGTCCGGCTGCCGGCCGGGCGGTCCTCCTCCCGGAAGCAGTTCTGCTTCTTCAGGAGGCTGTCCACCTGCTGCTGCAGCGACGAAAAGGTGGCATTGGCGGCTGACGGTCTGGCTACGAAAACGTACAGGGCGTTTTTCACGTCCCCCAGATGGGGCCGAAAGCACTCCCGGAGGCGGCGCTTGACCTTGTTGCGGGTCACGGCGTTGCCCACCTTCTTGCTGACGGAAAAACCGACCTGCAGCCCGCGCCCTTTGGCGACGAGCAGGACCAGATCATGACAGGAGGCGCTCCGTCCACGGTGGTAGACATACTGGAACGCCTTGTTTTTTTGCAGCCGGTATTGCTTTTGCATGCTCTTCCTCTTGGATGGGTCCGGTTCGGCGGATCCGGGGAGAAGGACGGCAGGCCGCCGCCCCTTTATCAAGGAAAAGCCCGCCGGAATCGTGGCGGGCTTCATCCACAGGACCGGACCGTCAGACGGTCAGCTCCTTGCGGCCGCGGCGGCGGCGCGCTGCCAGCACACGACGGCCATTTCTGGTGGACATACGGGCACGGAAGCCGTGCACCTTGCTGCGCTGACGCTTCTTGGGCTGATAGGTGCGGAACATGGAAACACTCCTCTGCGTTGGATTCGACGGGGTTTCCCCCGAGATTGCTTGGAAACAGCCTTTTTAGTTTACCAGAAGAGGGGCGGCTTGTCAAGCGTCGCCTTCACTTTTTTCTTCGCCCACCGGTAGCCCTTATTTCTCCCGCTTGAGGCGGTAGACCACGGAGCGCTTCAGGTACTCCAGGTACTCCTCGTCGCGGCACATGGCCTTGCCGGGGGTGTCGGAGAGCTTCGCCACCGCGCGGCCGTTGACGGTCTGCAGCTTGATGACGATGTTCAGGGCCTTCTCGCAGGTGTCGTTGGAGCAGAAGGTGCCGATGCCGAAAGACACCTTGGCGCGGTCTTTGAAATAATCGTACAGCGCCTGGGCGCGGTCGAAGTCCAGGCTGTCGGAGAACAGCAGCAGCTTCGTCTTCGGGTCCACGCCGTAGGACCGGTAGTGATCGATGATCTTCTCGCCCCAGGCGTAGGGGTCGCCGCTGTCGTGCCGCACGCCGGTGAAGTTGTTCACCATGGAGCGGTTGAAGTCCAGCAGGAACAGGTCCGTGGTGATGGTGTCCGTCAGGGCCGTGCCGTTGTCGCCCTTGTACTCGTCGTACCAGTCCGTCAGGGCGTAGTGGTTGGTGTAGGCCAGCGGGATGCTGTCGATGCCCTGGTACATCTGGACATACTCGTGGGCGTAGGTGCCGATGGGGGTCAGGTTGTACTTCATGGCCAGGTACACGTTGGAGGTGCCCACGCAGTTCTTCGTCTCCGCGGCCAGGCGGCGGACCACCACGTCCTCCCATTCCCGGCTGAGGCGGCGCCGGCAGCCGAACTCCGCGAAGGAGAAGGTGTACTTGCCCTCCCGGAAGTCCCGGATCTTCCGCTCCAGCCGCTCTTCCGCCGAGGTCCGGAGGGTCTCATAGTCAAACTTCATGCGGAAGTAGACCTCGTTGACGATCTCCAGCAGGAAGATCTCGAACTGCATGGCGGAGAACAGCGGGCCCCGGACCACGATGGACAGCTCGCCCTCCGGGGAGAGGGACGTCTCCACATAGTCCCGGATGGGCCGCCACAGCCGCAGGAATTCCACGTAGTCCGCCTTGATGAAGCGGATGGACCGCAGGTAGTCCAGCTCCTCCCGGGTAAAGCGCAGGGAGCACAGGTGGTCGATCTGCGCGTTGATCTCCTCCAGCATCTCCGGCGTGAAGACCACGCCCTCATTGCGGCAGCGGAAGTAGTACTCGCCGGTGAGGTCCGTGTGCTTGTGGAAGATCACCTGGTCCATGTTGAACTTGTACAGGTCGGTGTCCAGCAGCGACCGGACGATGGGTTCAAGGTTCATGCTCCGTTCCTCCTGTCTGGGTCATGAATGGGATGCGCCCGCGTCGAGGCTGACGCAGGGCGGGTTCGGCTTTTTGCCGAGGATCAGCGCGAAATGGGTCGTGGCCTCCGTGCCCATGTCGAGGCCGAAGTCTCTCTCTGCGGCGAGGCGGATCCACGGCAGGGTATAGCGGGTGAAGAACAGCCGCCGGTACCGTCCGTCCGGGTCCAGCACCGCCGTCAGGTCGTCCTCCGTGAAGGAAAAGTAGTTCTCCGCGCACTCGCGGTCCCAGTTTTCGGGGTAGCCGATCTTCATCAGCAGGTGGATCAGGTTTTTCCGCAGGCGGATCGGACCGAAGACCGCCTCAAAGTCCCGGACCGGCCGGGCGGGCAGGACGCGTTTCGCCCGTTCTTCCGCCTCCGGCGTGAGGACCGCGCCGTCGTCCGGGCTTTGGTACATCATGTCCCGCACCACCAGATAGCCGGGATCCACGGCCCGGATCAGCCGCCGGATCACGCCGGTATCGAAGCCGTAGTGGAACACCTCGTGAAAGACCGAGGAGAAGTTCACGGCCGTTCCGCCGCCCTGGATCCCCAGCTCCCGGAGCTTGTCCACCACCCGGTCCGGATCGTCGAAGAACCAGGTGTTCTCCCGCCGTTGGGCATCGGCGGCCCGGATCATCACCGGGTCGATGTCAAAGCCGATGAAGCGCATGGACGGGAACAGTCCGCTCAGGAACCGCACCAGGGACCCGTCCGCGCAGCCGTAGTCGATGACGGCCTCCGTCCCGGGCACCTTGTCCATGAAGAAGGACTTGTCCCACATGGAGCGCCGCATCCGGTCGTTGTAGACCGCGTAATCGTTGATATCGGGCATGGCGTTTTCACCGTCAGATCACGTCAAACTGGCAGGACCGCAGGGTCTCCAGGGCGGCCTCGTGCTTGGCGGGGGTGACGCCGGCGCAGCAGCGGGCGTCCACGCTCATGGGCGCTTCCGGGAAGAAGGCCTTCAGCAGCAGGGCGTTCGACACCACGCAGATGTCCGTGCACAGGCCGATGAAAGTGACGGCAAAGGGCTCCTCCCCCGCCATCTCCGCCACCACGTCCGGCAGCTGATCACTGCCGAAGGTGCGCTTCAGCAGGGCACAGAAGTCGCGCCCCTCCAGGGCGTCCTGCACCGCGGCGTCCAGCTGCCAGCCCTCCGTTCCGTGAATGCAGTGGGGCACCGGCAGGCGGTGGCCCTCCTGGGTCTCCAGGTAGTTGTCCGGATGGGTGTCGTAGGTGACGATGATGCCGCCCTCCCAGTTCCGGATCTTCTCCGCCACCGCGGGCACGATGGCCACGGCCTCCGGGCTGCCCAGGGCGCCGTCCACGAAATCTTTCTGCATGTCCACGACCACCAGGATGTTTTTCATCGCTTGTTCCTCCTTATGTATCACTGGGTTTGGCTTCTGCGCTTTTCTTCCTCCTGATACAGCAGCCGACGATTGTTCCGGTATTCAAGCCACAGCCGGATGCCCGCCACGGTGACCGCCGAGGCCAGGATCAGGATGCTCAGCACCATGTACTGCTCCCACCCGAACAGGTCCAGCCTCAGGTCGAAGAACTTCCTGAACAGGACCGCGGCCCCTACAAAGGCGCAGGCATCCGCGATGATCAGCGCGCCCCGCAGACGGTTGAGGGGGATGCAGACCGAGATCAGCATGAAGACGCACACCGCGCCGTCCGCCAGCACGGCGATGGTGCGGCACACGTCCATGGGCCAGGCCTCCGGGGCGAAATGGTTCAGCAGCGACACCGTCAGCCCGCAGGCCGTCACCGCCACCGCGCCGGGGATGGCCCGCCGCAGCACGCCCCACAGGAAGTTTCCCTGCAGCCGGCTCTCGTCGGGTTCCAGCGTCAGCAGGAAGGACGGGATGCCCACCATGAGGGTGGAGATCAGGGAGAGCTGATGGGTCTCGAAGGGGTTGTTGATGGGCAGCAGCAGCGTCAGCAGAGCCAGGGCGAAGGAGTACATGGTCTTCACCAGGAAGAGGGACGCGGACCGGGTGATGTTGTTGATGACCCGGCGGCCCTCCGCCACCACCCGGGGCAGGCAGGCAAAATTGCTGTCCAGCAGGATGACCTGGGAGGCGTGCCGGGCGGCGTCGGAGCCCGAGGCCATGGCAATGGAGCAGTCCGAGGCCTTCATGGCGGGGATGTCGTTGACACCGTCGCCGGTCATGGCCACGCTGTGCCCCGCCGCCTGCAGGGCTTCCACCAGGATCTTTTTCCGGTCCGGAGTGACCCGGCCGAAGATCGTATAGCGGGTGGCCGCCTGCCGAAGCTCCTCCTCCGGGAGCCGGGAGACGTCCACCGCCTTTTCCCGGGCGTCCGGCAGGCCGGCCTGCTCCGCGATGGCGGCCACCGTCGTCGGATCGTCGCCGGAGATCACCTTCACGGTGACGCCCTCCCGCCGGAAGTAGGCCAGGGTGTCCGGTGCTTCCGCCCGGACCTCGTCGCTGATCATGAACAGGCCCAGCACCCGCCGCACCGGGGGCAGATTGTCCTCCCGGATGGTCCCGCGGGCCTCCGCCAGCACCAGCACGCGCATGGATTTCCGGGCGGCTTCCGCCACGGTGTAGCGGATCCCCAGCATCCGCTCGGGGGACAGCACAAAGGACGGGGCGCCCGCGATCAGCACGGTGCCGTCCGCGAACCCCGCGGCGGACTTCTTGCGCTCCGAGGAGAAGCTCAGCAGGGTCTCCGCCCGCTCATCCCCCGGCGGAAAGGCGGCACACAGGGCCTGCATGGTGGGGGATTCCCGGTCCACCGCGCCCAGGAAACGGGCCATGGCCGCCGCCAGCTCCTCCTCCCCCGCGTCCACCGGCACGCTGTCCGTCAGGACCATGCGGCCGCTGGTCAGGGTGCCGGTCTTGTCCAGACACAGCACGTCCACCCGGGCCAGGTTCTCGATGCCGTAGATCTGCTGCACCAGCGTTTTGCGCTGGCCCAGCCGGACCACGCCCACCGTCAGCGCCAGGCTGGTGAGGAGCATCAGGCCCTCCGGGATCATGCCCACCATGGAGGTCACGGTCTGCCGGACGGAGGCCTCCACGCCTTCGTTCGAGATGAAAAACCGCTTGCAGAACAGCAGGATGCCCATGGGCAGCAGCACGGCGCTGACCACCCGGACGATCTTCCGCATATCCCCCATCAGGGCGGACTGGGGCGGATTGATCTTTCTGGCCGCGTGGCTCAGGCGGCTGACATAGCTGCTGTCGCCCACGTGAACCAGCTGCACGGCGCAGGCCCCGGCGTTGAGATAACTGCCGGAATACAGCCAGTCGCCGTCCTGCTTGGGCACCGCGTCCTGCTCGCCTGTGAGCAGGGCCTCGCTGACGGTGCAGCTGCCCTCCCGCAGGATGGCGTCCGCCGGCACCTGGTCGCCGGCCCGCAGCAGCACCAGGTCGCCCCGGACACATTCTCCCAGCGGCACCTGGCGTTCCTTTCCCTCCCGGCGGACCTTCACCGGGCTCTCGCTCATGAGCTTCAGCTTGTTCACCATGTGCTTGGCCTTGAGCTCCTGCTGCGTGGCGCAGGCGGTATTGCCGATGACCACGCCGATGAAGGCGATGTCCTTCCAGGCGTCGGCGTTGCGGGTCAGGGCCACATAGGCCAGCGCCGCCGCCAGCAGCACGTTCAGCAGGTTGAAGAGGGTGAACAGGTTGTCCGCGATGATGCGCCACACGGACTTGCCCGGATCGGCCGTGGCGCGGTTGCTCTCTCCCCGGGCGATGCGCTCCGCCGCTTCCGCCTCGGTCAGGCCCTCCGCGGGGGTCTCCTCGAAACCCTCCGGACGGCCGGAAGGCAGCGTCAGCTCCTCCCGGGTTTCAGTTGGCTTTTTCTTGCTCATGCCTGTGTCTTCTCCTCCGCGGAATCCATCACAGCCTTGGAGAACTGGGTCTCGTACAGCTCCTGATAGGTTCCGCCGGCGTGGACCAGCTCCCTGTGCTGGCCGCGCTCCACGATTTCGCCGTCCCGCACCACCAGGATCTCGTCCGCCGCCAGGATCGTGGACAGCCGGTGGGCGATGAGGATGGCGGTGCGCTCCTCGATCAGCGGGTCAATGGCCGCCTGGATGGCCGCCTCGGAGATGGAGTCCAGGGCGGAGGTGGCCTCGTCAAAGATCAGCAGGGCCGGGTCCTTCAGCAGCACCCGGGCGATGGAAATCCGCTGCTTCTCGCCGCCGGAGAGCTTCAGGCCCCGATTGCCCACCATGGTGCCCAGCCCCTCCGGCTGCCGCTGGATGAAGTCCCAGATATTGGCCTTCCGGCAGGCTTCGATCATCTCCGCCTCCGTGGCGTCCGGCTTGGCGTAGAGCAGGTTGTCCCGGATGGAGCCGTTGAACAGGTAGGTCTCCTGGGTCACCACGCCCACCTCGTCCCGCAGGGCGTTCAGGTCCATCTCCCGCACGTCGGTGCCGTCAAAATACACCGCGCCGCTGTCCACGTCCCACAGCCGGGGGATCAGGTTGACGATGGTGGACTTGCCGGAGCCGGAGGGCCCCACGATGGCGATGGACTTGCCGCTCTCCAGGGTGAAGCAGATGTCCTTGAGGATCTGCCGCTCCGGGTTGTAGGAGAAGAAAACGTGATCGAAGCGCACCTCGCCCTTGGCGACGCCCTCGTGGATCACCGGGTTCTCCGGGTTCCGGATCTCCACGGGCATGTCGAAGTACTCGAAGATGCGGGTGAACATGGCCATGGAGCGGATCCAGTCCACCTGGATGTTCAGCAGGCTGTTCACCGGCCCGTACATGCGCCCCAGCAGGGCTACCAGCACGGTGATGTCGCCCACGGTCAGCTTCGTGTTCCCGTACTTGAACATCAGCAGGCCGCCCACCAGGTACAGCAGCATGGGGCCCACGGACGAGAAGGTGGAGAGGATCACGAAAAACCAGCGGCCCGCCATGCGCTCCCGGATGTTCAGCTTCACCATCCGGCCGTTGGTGGCCTCATAGCGCTGGTACTCGTCCTTCTCCCGGCCGAAGAGTTTCACCAGCAGCTGGCCGGACACGGAGAGGGTCTCGTTCAGGATGCCGTTGATCTCGTCGTTGCACTCCTGGGCCTGGCTGGCGAGCTTCCAGCGGGTGCGGCCGGCCAGGCGCGTGGGCAGCACGAACAGCGGCACCACGGCGATGCCCACCAGGGCCAGGATCCAGTTCTTCTGGAACATGGCCACCAGGGCCACCGCCAGCGTGATGAGGTTGGAGAGGATGGACGTGAAGGTGCCGGA
>JBGVCH010000039.1:0-6033 GCA_045226335.1 Christensenellales bacterium | reverse complement strand
CCAAGGTGCTGCCGACGAAAACCTACTTCGCCATGGTGCGAAAAAGGCTGGCGGAGGAAGGTCAGGCCTTTGTCCGGGTCACCGGCGTCAGCATGCGGCCGCTGCTGCACCACCTGCGGGACGGTGTGGTGATCGGCCCCCCCGGAGCGCTCAAGCCCGGGGACATCGTGCTCTTCGACCGGCGCAACGGGCGCTATGCCCTCCACCGGGTGATCCACGTCCGCGGCGACCGCTTCGACATGGCCGGGGACAGCCAGTGGCACATCGAGCGCGGCCTGCCCGCGTCGCAGGTGGTGGGCGTGGTGACGGTCATCGTCCGCAACGGGAAAAGCATCCCCTGCAGCAAGTTTTTTCTGAAAATCTACACCCGCGCGGTGACATCCCTGACTGAGCTGCGTATCAAAGTACGAAGGGCAGTGGGGAGGCTGGTGAAGCCCTTCCGTCGCGCGGGAACCACACACAGGAAGGGGGAACGCGGATGAAGATCAAACCCGGTTACATGCTCCGGAAGGTCGTGGACGTCTACGTCATAGTCGGAATCGGTGACGAGACCTACGCGCCCAACCAGATCATGAGTCTCAACGAAACGGGTGCGTACCTGTGGCGCATCCTGGAGAACGGAGCGGAGCGTGAGCAGCTGGCGGAGAGCCTGGCGGGCGAGTACGATATTGACACAAAGACGGCTGCGGCCGATGTGGACGCGTTCCTCGCAAGCCTCCGCGATAAGGCGCTGATCGCCGAATGAACGAGAAAGTATGGGACCTGGACCGGATCAAGGACAGGATCCAGCTGAATGCCATCCGGCGGCGGCGGCCCCTGAGCTGCACCATGGAGCTGACCTATCGCTGCAACTTCCACTGCAAGATGTGCTACATCCGCATGAGCGACGCCCAGGCGAAGCCCTACGGAAGGCTGCGAACGGTGGACGAGTGGCTGGACATGGCCAGACAGATGCAGGAGGCCGGCGTGCTCTACCTCATCCTCACGGGTGGGGAGTGCACCCAGTATCCCGGCTTTGTCCGGCTGTACGAGGAGCTCTGCAAGATGGGCTTCCTGGTCAGCATCATGAGCAACGCCGGCGCGTACACGGAGGCTGTCCGGGAGGTTTTCCGGCGGTATCCGCCGCGGGCCGCGGGCATCACGCTCTACGGCGGCAGCAGCGAAACCTACGAGGCTGTCACCGGTGATCCCGGGGGACTGGACAGGGCAGTGGAGAACATCCGCTTCCTTCAGTCCATCCGCGTGCCTGTCGGAATCAACTTCACGATGATCCGGCAGAACGCCCTGGACTATCCGAAGGTGGGCAGGCTGTGTCAGGAACTTGGCCTGACCTACACCCTCATCACCGACGTCACGGGACACGACCGTGACCCCTCCTTCTCCGACGCGCTGCAGTGCAGGCTGTCTCCCGCGGAACGCGCGGCCATCGCCTGCCATCCTGCCGAGGAAGTGGCCCTGGCGCTGGAAAATGCCCGGGAACTCGAGAAGGAACTGGCGCATTTCCGGATGCCCGCCGCGCCGCTGGAGGCACCGGAGCCGCAGATGGATTCGTGCATCGGCTCTCACACCGGCTGTGCCATCTACTGGAACGGCGAGATGGGAACCTGCATTTCCATGGGCGGTTACCACAATCTCAACCCGTTTGACATCGGCTTCGAGGCTGCCTGGTCGCAGCTGAAGGCCGAACAGGACAAGACCTTTCGCCGTCCGGCGGTCTGCCAGGCGTGCAGCATGGCGGCTGACTGCCTGCACAACTGCACCGGCCGACGGTTTGAAGGAACAGGCTCTCCCCACGAGCCTGACCCATACACCTGTCAGTACGTCTACCTGCTGAGGCTTTACCGGGCCCGGCACGGTGGAACTGATGAACCTCAGGCACCCGGGTGTGTCTGAGAACAATACCCTTCCATGTTTGAAAGGAGACGATTCCAGATGAAAGCGTACGAAGCCCCGAAGCTGTATGTGGACGAGTATGTGGCGGACACGATGATCGCGTCCACCAGCGCCAGGGACGGCGAGGCCGCCAACAGCGAAGCGTGCTGGGGATGCAGCAGTGTGCTGGGCCAGCAGAGCGGCAACCACATCTGCATGTACACCCCGGGCACCGAAGCCTACGAGAACTGGTGCTGACGCCTCGCCCCGCATCTGAATCGGCGGCTTGGCACACTGTCTGATGAAAATCGGCGTGCGCTGAGGCACCCGGCTTTCTCAATAAGATCCTTCAAATTAGGAGAGGAGACGATTCCGAATGAAAAAGTATGAATCCCCCAAGCTCTATGTGGACGAGTACGCGGCCGACTCCATGATCGCGTCCTCCAACACCAAGAACGGCAATCCGGACAACAACCAGAACTGCTGGGGCTGCAACCAGACGGCCGGCGCCACGGATCCGAACAACACCCAGAACAGTTGCGTTTACACGCCGGACAATCCTCAGGCTTACGCGTATTTCTGCGGCTGAGCAGAGGCGCCGGGCGACGGGATGTTCTCGCTGCACATCGACGCGGAGGATGAGCTCCTGAAATGCGTCCCGCCGGAGTGGCTGGATTTCTTCCGGGGAGCGAATCATCCGGGCAATCAGGTTGTTCTGCACCTTCGGGAAGACCCGGGTCTCAAAGATCTGGCCCTTCCGGACGGGTGGAACCGAAGCACACGGAATGCTGCGAAGGAAGCCGTGTTTGTTTCCTGTGGAAAAGCGAACTTCTCCATCGCCTATGACCGGGCTCCGGCCGAAGGGACCGTCTTCGTGCGGAAAGCGCTGGACGGCTTTGTCCGAAGCGGTGTCCTGTACGGGCTGCTGATCGCGCTGTACCGGGATTACATCGGACTGCACGGCGTCACGCTGTCCTGCGGCGGCCAAACGGTGATCCTCTCCGCACCCAGCGGAACGGGGAAAACCACCCTGGCCGGGCTGCTGGAGGAAAACTGCGGCGCGCGGGTGATCAACGGAGACTTTGCCCTGCTGTCCGTCGGTGAATCGGGCGCGATGTTTGAGCCGACACCGTTCTGCGGCACGTCCCGGGTCTTCACGGACGAACGGGTCCGGGTGGACCGGATCGTATTTCTGGAGCAGGCCAGGGAGAACCGTTGGCGGGAACTGAGCGGAAGACAGTCGATGCTGCGCCTCATGAGCAACGCGTTTGTGCCCTCCTTCGACGGCGGGCTGCAACGCGCGGTCCAGGGCAACATCCTTCGGCTGATGTCCGCAGTCCAAATCAGTGCGTTTGCCTTTGCGCCCGAGAAAGAGGCGGCTTGGGCATTTGCGGACAGGATTGAACACCAAGAGCCAGATTGAAAATATCAAAAAGAGGAGGCATACCCATGGAATTCAAAGCACCTACGAGCCAGGCTGAATACGACGAGATGGTCAAGAACATGCGCGCCGAGATCTCCGAGGACGATCTGGACGCCGTGACCGGCGGCAACGACGACAAGAACAAGAAAAAGAAGGACAAGCAGGGCATCCCGTTCACCTGCCCCTTCTGCGGCGCGGGCTTGATCCTGTATCAGTTCGAGGACGGCCCCAAGCACATGACCAAGTGCCCCAACAACCCCTACAAGTGATTTGCAGGGTCATCAGTCGCCTGACAGGCTCAGCCCTGTCAGGCTCCTGTTTTCGTCTGGAGGAATGATTCATGAGTCAAGCGCCTGTCACAGCCGGTAAAAAAGGTTCAAAAAAAGCGCTGATCGTCATCCTGGTGCTGCTGGCCATGGCGGCCGCGTTTGTGCTGGGCTGGCGGGTCATGCCCAAGGTTTGGCCCGGCATCAAAGCCGCCCTGTTCGGCCAGCCCAAGGTGGAGGAGAAAGCCCAGCCGGCCGGGTCCGAGGAAGCCAAGCCTGCGTACGAACCCTATATGCCCACGGCCACAGCTGCTTTTGAGGACGAGATCACAGTTACGGACAGCCTGATCTACTACTTCTACAAGGACTACTGCCCCTACTGCAAGGAGCTGGAGCCCCTGACGGCGGGCCTGCCCAAGGTCATCATCCTGCCGGATGGCAGGCAGAGCGACGTGAAGCTGGTCTGCCTGAAGAAGAACACGGCGGAAGGCGAGTACGCGGATCCGGAGAAGGACCCGGCCAACGTCATCGCGAAATACTACGCGGATTACGAGATCCCGGAGGAGAAGCAGTTTGTGCCGGCTCTGGTGATCGGTGACCGGTACCTCTTCACCAAGGAGGAAGTCGTCCCGCAACTGCTGGAAGCGCTGATGGCGGGCGAGGGCCTGAGCACGCCGCTGCTGAACGGCGAGGAGCGCGGAGAGCCGATCCTGTAAGCGGACGCGCGGATCGGAACGCAGGGAAAGGCAGGGAGCGCTTCTGCTGCTGATCGACGACATTCGGATGCAGGCCGGTTATCTGCTGCCGGCCCTGCTGCCTGCCGCGGCGCTGATCGTGGTCTGGCAGCTGTGGAGCAAGCGGCAGCTCCCCCTGGCGGATCGCCTTCGCGGCCTCTGGGAGCGAGGGTGGCTGCTGCTTTTCCTGGTGTATCTGTTTGCCATGCTCATCAGCGCGCTGCTGGACCGGCCGGAAACCGAGCCCACGCTGTACGTCCTGCATCACCTGTGGTTCAACCGGTTCCCGGCGTGGAACAAGCAGATCATCGAGAACATTCTCTTCTTCATTCCTTACTCAATGCTGTTCCTGCTGGCGTTCCGCCCCCACAGGCCGTGGCGGGCGTCGCTGGCGGTATCCCTGGCCACCACGCTCCTGATCGAGGTGGGCCAGCTGGTCTTCAGACGCGGATGCTTCCAGTTCTCGGACATCCTGTACAACACGCTGGGCGGCCTGGCGGGCTGCGGGATCTGGCGGCTGGGGGGAAGGATCCTGCGCTGCCGGAAAGAGCCATGAAATCTTGTCCGTCGGGAAGGATTGGACAAATCGACGCAGAATTGAAAACCCGAATAGGGAGTACTGGGGAAACAAACTGGTGGGAGTGCCTTGAAGGGCCGGTGATGGATGTTGGCAAAGGAAAAACAGAATGAACCGGTAAGGGATCCGCATCAGCAGGAAACGGAACAGCAGGGAGGAGCCCTGCGGGGGCGCGGTTATCACGGGATCGTGATCGCGGCGATCGACGTTCTGTCCTACCTGCTGGTGGCTGTGTTTGTTTTCGTGATTTATCCCATGTCTGTGGACCGGCTGACCCCCGGGCTGGTGGTCAGTCATATCGCCCTCGGCTTTATCTGTCTGCTGGTGTCCCGGCTGGTGGGGAGAATCTATGGGATGATCTGGCGCTACGCGGGTCCCAAGGAATACACGCGGCTGATCGCGACGGACGCGGCGGCGGCGCTGGCGTTCGTCCTCCTGCGCCATATGTTCGAGCCGCAGAGTACCCTGGTCCGCTCGGTGTCGATGTTCACGGTGAACCTGCTGCTGGCCATCATGTTCCGGCTGATCTACCAGTGGGTGTTCCAGAACCGGGCCAGCAACAGCTGGACGGAGCGGACGGCGCTGGCGCTGCTGAAGGCGCTGACCGGCGTGACCTTCGGAAAGACGGAGACCGCGGACAACCGGGTCCGGATTGCCATCGTAGGCGCCGGCAGCGTGGGCGTGATGCTGGCGGACGAGCTGCTGAAGAACCCCAAGGCCACCTATCTGCCGGTCTGTTTTGTGGACATTGACAAGGAGAAGGTGGGCCGGGAGATCTTCGGCATCGACGTGCTCTCCAGCAAGGGGGATCTCCACAAGCGGCTCATCGACAAAGGCGTCCAGGAAGTGGTGTTTGCGCTGCCGAATGTCTCCTGGGAGCGCAGGGCCGAGCTCTACAGGCGCTACGAGAGCTTCGGCTACAAGATCAAGGCATACGACTTCCCGACGCTGAACGAGACGGGCCGGCGGCATATCCGCGACTTCGCCGTGGAGGATCTGCTGTTCCGCTCGGCGACGGAATTCCTGGATGAGAAAGTGAAATCCTGGTACCGGGGCAAGAAGGTGCTGATCACCGGCGGCGGCGGGTCCATCGGATCGGAGCTGGCCCGGCAGATCGCCCGTTGCGAGCCCTCCCGGCTGGTGCTGCTGGACGTATACGAG